>NZ_JANXSO010000161.1 GCF_025352645.1 Iodobacter sp. | reverse complement strand
GAACTCAGGCAAAGACAAGCCTTTTTGCATCTGAATGCCATTGATGGGCATGATCCACCTCCGCAAAACAGAACGTTCGTTCACTTTACGCCGCGCGAATGGCTAAATCAAGGGATCCTGAGCAAGAGACATAATCAGGATAATAAATGAAATGGCTGAGTACATTTTTTATACACCCGGATATGCAGTACCAAAAAATCCAGACATATTAAGTCTTGCTTATTTTCTAGATGCCAAACTTTTAAGTATTCCAACAGAAAATCAGTGGGAATCATCTCAGGTAATTATTGCTAGAACAACTAATGGTCGATTTATTAATGAACATCTATTAATTAATAACATATCCTGTCATAAGCATGGAATTGAACTATTAAAAACCTTCAATGAAATTGACATTTCTAGACTATGTGAAAATTGTTGCACTTCTAGTGAATTTATAAATTGGCATGAAAGTCTTACAAAAGAAAATAAGCATCGTGTAATTAACAAATTAAAATTGGCATGTACGCGTGATTTTCAAGGTGGCGAGCCATTGTTTAAATCACTTTCTAATAATGATGGATTACGAGAAATTCGTTTCTCTGCATACCCAGGAGGCGCAACAAGAATCCTCTTTAAAGGCTTTGGTAACAACAAACAAGCTATTTTAATAGGATTTATAAAAAAGAGCGACAATGAAGGTTATGAAAATAATATAAGAATAGCAGCAGAGGTATATTCTAGTTTCGTTTTAAAAAAACACAATAAATAAAAAAACCCTCAATTTTATTATTTAAGACATTAATCCATAAAAAAACCGCTCCCCCATCAGGAAAGCGGTTTTTGTGAGCGTTAATTAGCTAAACACTGCTAATTAATAAGGCCACTTCCAGTTTTTAACTTCTGGCAGATCATCGCCGTGCTCTGCAATGTACTGGCTGTGTTCTACCAATTTATCCGACAGTTTTTGACGAACATGTGCGCCGATTTTTTGCAGCGCTGGCACACGATCGATCACGTCGATGGCTAAGTTATAGCGATCCAGCTTGTTCACTACCACCATATCAAACGGTGTAGAGGTCGAGCCTTCTTCGATATAACCACGCGCATGGATATTGCTATGACCATTGCGACGGTAAGTCAGGCGGTGGATCAGCCATGGGTAGCCGTGGAAGGCAAACATCACTGGCTTGTCAGTCGTAAACAGCGAATCAAACTCACGATCTGTTAAGCCGTGTGAGTGCTCTTCTTCTGGCTGCAAGGTCATCAAATCGCAGACGTTTACAAAGCGGATTTTCAGATCAGGGAAGTGCTGGCGCAGCAAATCAGTTGCCGCCAGTGCTTCCATGGTCGGTACTTCACCCGCGCAAGCCATCACCACATCTGGCTCGCCGCCTTGATCGTTAGACGCCCAGTCCCAGATCCCCAGACCCTTAGTGCAATGGGTAATGGCTTGATCCATGGTCAGGTATTGCAGCGCTGGCTGCTTACCGGCGACCACTACGTTTACATAGTGACGGCTGCGTAGTACGTGGTCGGTTACGCTGAGCAGGGTGTTGGCATCTGCTGGCAGGTAAACGCGGATCACTTCGGCGCGTTTGTTAATCACATGATCAAGGAAACCCGGATCTTGATGGCTAAAACCGTTGTGATCCTGACGCCATACGTGTGATGTCAGCAGGTAGTTCAGCGATGGCAACGGTTTGCGCCAGTTGATAGTACGTGTTGTTTTCAGCCATTTTGCGTGCTGATTAAACATCGAATCAATCACGTGGATAAACGCTTCGTAGCAGCTAAAGAAGCCGTGACGACCGGTCAGGTTGTACGCTTCCAGCCAGCCTTGGCAAGTATGCTCAGACAAGATTTCCATCACGCGGCCATCTTGCGCTAGGTAATCATTGTTTTTATCGGCTTCAAGGTAATCAGCAAACCAAGTTTTGCCCGATACATCGAACACATCGTTCCAGCGGTTTGATGCGGTTTCATCTGGCCCAAAGATGCGGAAGTTCTTTTGCTCTTCGTTCTCTTCCATCACATCGCGCAAGAATTTACCCATCACGCGAGTGGCTTCGGCGTTTACTGTACCTGGCTTGTCAAACGTCACCGCATATTTGCGGAAATCTGGCATGCGCAGATCTTTGGACTCTTGGCCGTGCACCACGGGATTAGAACCCATACGCAGCAAGCCTTCAGGGGCTAGCTCGGCCAGCTCGGCCTTGAATGAGCCATCGGCATTGAATAATTCGGTCGGACGATAGCTCTTCATCCAATTTTCTAAGTTGTGGACGTTTTCTTCATCGATATCAGAGAACGGCACTTGATGGCTGCGCCAGTAATCTTCAACTTTCTTACCCTTAATTTCTTTCGGGCCAGTCCAGCCCTTAGGCGTACGCATCACAATCATTGGGTAGCGTGGGCGAACGATAGGCTGGCCGGCATCCATTTCTGCCTGTGCTTTAGCACGAATCGCATCCAGCTCGGCCATACACAGATCCATGGTCGCAGCCATTTTTTGGTGGATCTCGGTAAACGATTCATTCTTTTCATTGAATGTTTCGGTCTTCAGCTCAACAAAGTGCGGCTTGTAACCAAAACCTTCGAACATCTTGGTGATTTCTTCGTGGCTAATACGGGATAGCAGGGTTGGATTAGCAATCTTGTAGCCATTCAAATGCAAGATAGGCAGCACAAAACCATCGTTCACTGGGTGCAGGTATTTATTTGAATGCCAAGATGCTGCCAGCGGGCCTGTTTCAGCTTCGCCATCACCCACCACGGCAATTACCGTTTGGTCCGGATTATCAAATGCAGCACCAAAAGCGTGTGAAAGCGAATAACCCAACTCGCCGCCTTCGTGCATCGAGCCTGGAGTTTCTGGCGCTACGTGCGAAGGAATACCGCGTGGGAAGGAGAATTGCTTAAACAGGCGTTGCATACCGGCCGCAGTACGGTCGATATGTGGATAGAATTCTTCGTAGCTGCCTTCCAGATAAGTATTTGCCACCAAACCTGGGCCGCCATGCCCCGGGCCAGTGATATAAATCATTGGGCTTTTGCGTTGTTTAATAATGCGATTGGCGTGAACATAAATAAAATTCAGACCGGGCGTCGTGCCCCAGTGGCCAAGCAGGCGTGGCTTGATATGAGCAAACTTCAGTGGTTCGCTAAGGAGCGGATTGTCTAACAAATAAATTTGACCAACCGAAAGGTAGTTAGCCGCACGCCAGTAAGCGTGCATTTTGTCGATTTGTGCAAGAGATAGCGGTTGAGTCACGTAACACCTCGTCTAGAATTGCTGATCGGAAAATCTTTTTATCAAGCATTTAAATGAGTACCTAAGCTAGACCTTTGCCATCACTGTACGTTCCCATTTATTAACTTTTTGACACTTATTCCTTGCCCACCTGTTAAGGCCAGTGGTTGTTCTAGCTTCTTCACAAACGACTATACACAGAGCTTCATTTGAAACTTCTGACTAAGGTCAATGCTTTACCTTTTTCAGTAATAAATATTTATCACTGCGCCAAAAATCATTTAAAGCTAATTCGCCTCATCATCAAGTTAACAAAACTAACTTTACACTTTACACCAACTTACGCACGAAGAAAAAAACATAAAACCATTGCTAAGTAGCCCATATTACGAATGTAATCTGCTCTTCAGCTTGTTAAGCAAGTAACAAGTCGCTACGCATTGGTGCAGAATATAGGTCTAAAAAAATGGGCACTTGCTAAGCAAGTGCCCATTCTTAATCATAAAACATACATATTTAAAATGAATGACTAAAGAACACCAAGGTCATCACAATAAATAGCGGCAATAATATCGCGCAAGACCAAGCCATATAACCAAAGAAGCTAGGCATTTTAATACCACGATCTTCCGCTACCGCTTTCACCATAAAATTAGGCGCATTACCAATATAACTAAGCGCACCCATAAATACCGCACCTGCTGAAATAGCCAATAAAGTGGATGCCATTGGCCCCATCATATGGGCCGCATCACCATGCGCCAAATTAAAGAACACTAAATAAGTTGGTGCATTATCTAAAAATGCCGATAACAAGCCGGTCATCCAAAAATACATATAGTCAACCGGGCCACCACTGGCATTCGATACGGTATTGACTAAAGGCGCTAAATGCCCAGCCTCACCCGCCCGTAAGATAGCAATTGCAGGCGCCATCACAATAAAGATGCCCGCAAAAAGCTTAGCCACTTCTAAGATAGGGCCCCAGTTAAAATCGTTGCCTGCACGTATTGGTTTTGGCGTAAATTTTAATGAAATCAGGGCAATAGTTAGCAATAGTAAATCACGCATTAAATCTTGGATCGCCAGCTCAGTGCCTGCAATATGCCAAGAAATACCTGGTTTCCAAATGCCCGACATCACCACGCTAGCCACAATAGCGGCAATTAAAAAGAAATTGAACTTGCCATGAATTTTAATCGGCGTGTCTTTAGTTGGGTCACGCGGCAATACGCCTTCCTTTTTAAAATAATAGCTATCGATAAAATAAAATACCGTTAGCAATACGCCTGCGGCAAAGGCCACCAAGGGCAACATATGGCTAAAGGTCCAGAAAAAATCAACGCCTTTTAAAAAGCCAAGAAATAAAGGCGGATCGCCCAATGGAGTTAAACCACCGCCAATATTTGCCACTAAGAAAATAAAGAACACCACCACGTGTACATTATGCTTGCGATTATCATTTGCCTTAATCAAAGGGCGAATAAGCAGCATAGCCGCACCGGTAGTTCCCATAATGGAAGCAAGCACAGTGCCTAAAGCCAAGATCCCAGTATTTAACTTGGGGGAGCCATGTAAATTACCCCAAACCAAAATACCACCAGATATGGTGTACAAGGCAAATAGAATCAAGATAAAGGGAATGTACTCATCAATCATGGCATGAGCGATCACCCCCAGCGAAGTAGACACGCCAAACACCGCGGTAAAAGGCAGCAAAAAACACGCGGCCCAAAACGCTGTTATTTTACCAAAGTGTAAATGCCAAAAGTGCGGCGCAAATAAGGGGAATAGCGCAATCGAGAGCAAAATACCCACAAAAGGCAGCGCCCAAGCCAAGCTTAAATCTGCACCATTAAAATCAGCGGCCAGCGCAAAGGCTGGCAACGCACTTAAAACTGCAAAGAGGATTTTTTTCATTTTTGAATAAATTCTATTTTGTAACCATCAGGATCTTCAACAAAGGCAATCACCGTGCTGCCATGCTTCATAGGGCCTGGCTCGCGCACAACCTTGCCACCCTTTTGACGAACATCTTCACAACAGGCGTAAATATCGTCGATTTCAATCGCGATATGCCCATAAGCGTTGCCCAAATCGTATTGCGTGGTATCCCAGTTATGAGTCAATTCTAATACCGTAGCGCTGGCTTCGTCGTTATAACCCAAAAATGCCAAGGTAAAACGCCCCTCAGGGAAGTCTTTGCTGCGTAATAAACGCATACCCAGTACTTCGGTATAAAACTTGATAGAAAGTTCCAAATTGCCCACGCGGAGCATGGTATGTAGCAAGCGCATGACGATTGTCCATATCATAGAAAAACTTAAGTTTACCGTGTTTCTATTCGCTTGCTGCATTCAAGGGTTTGCATAAATTCACGGTTTTTATAAAAAATATTCTTATTTTGCAATAGATCAATTGGGCAAATTCAGCGCCAATCAATCTAAACTTCTTGTAAATAAATAGTTATAAAAATCAGTAGTTAAGCGATGAACTGCTGGGGGCAAGCTAAATTTAGGATGTAAGGGGCTTGACACAAATTAAATTATCCTTATAATGCGACCTCTCTGAAGTGTGAGCGGGTCGTTAGCTCAGTTGGTAGAGCAGTGGACTTTTAATCCATTTGTCGCAGGTTCGAATCCCGCACGACCCACCAATCACACAATATTTGCAGGGCTGTTAGCTCAGCTGGTAGAGCAGCGGACTCTTAATCCGTAGGTCGACAGTTCGAATCTGTCACAGCCCACCAGTTAAATACAGTTGCCTTACCCCTATATGGGTCGTTAGCTCAGTTGGTAGAGCAGTGGACTTTTAATCCATTTGTCGCAGGTTCGAATCCCGCACGACCCACCAAGCATTCATCAAAAAGCCCAGTCTTCGGATTGGGCTTTTTGTTTGCGCCATCCAGCCACCTCCATCGCCTGCCAATACGCCACCACCGGTCTATAACGGTGCATCACTGTGTTGGAAGCTCTGCTATGCGTGTCTTATATGCCTTAACCTTGCTCAGCGCCTTCAGCCCCGCTGCTGAGCTTATGCCGCAAGCTGGCCAGTGGGAAGTCGTTAGCGAAATGCCCGCTGAACAAAAAGCCATGTTTAGTAAAATGAAGCCCGAGCAAATCAAGCAAATGCAGCAACCTAACATGCATTTCGACCCGAAGGCTGGGACGATCACGATGTCACTCTGTTTATCAAAAGAAAAAATGGGTAGCTGGCAGCAAATGGGGCAAAAGCCCTCACAAAACTGCGAGCCACCCAAGGTAAGCAATAGTGGTAATACCGTCAGCATGGATATGCAATGCCGACAGCCACACGCCGCCACCATCCACAGCGTGATTCAATTTAGCCCCGCCAGAGATAGCTACCAATACGAGCATCAGATTCAAGCCCAAGGGAAAAGCATGGCGCTAAAAGGCAGTGCGCGGCGCTTAGGAGAATGCAAATAGGGAGGCCGTTACGCCTCCCTATTTAAGTAGGGGCACGGTATGCCGCGCCCTATCAGCATTTTATTACAGTGAGTTAAGCCTGAATAAAGCCGCGAATATGGCCGAGCAACTCTTCTTCTTGGTAAGGCTTACCAAGGAAGGTGTTTACCCCCAGCTCAAATGCATAGTTTTTATGCTTATCTGCCGTACGCGAGGTAATCATAATGATAGGAATATGCCGTGTTCCCTCATTGGCGCGCACATTACGGGTAAATTCAAAGCCATCCATACGCGGCATTTCGATATCCACCAACATCACATCTGGCTTGATATCCGATAGCTGCTGCAAGGCATCTAAGCCGTCTTTGGCCGTTAATACTTGGAAGCCTTCCTTAGCCAATAGCCGCCCTGTGATTTTACGCACCGTCAGTGAATCATCCACAATCATCACTACCGGCGTGGTTTTCAGTGCTTCTGGGCTGATATGAATCGCGGTACTGCGTGTTTCACCACGAGCCAACAGCGAGAGTGGATTCATAATCATTACCACATCGCCGTTACCCAACACAGTTGCGCCGGTTACGCCTGGAATCCGCGCTAATTGCGGCCCAATCGCCTTCACCACCACCTCTTGATTACGCAGCAGCTCATCAACGTGCAAGGCCATACGACTGCTACCACTACGCAGCAATATCACGGTGTTATAGCGTTTTTGCTCTGGTACGGATTGGGTATCGCCTAATAACCTTGGGAAGTAGGCAAACGGATAACGATGATCCATCCATTCTTGGAAGCGATTTTCATAAACATGCTCCAGTGGCCCCAGCTTAATTTCCTGCACCTGCTCCACCATCCCTGATGGAATCGCATATTGCTGGCCATTAGCCTTCACCAAAACCACTTGCGTAACTGCTAAGGTCAGCGGCAGATAGATCGTAAACGTAGTACCTACGCCGGTTTCGCTGCTCACCTCAATGCGGCCACCCAAGTCCCCTAGCTTATTCTTCACCACATCCATGCCAATACCACGGCCAGATAAGGTGGTTAGGCTGCTAGCGGTGCTGATGCCCGGCTCAAAAATCAACTCCGTGATCATTTGATCGCTGGCATTGTTATTGATCAGGCCTTTTTCAAGCCCTTTAGTACGCAAGCTGGCTAAATCCAAACCCTTGCCATCGTCTTTTAGCAGCAAGACCAGCTCATTGCCTTCTTGGCGCACTTCTACCTGTACTTCACCAAACTCTGGCTTACCTAAGGCAAGCCGCTGCTCGGTGGTTTCTAAGCCATGATCGATAGCATTTCGCAGCATATGTTCAAAGGGCGACATCATTTGATCGAGCACACCACGATCGATCTCTACTCGGCCACCACGTAATTCCAAGTTGACCTTTTTGCCAACCTCTTTACCGGTCTGACGAGTCAGGCGGTAAAGACGCTCAGACAAGCTACTAAACGGCACCATGCGCACCCGCATCAGGCTTTGTTGCAGCTCCTTAGTCATCCGCGCTTGTTGGGATAGCGCCGAGCTAGAATCGTCGTGATTTTTCAACAAGTTTTGCTGAATAGTGGCCACGTCATTCACGCTTTCAGCAATAAAGCGGGTCACTTCTTGCAAGCGGGTAAAGCGATCGAATTCGAGCGGATCAAAGTTAGCTTCATGCCCTTCGTGCTCTTTCACCTTGGCCTGCATTTGCGATTCGGCTTGGATCTCCATCTCACGCAGCTGGCTGCGTAGGCGGTTGACGTTTTCGGTTAAATCGAGCAGGGATGATTTCATCGTCAGCATTTCAGCTTCGATCCGCGATCTGGCGATCGATACCTCACCGGCCTGATTCACCAGCTGATCCATCAGCTCTGATTTCACTCGGATCGTGGTACTGGTATCAACTTCCGCCTGCTGTACAGCAACAGGAGCAATGACTTCTTCCGGCTTCTTACCGCCTTTTAGCTCATCGGCCAGCATTTGAATCAAATCAAAATCGGCATCAAATGCATCTAATAGCGATGCAGAGTAATGGCTACCAGCGGCCAGCAAGCGGCTTTCCATCTGATGAATGACTTCACCCATCCGCATCGCACCCGCCATCCGCGCGCTGCCTTTAAAGGTGTGTAAAACACGCGCTAAGGCACGGGCATCTTTTTCATCAGGCTCTGGCAAACGCAAGCCGCGCAATGACGCGCTAATTTGCTGGATCAGCTCATCGGCCTCTTCAATAAACACCGGTAAGAGCTGCTCATCAATATCGTCAGACTGCTCGCTATCTAGCTCTGCTTTGCGCTGTAAATCGTGCTTATCTAACAAGGGATCTAATGATGCAGGGTCGATCTCCAACAAATCGGCAAGGGCCGCGTGCTGTTCAAACTCAACTTCCTCTTCAACCTCATCCAATAGCTCAGCAGGTATTGCCATGCCACTTAAAGAATCAACGTCCAGCAACCCATTTAATAAGGGCGAGGCAATATTTTCTAGCTCGTTTGCGCAGGCTGTTTGGGCCTGCTCAGCATCATCGACAAGAGACGGCTCTATTGCTAATAAGCCATCTAATACTGGCGATTCAATACGAGGAGCAACATCAGCTTCCGCCTCAACGGCCTGTTCGATACTTTCACTGGCAAGAGATGGCTCTGTTGCTAATAAGCCGTCTAATACAGGCGATTCAATATGAGGAGCAATGCCAGCTTCCGCCTCAGCGGCCTGCTCGATACTTTCACCGGCAAGAGATGGCTCTGTTGCTAATAAACCGTCTAATACTGGCGATTCAATATGAGGAGCAATGCCAGCTTCCGCCTCAGCGGCCTGCTCGATATCTTCATCGGCTAGGAATGGCTCTGCCAACAAGCTATCTAGCAAGGACAATTCAAGAGCATCGGTGGCCGTAGTCAACTCAGCTGACTCTTCTAATTTGCCCTCACTAAGGTCTAAAGAGGTCTCTAATGGAGCTTCTGCAGCTTCGCTATGAGGCTCATACAAATCTAAATCAAGCGGCGCTACTTCTGCTTCCTCATCTAAAGAAATATCAAAAGGTTGAGCACGCAATTTTTGCAGCGCAAAAATCTCTGCCTCCGCAAAGCCCGGTGCTTCCAGCGCAAAAATAGCCCCTAGCATAGAAGCAATGCGATTCACCGCCTGCTCTAGCACAGGCTCGTCTGCAATCACCATTTCGCCGAGTTGCTGCACCACATGTTCTAGGGTGTAGGCTAGCTCGCCTAAGCTACGGAAACCCGCCGTCGAGGCAATGCCTCCCAAGGTATGTGCCGCCAATAAATAGGCCGATGGGTCACTATTTTTATTTTGCAAGGTCGACAGATATTGCAAAGCTTCATTACAAAATAGCGCAAACAGTGATGCAGACACGGTTACGGTGCCGATCATCACTTCATCGTTTTCTGCCTGCTCAGGATCTACTGATAAATGTATGTGCTCTACTGGCGCTAAAGCAGCCTCACCCAATTGTTCTTTGATTTTGTCCACCAAGGCGATTAAATCACTCGCCTCAATCAGCGCCGCTCCAGTGGTAGAAAGCTGCTGCACCCAGCCAGAAAACGCCCGATGTGCTTGATCAAGCAAATCGATTAGCTCAACACTCGCTGGGCGTTCAATTTGCATCAGCTTATTCATCAGTTGCTCTATCGCCCAAGCCACTTGCCCCAAGTGATTCAAGCCCACCATCCGACCACTGCCTTTTAAGGTATGGAAACTGCGTCTTACAACGGTGAGTGCTTCGCGATCGTGCGGGGTCTGTTGACAAATCCGTAGCTGCTCTGCAATGCTAGCCAAGACCTCTGCAGCTTCTTCTAAGAACACTTCAAGCAATTCGGCATCTACCGCAGCATCTGACACCGGCAAAGGCTTAGATGGGTCTGCCTGCGGGGCCACAATCGTAGTAATGGCCTCCAGCTCTGGCTCTTCTTCTAGCACCTCAAGCAAGCTATCTGCCAGAGAATCGACCGGCAGCGCGCCGGATAGCTTATCAATCATGCCCAGCAAAGACGCAGGCTCATCGCGGCTTTGCGCAATATCATCCAGATAAAAACCAAGGCTAGATAAGCCCTCAGCCAAGAGCTCTAGCTCTTCTTGAGCGGGCAGCAATAATTCACTACGGACAAATTGCTCAATCCGCTTTTGGCATAGCTGCAATAACTCAACCGCCTGGTGCTTATCCAGCATTTGCAGTGCGCCTTGAATTTGACGCAGGCTAGGCTCCACTTTAACCAGTTCTGAATTGTGATCAGGATTACGGAACCATCCTTCCAACACATCTTCAACCATTTGCAAATTGCTACGCATTTCATGCGCTAGCTGCGCTTGCAAAAGACGCTCTTGCGCTTGGCGTGATACCGCATCTAAATGAGGTACTTCGCTATTTAAAGATGGATTTAACAAGCGCTGGCTCATTGCATCCACTTGCGCAGGGAAATCATCGGCCAAGAGTGGGTAAATGGCTAAGCCGTTATCGATCAACAATAGCGCTGTTGCCACTTCCAAGGCTTGGCCGTCGCTAGGAGCAAGTCGATTTAAGCGGTGAATCGCCTGATGCAGCGCCTGCCATAAATCATCTAAACCAGGAATACTTAAAGGGGCAGAACGGACGGCCAAAGGCTCAAAATCGGCTAAAAAGGCGACTAGACGCTCGGATTGACCCGAACAAATTCGGCTCCACGTGTCTTTACATACCGCCAGATCTTCACGCAAACTGCGGGCGAGCTGCTTACGCAAAACAGCCGCTGGCGAGAGCAAATCAGCATCTTTACTTGGCAATAAACTCTCCAAGGCAAAGGCTTTACGCAGCCCAAGCGCCAAAGGGCTCGTCGTTTCTATGATTAATAAAGCATATAAAATATCGCGATACAGCCGCTCAGCCACCTTGCCAGAGCCATCACTTAAGCGGCGTAGCTGTAAATTGAGCCGCAAGATAAGCGTTTTAAAATCGATATCCGCCGATGCGCGGTGGCTGCTTAGGCCATCTAACAAGCCCGCAGCTGCCCACCAAAAATGCCGAGAAACGACATTGGGCTGCGTCGCGGCAATCTCTGCCAAACTTTTCGCCATAATACTGGCGGCACCCACATCTTTGCTAATCCAATTTAGCAAGCCAGCCTCAAAACGTTGCCGACGCAAGCGAATAAAGCCGCTCATATCCGCAGCCGGTAAATTTTTTACCGGCAATCCTAAGGGCAGCACTAATTCGGATAATTGCGGGAAAAATAATTCAGCGCCGCTTTCCGTCGTTTGGCGTAAAGCCGCCATTTTCTTAAAACTAGACAACAATCTAAGTGGCTGATTAGGCGCTCCGGCAGAGAGCTGCTCTAAGTAATGGCTGGCTTCGGCAATCCCCCGCTGAATAACCTCTAGGGCATCAGCACTGAGCTCATCAAATACGAGCGCCTGCTCAATCTCTTCGCAAAAACGCGCCAAGCCAGTGAGCTCCACCATCTGCACAGCACCATGGGCTTGATGCAAAAAGGTACGAGCATGCTTAAGCAGTGCACTATCGTTGGTCTCGCCAAACTGAGCCAGCGCTTGCGCTGCTTTTTGTAATGTTTGCTCGATTTCGCTCTTGACCCAGACCAGAGAGCCCAGATCGAATTCGGTATGCGCGCTCATTTAAAGCCTATTTTTAAGTGACACTAATAATCATTGGTGAAGGCGGGCTTACAAGCCGCCCTATACGTATCAAGTTAAGCCAATGTCTGCAGGATGAAAACTTAGGGCGCAACCCGCCAAATTTAAGCATCAAAAAGCTAAAAATGGCAGGTTTCATCCGCCCTAAGAAAAAACACGCTCTATTGAAAAGTAGTATTTTTTTATGACAAATGTCTTAGTGATACGTATAGGCAGATCTACCAGCCCACCTACATACTTTTCAACTTAAAGCTTAAAGCCCGATGCCGAGTCTTTCAGCTCTTGCGCCAGAGCAGTCAACTGCCCCACCGCGGTTGCAGATTGCTTGGTACCTGCCGAGGTTTGCTCAGTAATCGCCAAAATGTCACGCATTGAGGTATTAACCTTACTCGCCAGCAAGGTTTGATCTTCGGTTTCATGCGCAATCGACTCAATCAAACGTGCCAAATCACGCGAAACTTGCCCAATCTCGGTCAGCGCACGGCCAGCGGCATCTGATAGCTTGGCCCCTTCAACCACACCCTGTGTTGACACTTCCATCGCGGCAACCGCATCGTGGGTATCGGTTTGAATGGTTTTCACAATCGCACTAATCTGCTTGGTCGCCTCGCCGGAGCGCTCCGCCAAGCGTTGCACTTCTTCCGCAACAATCGAGAAGCCTCGGCCTGCTTCACCCGCCGCCGCCGCCTGAATCGCTGCATTCAACGCCAAAACGTTGGTCTGTTCGGTAATGTCAGAAATCAATTCAACAATTTCACTAATTTCTTGTGAGCTTTCACCCAAGCGTTTAATCCGTTTCGCAGTTTCTTGAATCTGCTCGCGAATCTCACCCATCCCCTTAATCTGATTCTGTACCGCTTCAGCACCTTTTTCAGCGGCCATCAAGGACGATTGCGCCACGTTGGCAGATTCAGCAGCATTGCTTGATACGCCTCGAATCGACGTAACCATCTGCTCAACCGTGCTATTGGTATCTTTAATCTCAGTAGACTGACGTTCTGCAGCGGCCAGTAATTCATCCGAAATACCCTGTGCCTCTTGAGTGGCAGAGTTAACTTGGCCGGTGGCACGGTTAATTTTGGTAATCAGAGAGCGCAGCTCTTCAATGGTGTAGTTAATCGAATCGGCAATCGCACCGGTCAAATCTTCAGTTACCGAAGCACGCACGGTCAAATCACCGTCAGCCAAGTCGGCCATTTCATTCAGCAAGCGCAAAATAGCTTCCTGATTCTTTTTGTTTTCAGCTTCTAGCACTAGGCGACGACGTACCGCTTCTTGGTTAAATGTGCGTACCAGTAAAAACAGGGCCAGCAAAGAAACAACAATAAAAATCACTTGCAAAGCATTAATTAAAAAGCCACCCACTCTATTTTCATAGGTATCGGCTAATTCACTGGTTTCTTTCAGTAGTTTTTCAGAATCCAACACGATAGTTTGGTTGGCCAAACGCGAGCTCACCAAGGGCTGCATGTTTTTAGAGAAGGAAGTAACTACCACCTCAAAATCATGGAAGCGGGTACGAATGTCATTTAATTTGCTCGCCATTTGCGAGCTAGAAATCGCCCGAATCGGTAATTCTGGGTTTTTACCATCCAAAAATGCCGTCACGATTTCATTAAAGACCGATACATCTTTACCCAATAAAAACACCACTTCTGGGTTAATCAAATCACTACCCAAAACCGCATTAGCATTTTTAGCCATCCGTTGCGACAGCATGGATAGTTGGTGAGCATAATCCAACTCACGCATCGTGCCGCCATTCTCCCCAAGCATGGTGGAGAATTGCTGAGTGTTTTCCAGCAATGAGGCATCCGTACTATTAATCGAACCCACCGATTGGCCCAAGGTCACCAAGGCTTTTTCTTGCTTAAGAATGGTATCAACTGTTGGCCGGGATTTATTCGGTGCAAACGATTGCGCCCATGTTTGACGCACTGAATTAATTAATGCATCAGGACTTCTTGCCAACAAATTAAAGAAAAAATCACCAGCCGATAATTGCGTTAAATTGCTATCGAACTTGCCATAGGAATCTTTAAGTGTGGCAAACGCATCAGGCTTACCCTGTACCGCTTGCGTAGATGCACGCGCAATACGCTGCGAAAGCATCTGCATCTCAGTTGAAACCGCACGACGCTCGGCATTAAAAGAAGAGCTTTGAAAAGCAACAAAGGCCGTAACAATAAACAAGGCCGCTGAAACCAACATCACAATCAGTAATAAAGCCATTTGCTGCCGCAGCGGCAAGCCCCCAATCAAAGGAATGGGTTTATTTAGTTTTGAGTCGTCGGCATCAGGCAAACTGATCCGGCCCATAATTGTTGATTTTGCAGGCTCATAATTTTCTGGAACAGGAGCTGCTTTTTTAAGTCCGGAAAAGAGGCGTTTTACGCCATCCAGATTTAGTGCCATTTTGTATTACTCCCGATCCCGTATATGTATTTATGAATGCTTCAAATGAACAATGTCTTAAAAAATAACGCCCACCGGTGATCGCTACTTGCTCGAACACGCTTTAAACACACAGTTTATCACCAATAAATTGCACTTAAAGACGGGCTATATTTTTCAAAAAATGACTATATTTGGCCTGTTTGCAAGAAAGCAGGCTGTGCAACTAATGCTTGAATATCTAAACTACGCCAAGTCATGCCTGCGGCATCACGATATGCGTCCCCTACCCAGCTCCCCGACCTTTCTAATGCATGATCTGGCGTTAAATCAGCCAAATGCTTTAAACCAAGCATTCGGTCTACCAAAATAGCTGAATGCAAGATATGCCGAGGATGTAGAAGCAATAACCGAGCTGCTGGCGTGGCAGATAAGCTGCCTGTGCCAATAAATGCGGCTAAATCACTAACACTGACTAAATTACCTCGCAAATTTGCCACGCCTTTAAACCATGCATGCACTAAAGGCACCGGCGATATAGCGGGTAAGGGCATTACTTCGGCAACATCAGATAAATCGAGCAGCCAATTCTCTCCGCCTATCTTCACACCCAAACGGGCATCTACTTGAGCGGTAGCTGCAACGCTTCTTAAACGTGCCATTACCCCTTCTTGATATTCACGCAGACTAATCCGTTTGGCCATTATTTTTCCGCTTAATAGGCAGGCATTTGAAAACGCAATAAGTTATTTAATTTACTTTTAAATAAAATAAATTACTTATTACGTGATCGATTTAAAATTTTACAATGCTGCAATTTTAGCAAGCAACTCTTGAGAATCAACTGGTTTAACTACATATTCTACTGCACCTTGTCTACGTCCCCATACCATATCTGTTTCTTGGTTTTTAGACGTACACATAATAATTGGAATATGTTTTGTGGCTTCATCACGGCTAATGGTACGTGTTGCTTGAAAGCCATTCATGCCCGGCATCACTACATCCATTAAAATCAGGTCAGGCATAATTTCTTTGACCTTTGCCACGGCTTCTTCGCCTGATTCGGCAGTCAACACTTGAAAGCCATTTTTATTGAGCAATTCGCCCAAAAAGTGGCGCTCTGTTGGCGAATCGTCGACGATTAAAATTTTTCTAATACTCATTGATGTTTTACCCATAAATAAAATCAAGTACTAAGCTCGGTTAACCTTTGATTTATAGCACTGCTAAATGCAAGGTTAAGTAAGTTTGATATGTGCACCAACAGCCAGTAATAGGCTGTCTTTAGTAAAAGGCTTAGTCAAATACTCATCAGAGCCCACCATTCTGCCTCTGGCACGATCAAATAAACCATCTTTAGAGGACAACATAATAACGGGCGTCATTTTATAGCGTGGATTCTTTTTAATCAGTGAGCAAGTTTGGTAGCCATCTAGTCTTGGCATCATGACATCAACAAAAATCACATCAGGCAAGCGATCACTGATTTTAGCCAAGGCATCAAAGCCATCTTCGGCAAGAATAACCTCACACCCTGCTTGGCCAAGAAAAATTTCTGCACTTCTACGTATGGTATTGCTGTCATCAATCACCATGACTTTTATTCCGGCGAGCTTTGACATTGCATTCCTCTCCTGTTCTTTTATCGAAGCAGTATTGCGGATTACTCAACTCATTTCTGCAGCGAAAGATCATATACTCGCCACAGCACGAACACCACATTGTATCTACGGCGAGCAGCTACTGCACCGCAATATAAGACAATTCTAAAGGATTACTAAGCGAATAAGTCAAAGATAGGTGAAATAGAAAAAAGAAACCCCGGTCAGAGCATGCATCGACCGGGGTTATATACGCTTTGGCACGTTGCCAAAGTACCCGCTCAGGGAGGAAAAAGCGGGAGGTGCAGGGGCGCACCTAAAGTCAAGATAGGACGTTGATATAGAACTGCAAGCTAGATCACTCCCCGTCTGTCGGTTCTGAATTTTCCTCGTCTATGTCATCATCTGCAGCAAGCATTTCTTCACGGTAATTCATGGCGTCAAACCAACCACCAACAACCTTTTCCGTGATATCCACACCTAACTTTTTAGAACTAGAAAAGAGCTGAACGGTAATCATCGCCTCATCAGCAAACTCCGCTTCTACCTTACGTAGAATCGCAATTTGTTCCTGACGATTCAGCTTATCGCACTTAGTTAAAATACAATGAATCGGCTTACCCGTCGGGCGAAACCAATTCAGCATCTGCCGATCTAAATCAGTAAGTGGGCGACGGGAGTCCATAATGAGCACAAGGCCGATTAAATTTGTCCGACGGACCAGATATTGACTAAGCAATCTTTCCCAGTGTTGCCTAACTGACACAGGTACTTCGGCATAGCCATAGCCAGGTAGATCCACAAGGCGGTTATTCGCATTACCAAATTGAAAATAGTTGATGTGTTGAGTACGGCCTGGTGTTTTAGAAACAAAGGCAAGCCGCGTATGGTTGGCCAGTGTATTAATAGCACTAGACTTGCCGGCGTTGGAACGACCGGCGAATGCAACTTCCATACCGTCAGCCGGAAGAGCCTTCAGGTCATTGACGGTTGTCAGGAATTGCAAGCCTTGAAAAAGCGACATTGGGTAACCACTGTGGTTTGTGAACAGGTCTTGTTATAGAATACCAGCATTTGAATGATCGTCGGCCGGTTCAGCTCGGCCACATTGCACTTTTGAGGATAATACTTATGCGCCGTGCGCCTGTTGCAGCAATCATTGCCACACTTTTGATGATGGCCCCGACCGCATTTGCCACCGGCAGCACGAAAGCAGATCCGGCTAAAGGTAAAATACTGGTTGATCAAGTCTGTGCGGCCTGTCATGGCGTAGATGGCAATAGTGCGGCTTCTGCCAATCCTAGCCTTGCAGGCCAACATCCTGAATATATTGTAAAACAATTGACCGAATTTAAGGCGGGTAAGCGCAAAAATCCCGTAATGATGGGTATGGCAGCGCCTTTGTCTCCAGAAGACATGCAAAACATTGCCGCCTATTTCTCTACCCAACAAGCTAAGGATCGTGGCGCTTCTGATAAAGAGCTGATCGAAGCAGGTAAAAAGATCTATCGTGGTGGCGTCATGGCCAAGGGTGTTCCAGCCTGTATGGCCTGCCACGGCCCTTCTGGCGCTGGCATTCCAGGACAATATCCACGTATGGGTGGCCAACATTCGGCCTATATCCTGAGCCAACTCAATGGTTTCCGCAGCGAAGACCCTAGCACAAGTCGTGCCAATAATCAGGTTATGAAAGATATTGCCAGCAGAATGTCTGACAACGAAATCAAAGCCGTGGCTGAGTACATCCAAGCTCTGCATTGATTAGCCTTAACTTGGCAGCACTTCGTTCTTTAGTGAGCGAGCACTGCCACTCCCTACTGGAACTTTTTCCGGTATCAGGGATCTCTCGTGCAAATGTCACAGCTTACATTCACCACTAGGGATCCCCAGACCAAGGGGCTTTTGCCCCTTTTTGACTTCTTATGACACCCAAAACTTCCTTTTCTAAAGCACTCTACGAGCTATTCTCGTCCATGCGCTTTGCCGTCAGCCTGCTAAGCATTCTGGCTATCGCCTCTATGATTGGCACTGTGCTCAAGCAAAACGAGCCTTATCCAAACTATAAAATTGAGTTTGGCGAATTCTGGTTCCAAGTATTCCACCCACTCGGCCTATTCGACGTTTACCACAGCGCGTGGTTTTTGCTCATTTTGGTTTTTTTAGTGCTATCTACCAGCCTGTGCATTTGGCGGCAATGGCCTGGAATATGGCGGGATGTACGTGGCTATCGTGAAAACGCCACACAGAATTCGCTACGTTTAATGTCGCACCACCACGAGATTAATCGTGAGCTTGCAGCTGGAGAGGTGATCGATGCGCTATCTAATCGTGGCTACCGTAGCCGAGTTAAAGAAGAAAATGGCCATGTACTGATCGCCGCCAAAAAAGGTAGTTTTCAGCGCTTAGGCTATTTATTTGCCCATGCCGCGATTGTAGTGATTTGTGTGGGAGGCTTGCTAGATGGCAATGTGCCCCTCAAACTCACCGAGTTATTTGGCTTTAAAACGCCAGAAACACGCGATTTGCCACAGAGTAAAGTCCCCGCGCAAAGCCGCCTACCCGAAGATAATTTATCTTTCCGTGGTAACGTCACCCTGTCCGAGGGCACGGTAGGTGATGTGGTGTTTTTAAATGCAGGCCAAGGTTATTTTGTCCAAGACTTGCCCTTTGCTGTGAAGTTAAATAAATTTCATATCGAACATTACTCCACCGGCCAGCCCAAGTTGTTTGCCAGTGATATCGATTTGCTAGATAAGAAAACCGGCAAAGTACTTAAAAGAGCCAAAGTCGAAGTTAATAAACCATTAATTTACAATGGGGTAGCGGTTTATCAAGCCAGCTTTAGCGATGGCGGCTCCAAGCTCGATATGCAGCGCTGGGATTTAAACAGCAATACGGCACGGCCACTGATTGCCCGCTCACAAGCCACCCAAGCCATACAAATTAATGGCCAGCCTTATCAATTAGAAATGGGCGATTTTCGCGCGTTTAATATTGAAAATATGGGCAAGGTTGCTAATAACACTATGGCGGTGAGCAAATTCGCCCAAGCCATGGCCTCCGCACAAACGGTGCAAAGCGAGCACAATTTAAAAAATATCGGCCCGTCGATTCAATTTAAATTACGCGATAAAAATGGCCAAGCCACTGAGTACCTCAATTACTTTGCACCATTCTTTGAAAAAGGTGCGGGCTATGCCGTCACCGGCATGCGTACCGAAGTGGCAGCACCCTTTCAGTTTGTACGTATTCCACTGGATAAGGAGCTAGAAGCTAACACCTTTATGCGTTTACGTGCGGCCCTGCTGAATAAATCGCTCTACCCAGAAATTGCCCGCCGTACTGCCGCTAAAGCCTTCCAAAGTGGTGGTATTTCTAAGGCTGGTGAAGCGCAATTTAGTGATGTAACTAGCGGCGTATTGATGCGCTTTAGCGAAGGTGGCTTTCCCGCAATTGAAAGCTTCCTCGAGCAAAAAGTACCTAAAGATCAGCGCCAAACCGTAGCCCAAACCTATATCAAGATCTTGCAAGGTGCCGTTATTGACGTGATGGATGTGGCGCAAGAAAAAGCGGGGCTGGCGGTATTACCCATGGATGAAACGCAATATCGCTTTTTGATGGATAGTTTAGTGGCGGTGAGCAGCTTATTTGAATATGGCCCACCGGTATGGTTAGCCGCCAATCACTTTGAAGAAGTCAAAGCCAGCGGCTTTCAAATTACCCGCGCTCCTGGGCAAAACATTGTCTATTTTGGCTCGCTATTATTGGTAATCGGCATTTTCTGCATGTTTTATATTCGTGAAAATCGCGTTTGGGTTCGCCTTGCTGGTGGAAAAACCCTGATCGCGATGAGTAGCAATCGCAAAAACTCCGATCTAGATCGAGAATTTGCCGAGCTCAGCTCGGATTTTGCCGAAGGAAAAACCCCATGAGTTTCACTATCTCCAAACGCCGTGTATCGCTATTTGACATGCTGTTTGCCTTTGTCATTATTGCTGGCGGCCTGTTTGCGTATAAGCGCTACGCCAATTTTATGGATTATTACGAAGAAGGCATCTTGCTTGGGGCCATAGCAGCCATTGTGTGGTTTGGCCGCTTTTGGCCTGCCATGCGCGTCTTTCTGCCTATCAGTGCCCTCTTTGCCCTCGCAGGGATATCGCTCTACCAAGGCAACCTTGCCAATGGGCAAAGCGTATTCTGGCTGAAATATATTTTATCCAGCCAATCGGCAGTAATGTGGATGTGCGTGCTTTATCTACTCGCCACCTTAATGTATTGGTTGGGTATGTTGCGCCGCTCCAACACCGCTTTAGACATCGCCAGCAACCTCACTTGGGCGGCCGCTTCAGCCGCCTTGGTCTCTAAACTGGTGCGCTGGTACGAAAGCTATTTGATTGGGGCAGACGTGGGGCATATCCCCGTTTCTAATCTTTACGAAGTATTTATTCTGTTTTGTATGATCACCACTTTGATGTATTTGTATTACGAACAGAAATTTCAAAATCAGGGTAAAGCCAAAACCATGGGCGCATTTGTGCTGCCTATTATCATGGCGGCGGTGGGCTTTATTCTTTGGTATAGCGTGGATCGCCAAGCCCACGAGATTCAACCATTGATCCCCGCCCTGCAATCTTGGTGGATGAAGATCCACGTACCGGCTAATTTTGTTGGCTACGGTGCTTTTGCCCTATCTGCAGGGCTTGCAGCGGCTCAGCTGCTGGTTTCCAAAGGCATTTTAGCCAGCCGCCTGCCTAGCTATGAAACGTTGGGTGAGGTGATGTATAAGGCCATCTCTATCGGCTTTTTATTCTTTACGATTGCCACCATTCTAGGCGCAATGTGGGCAGCCGAAGCGTGGGGCGGCTACTGGAGCTGGGACCCAAAAGAAACTTGGGCGCTCATCGTGTGGCTCAATTACGCTTCATGGCTGCATATGCGTTTAGTAAAAGGCTGGCGAGGAAATGTATTAGCTTGGTGGGCCCTAATTGGCCTGTTTGTTACTAGCTTCGCCTTTATTGGCGTGAATATGTTTTTATCTGGTTTACATTCCTACGGCGGCCTTTAATAAGCCACTTCTACCTAATAATAATCGCCTCTATATGGGGCGATTTTTTTTGCTTAAACTTTAAGCCCAATCCTCTTTCTAAGCCACCGTTACAATTTAATGTCAGATAAATGAACTTTAAGTAAACATTTAATATTTTAATGTTGGCTTATATAGGGTCTTGGAGTAATCTCATCCAACACAACTCTATTTGGTCATCATCAATGGATCAGCAGTGCTACCGTAAAACGGCCAAAGGCAATAAGGAAATCGACGAGCGTAGTGGTTTGCTTTCTTCCACGGCACGTCGCCTGCTGATTATGCTTGATGGCAAAAGAACACGCAGTGAATTGCTTAAAGCCATGAGCTTAGATGAACTAGAAGAAGGCTTGGCTCGGCTAGAGCTACTGAAAATGGTCGAAGAAGTGAGTGCCCTTAACCAAATTGGCCTTGAAGGGATTGATAAGCAAGCCTTAGCGCAAGTATACAAAATGATGTTTATGAGTAATCAGCAGTATTTGGCAGGCAAGCTCGATCGCTTTTTAGAACAAGACTTTGCTCTTATCCAAAATAGAGCGGGGCTAGAAACAGTATTAGAACATTGGCACAAACTATTATGTGATGCTGGCCATGAAGTAACGGCTTATGCTTACTTAAAACAAATTAAATCGGCTTTAGGGTGGAATAAAAAAGTCCCATCGCTATAACGATGGGACTTTTTAAAAAGACTTTAATTAACTCATCAAGTCTCAAATAAAGCACAAAACTTAGCCTAACACTACCAAACACCACATCAGGGCTAAATTCAATAAACAAACCAATTGTGCTGCGCTGCCTAAATCTTTAGCACGTTTAGCAAGTACATGCCGCTCTAGCGAGGTGTGGTCAACTGCCGCTTCAATCGCTGAATTCAGCAATTCCACAATCATGGTGGCAAAGTGACTGGCAATTAAAATTGCACGCCCCCAATGGGGCAAGCCTGGAATAAAAAAAGCGCAGGCAATCCCTATGCATGCCAATAAACTGACTTGGCGAAAAGCCGCTTCATTCAACCAACCGGCCTTTAAGCCGTCTAAAGAATAGCCCAGTGCGTTAAAAACACGGGCAATTCCTGTTTTTCCTTTAAATGGACTTTCTAGCACGCGGATGCTCCATCAATGCCAATTGGCGTTGCTTCAAAAATTTCTTGGTAAGCTGCATACTGCATCAACATCATGACAGGCAGCACAATCAATAAGCCCAGCAATAAAGTAAATGCTGAGAAAACACACAGAACAATTGTAATCAAACCACTGACTAAAAACGCCTGCCAATTACGGCAAACGCCGGTAAAAGACAATTTCATCGCCTCTAGCGGCGTATATCCTTCAAACAAAACCAGCGCCGGAGCAAACCAAACGGCACAAATCATCGGCGTCATCAAAATTAAATTAAGTGAAGTATGCAAATACAATGATTTCATTTGTTCGGGTGTAGGCAAAGTTCCTGGAGTGATATCTGCCAAGCTGCCTTGATTACCAAATAAACTCAGCAATACCGTAACCAGCAGAACGGCGAGCACATTAATAAAACCAATCCGCAACAATGGTTTTACCTCAGACTTAAAAGCGGCAAATAAATCCAATGGGCCCACTTTATTCCCTATATCGCATTGCTTAGCGGCTAAGAATAGACCCGCAGAAAGAACCGGCGAAACTAGGGTATAGGCTATAGCGGCCACTGCAGGCAGCACGCTGGCCAGCAAAGCTAACACTAGAAATTGCAGCGCCAGCACAATCCACATGCCTGGTTGGCGACGAAATAGCTTGAATCCCTGCACATACCACTGCCAGCCTCGCCCAGCCTTTAGACGACGCGGTTCTGGCAATAAATCGATTACAGTGTCTTTATCCATTATTTTTTGTCCACTCGGACTCCGGCAAGGCCTGAAGGATACGTGAACCGGCTTCAAAGTTAAACCAAACAAAATCCATTTCAGGGTTGAATCGGTAATTAGATACGCAAAAAAAAACGGCCACATGGATCATCTCCAGTGGCCGTTTGATATGGCTAGGTATTTAAGCTGCTACACACTTTAAAGCATGGCGAGCAATCATCAGCTCTTCATTGGTTGGGATAATGTAAACAGGGATACGGCTGCTTGGCAGCGAGATGCAACGCGGCTCACCAGAGCGCTTAGCGTTTTCTACCTCATTCAGCTCCACCCCCATCCAACGCAATTCATTACACACGGTAGCACGGGCAATATCGTCGTTTTCACCAATACCTGCAGTAAACACCAGCGCATCAAAGCCTTGCATCGCAGCCGCCAAAGAAGCCGCTTCACGTACTACGCGGTGAGCAAAGTAATCGACTGCAAATTTTGCATGTGGATCTTTGCTAGCGTGTAGATCACGCATATCGCTAGAAATACCCGACATGCCCAATAAGCCCGATTTTTTGTACATCAGCTCTTCAATTTGCGCCACATCCATTTTTAGATGGCTCATAAAGTGCAGAACCAACGCTGGATCGATCGTACCGCAGCGTGTGCCCATAGGCAGGCCTTCTAAGGCCGTGAAGCCCATGGTGGTCGCTTGGCATACGCCATTAAGCAAAGCCGCCATCGACGAGCCATTGCCCAAATGAGCCACTACAGTGCGCCCTGCCGCTGCCTTGGCATCAATGGTAGGTAATACGCTGGCGATATATTCATAAGACAGGCCGTGGAAGCCATAGCGGCGAATACCATGCTGCTCGCTAAATTCATATGGCAGCGCGTATTGCTGCTCAAGCTCAGGCTGAGTGCGATGGAAAGCGGTATCAAAACACGCTACTTGTGGCACGTTTGGCAAGAGTTGGGCCAAAACACGCATCGGCATAATATTGTGCGGTGCATGCAAAGGAGCCAAAGGCACGGTCTCATCCAAGCCTTTTAATACCTCTTCTGTGATGCGTACTGGATGGCAGAAATTTAAACCACCGTGTACCACGCGATGGCCAATAGCCGCAATATGGCGGCCATTAATATGGCTATTTAGCCAAGCCAACATATGGCGTAGCGCAGAATCATGATTTTTGGGCATATCGGCTGGCATAGACTCAGACACCAGCTTGTTATCAGCTGCATCTTTGGCTACAAACTTTGGATCAACATAGATCCCATCAGCCAGGCCTTTAAAGAGCAAAACAGGGTCAGCTGCGCCGGTTTCAAACAGGGAAAACTTGATGCTGGACGAACCGGCATTGATAACTAGAACCAACTCACTCATAAACTACTCCTTAAGTATTGCACTGGCCGTGATAGGCATCGCCTTAGCACTAGCTTGTATCGATAGATCAGAACAATCACCTAGCCTAGCAAACTTCAAGGCAGGTAGATCGCCGTTTCTTCCCTGAGCTTACACATGCGAAAAAAGGGCCATGCTTGCTACGCCCCAATAACTTTTGTGGTTTTCGTGAACTACTTCATTTTGCTGAGCATCACTTAGCTGCTGAGGTAATATCCGTATAACAATTACCCTGTAGGGGCGAATGTTAAAAACAGCGATGCTGCACCGCAACGGAATAATTACTGCTGCATATTTTAAGCAACACCAAATCACCCCGTATTGGCCAAAATCAAGCTAAATCATCCCAAAATAGGTGCATATTCACCATGACGGCATTTACCACGCACCTGATTTGCGTACCTGAACTAGACAATACAGCCAGCGTAACAGCCTTACATATCTTGCCTGGCCAGCATGTCCAAATAAATACGCCACTACTTACTTTGAAATGTGGAGGTGAATTAGTAGAAATCTGCGCTCCAGAAACAGGCTGGGTTTCTCATATGATGGTGACGCTAACAGAAACGGTAGCCTGTGGTGATTTGCTCTTGCAAATGGAAATCGAAGAAGTACCCGTGCAAACGTTTGGCACAGAAGAGTTATCTTTTGCCAGCGCTTGCCAACTTGATTGGCCCGCGGCCCCTCTACTCAGCGTCAGCCCATTGGCGGCCCAACTTGCCGCCAAATTAGGCGTTGATCTCAGTACAGTGACTCCGCAGGGGCCATCGATTGAAATTGCCGATGTAGAAGCCCATGTGCGCTCGATCATGCTGCAATGGTTAGATGCTAGGTGCAACACTTAATGAGTTGAAGCAATCTACATCCATTGCATGGCATGCTTTAAGCACTCTGTATCTTTTATTTTTCCTGTAATTTTTCCATAATTTCTGTAGGGTTTTGGCTTGCAGCTAGCACTGCGCGAACTACATTAAACGCGGAAGCTGCCTCTGTAGGGTGCTTACCATACGACACCACACTGGCATGCTTCCAACCCGCGGAGAGCAAAGCATTACGCTTAAAATTAGTGCCCTCAATCCCCCCTCCTCCTAATTGCATCAGCGCTTGCTCAATCAAGACATGGGGCAGTGGGGTGCGAGAAATAATATTAAAATGATCTGGAATAACTTCATCAAATTGCATGGACTTGCTCCTTATTAGCTAATCCCTTGGTTTAAATCAGTACCGTAAAAGATCTTATTCAAGCCAGCCGATTTTCAATATTAGTAAAGAGTCTCACCAAATCCAGCAATTCCATGCCCTACGGTCAGGAAAGATAAGCCACAGCAACTCAACAAATGGTTTTTATCGCGTTTTCAATGCACTAGCAGATGTTATGCAATGCATAAAAACAGCAGCCACAAGCCATAAGAAAACCTCAGTAGGGACAGCGGCTTGCTGACCCTTACATAAGCAAGCTCTTGATTTTAAATGCAAAAACGCCTCGATTAACGAGGCGTTTTAAAGGGCTAAACTATCAAGCTATTAAATATGCACCTTGGCAATTGCACGGCGATCAACCACCGCCTTAGCCAAATCGATCAGCATGGTTTCGGTTTGATCCCAACTAATGCAACCATCGGTAATCGATTGCCCATAGGTCAGCGGAGTGCCTTCCACATGATCTTGGCGACCGCCCACGATATGGCTCTCAACCATCACACCAAAAATCGCATTATTACCACGGGCTAATTGAGCACAAACATCAGCCGATACATTCACCTGACGGCGATAATCTTTGCTGCTATTGGCGTGGCTAAAATCAACCATGATTTTTTGTGGCAAACCCGCTTTAGCTAAATCTGCCGCCGCAGCTTGTACATGATTGGTATCAAAATTAGGCTCTTTGCCGCCACGCAAAATAATATGGCAATCAGGATTGCCAGCCGTAGCCACAATCGCCGAATGGCCCATTTTGGTCACAGACAAAAAGTGGTGAGATTGGCTAGATGCGCGAATCGCATCAAGAGCAATTTTTAAATTGCCATCGGTACCGTTTTTAAAGCCAACTGGACAAGATAAGCCTGAAGCTAATTCACGATGCACTTGTGATTCTGTAGTACGCGCGCCAATTGCACCCCAGCTCATTAGATCCGCCATATATTGTGGCGTAATCATGTCTAGGAATTCACCGGCGGTTGGCATGCCTTCATTGTTTAAATCAACCAGCAATTTACGTGCAATACGTAAGCCATCATTGATGTTGAAGCTGCCATTTAGGTAAGGATCATTAATTAGACCTTTCCAACCTACCGTAGTACGTGGCTTTTCAAAGTAAACCCGCATCACAATTTCAAGATCGTTTTTGTGCAACTCGCGCAACACTTTTAACTTAGCGCCATATTCATGGGCAGCCGTTGTATCGTGAATCGAGCAGGGGCCAATCACCACTAACAGGCGATCATCCGAGCCTTGCAGGATGCGTTGAATCGCTTGACGAGTTTCAAATACCGTAACGGAAGCCACTTCACTGACTGGAAATTTTTCCATCACCGCAATAGGGGGGAGTAGTTCTTTTATTTCACGAATACGGACGTCATCTGTTTGGTATTGCATATGCTTCCCCTGTCGCATTGCCGTCTACACTGCGGCAAGTTTTGAGTTTCTATGTGGAGGGAAGAGATTAGCGTCTATCGACAGTCGGCGCAAATGCCTTTAACTGTGATTTCCACCGTACGTGCCATGAATTGCGCAGGTAAGCTTACAGGTAAATCGCTGCTAACATTTTCTAAACAGAAAAAACGCCCACATTCTTCACACTGAAAATGCGCATGATGGTGTGGAGCAGGTGCAACAGAAAAGCGCCAAACTCGATCATCCCCAGATAGCTTATGCGCCAAATGTTGTTCATTTAGCCAATCAAGCACCCGATAAACGGTGACACGATCAATGGCAGGCTGCAGCGCAGCCAAGACATCTAAATGCGATAGCGGCCGCTGTGCATCCAGTAAGGCCGCCAGCACCCGCACCCGTGCTGGCGTTGTGCGGGCACGGGTCTGGGCGACTAAATCTCGCGCTTTAGCGATTGTCTCAGCGCTATTACTCATCAAAACAGCACATTAATCTGCGTACTGTTTTTTCATACGTTCACGACGCTCTTGCGCTTCCAATGACATGGAGGCGGTAGGGCGCGCCACTAAACGCGGCAAGCCGATAGGCTCACCCGTGTCTTCGCAGTAACCGTAGTTACCCTCGTCTAGCTTACGCAAAGTGGAGTCGATCTTCATCAACAGCTTACGCTCACGATCTCGCGTGCGCAGCTCTAATGCGTATTCTTCTTCCAAAGTGGCGCGATCCGCTGGATCTGGCGTGGCTTCTTGTTCTTGCAAGTGTTGGCTGGTCTGATTGGCATTCGCCAAAAGCTCTGCTTTCATTTGCAGAAGCTTAGCCCGGAAAAACTCGAGGTGATCCGGGTTCATGTAATCATCTTCTGAACCGTTCCAGCTAATGATTTCTTGTTCCGTGAGTTTGGCCATGGTGGTTCTCCCTTTCTGCAAATGGGGGCGGGGCGTGTGTGCTGCTGCGTTGTTTCATCATATTGAAACAAATACTAGACAGAACATAAACTTACGAGCATACACCCCACCAAATGGGGAGGCAGCATAATCAAGTCGCAGCCGCAATGCAATAACTCGTTTTGCCATACGGGCGGTATGGTATTAATGAGACAACACCCAATGGATAATAATTTTTAAATCTTTCTCTTCAATTTGCTGTGCTGGCATGGGGATTTTCCCCCATTTTCCTCCTGGCAAACCTGCACGTACTTCTTTCATTAACATCTCTTCTGCATCTTTTTGTCCGCGATATTTTGTCGCAACATCCTTATAAGATGGGCCTACAATTTTACTATCAATTGCATGGCATCCCAAGCAATTGTATTTAGCAGCGACCTTGGCGCCATCCTCGGCCCAAACTAAAGGTGTACAGACCAGTAATAGCGGTAAAAAATACTTAATCATTATTTATTTATCCTTACAGGTAGATGAATGAACTATTTTAGCAGCAAGTGAGTATCCAGCGCTGTGCTACACTCCCGCGATTAAAAATCTTAAGTATGTACGGGCTAAAAATGGATAGAGCGCAACGTTTTATGGCTCTGGGCGTCATGTTATCGATACTGGCCCATGCCGTTCCAATTTTTGGCATGAAGTTTGTAATGCCCGACCCTAAAACACTCTTTTCTGCACAGCCACTTGAAGTAGTATTGGTTAATCAGCGCACTCTACAAGACGCGCTTAAAGCCGATGCACTTGCCCAAGCCAACCTTAATGGTGGTGGCAATACCGATGTGGCCAATCAGCACGTTAAATCGCCTTTACCTGCCAATGATAATTTGCCATCTAAAGAAGTGGAACGAGTTAAAGAGCAACAAAAGAAACTTGAAGCTGATGCAGAAAAACTCATGCTGCAGCTCAAAGCCGACACCCATATTGCACAAGACCTAGGCAAAAGCACGCAAGTGGCGGATACCGGCCAAGATAGCGAGCAATTAAAACAACAAGCGCGTGAAATTG
Source organism: Iodobacter sp. (assembly GCF_025352645.1). Classification (GTDB taxonomy): domain Bacteria; phylum Pseudomonadota; class Gammaproteobacteria; order Burkholderiales; family Chitinibacteraceae; genus Iodobacter. The sequence goes on along the minus strand of NZ_JANXSO010000161.1, from coordinate 31,349 downwards.
CCGGTTTAGCGGCACAAATCAGCAAGCAAACCAGTGCTTATCAAAGCCGGCCTCGTATGGCCTTTATTGGTGCAAGGGCGCGTGAATATCGTTTTGCCCGCTATGTTGAAGATTGGCGGATGAAAATGGAGCGCGTCGGTGCGCTCACCTACCCGCTAGATGGGCAAGGCAATAAAATGTATGGCCGTTTATTGGTTTCAGTAGAAATTGATGCCAATGGCAATGTGCGTAAAGCAGAAATCAGCAAGTCTTCGGGAAATAAGGAGCTGGATGCTGCCGCATTACGCATCGTAAAAATGGCCGCGCCCTTTGGTAAGTTTCCTGATGAGATTCGTAAAGACACCGATGTCATTAGCATCAGCCGCACTTGGACCTTTGCCAAGGGCGATACCGTTTTAGGCAACGATTAATGCGTATTCTAGGAATTGACCCCGGTTCTAGAGTAACCGGCTTTGGTGTGATTGATGTCGATGGACAAAACCGAACGTATGTCGCTTCAGGCTGTATTCGCACCCCTGGCGGGGAATTGGCCGCCCGCATCAAATCTATTTTGCGTGGCATTGCAGAGGTGGTTGAAACCTATAAGCCTGATATTGCCGCGGTTGAAATTGTGTTTGTAAACGTCAACCCACAATCCACATTAATGCTAGGCCAGGCGCGGGGCGCGGCGATGTCGGCGCTAGTATTGGCTAATTTGCCTATCGGCGAATATACCGCGCTGCAAGTCAAACAAGCCGTGGTGGGTAATGGTCACGCCGATAAAGAGCAAGTCAGCCAAATGGTGCAACGCATGCTACGTCTAAACGGTGCACCGCAATCTGACGCTGCCGACGCGCTTGCCGTTGCCCTCACCCACGCCCAGCACGATAGCGGCGCGATGAAGCAACTCGCCAGCTTAGGCCTCACTATTAAACGTGGGCGGCTAGCTTAATTATTAACAAATGTAGGGGCGCTGCTTGCTGCGCCTAGGCTGAAATGGGTGCTGCTTGCCGCGCCCCTGCAGCGTTTAAGATTGCCAAGCGCTTTGAACCTTTACGCGGCAAGATGGCAGTTGGGCATTAAAGCGGGATAAGAAATCAGGCTCTTCTTTTAATAAATGATGCGAAAAATACACGCCTAACGGTTTATCTTCTTGTAATTCAGAGCGTACTTTTTGCTCTACATGGGCCAAATGAATCGCCTCATTCATGGCCAAATCACTGGCCAGCACCGCATCCACTCGGCCAGCAAGCAGCATTTTTAATAGCTGATCATGTGCTGGCGGCGTGGCATAAATGCGATAACCAGCATTTTTTAACCACGTCAGCATATTGGAACCAAAATAAGCCCCTACCGTTGCAGAAAGGCGAAATTCCTCGCTCAAAGGTTTGGCCAAGCTTTCGGAGCGAAAATACCAACGCCACTGCTGTGGAGCAATCATTTGCGAAAGCGTCGCGTAGCGATCTCGCTCACTATTTTGTGAAGCAGAGAAAAACCCATCCGCCTCGCCCAATTCAACGAGGTTTTGTGCGCGCTTCCAAGGCACAAACTTGATATCCACAGAGCGCTGTAACTTAATCATTACACAGCGTACCGTCTCCAAAGCAATTCCGCTCTGGCGGCCATCCATTTGCTGATTGCTATAGGGTAATTGTTGCTGCGTCAGCAATCGAACAGGCGCTGCATGGACTTGCAGCACACAGACCCAGCAAAAAATACCTAACGTCCAATTCGTCAAGCTAATCTCAGGCATTTATACTCCCCGCTTTCCTTTAGAGATGCACATCATGATCGGACGCCTTTCCGGAACCCTGATCGAAAAACAGCCCCCACAAATTGTGATTGAAACCAATGGCGTGGGCTACGAAGTAGATGTGCCAATGAGCACGTTTTATGTGCTGCCCCACCTAGGGCAACCAGTAGGCTTATTTATTCACATGGTTGTTCGTGAAGATGCACAACTTTTATATGGCTTTGCCACCAAACCAGAACGCGATACGTTCCGCTCACTCATTAAAGTAAGCGGTATTGGCGCAAAAATTGCGCTGGCTATTTTATCTGGCATGAATGCAGACGAGCTGGCACAAGCCATTGCCGCAGAAGACCTTGTTCGCCTTTCTAAAGTGCCTGGAATTGGTAAAAAAACCGCAGAAAGATTGGTGCTCGAGCTACGAGGTAAGCTAAACAACCTACCTATTATGACTGCTGTAAGCGATAAAAGCGCACTGTTTCAAACGCCTGCATCAAATAAAGATGATGTGCACCATGCATTAATTGCCTTAGGTTATAGCGAACGCGAAGCCAGTAGCGCGGTCAAAGAGCTCGCGACGGATGTTGATGTGTCTGATGGCATTCGACGTGCCCTTAAACAACTGGTTAAAATTTAAATGCGAACACTGGCTATCACCGCCCTTGCCGGCACCCTTATTTTTATTATTCTGGCCGCAGCTTTAGGTACTCCGCAGCTCAATGCATTCGATGATGCTATCGGCAACGCGCTTTACGGTGGCCCTCAAGCCTTCATTACGGCAAGCAAAGTGTTAGCTTGGTTTGGCAGCGCATTTGGATCCCTGCTACTGGCTGCACTGATTAGTGCCGGCATCTGGAGAAAAACCCGCCAACGCTGGGATGCGATCGGCCTTCCCTTGGCTATTTTAAGCGGCTGGGTACTGAATGCCCTGCTCAAATTTACCATTCTGCGCCCAAGGCCTAGCCTAGAATTCTTAGCCTCCGCCCACGGCCCATCGTTTCCCAGTGGCCACGCCATGAGCGCTTGGATTATGTCTTTTGTATTAGCCATCATCGCCACTCACTACCGCCCCCAGCAACGTAGCCTTTGGTTTAGCATCGCCTTTTGTGCCGCGATATTGGGCGGCTTGGCTAGGCTAGTGCTGGGTGTACACCATTTCTCCGATATCATTGCAGGCTTTAGTGTTGCCAGCGTTGTAGTGCTGGCTTATTGCTACGCCACAAGCCGCTTTACCCGACTGGATTGCCTGCCATGATCGAAACTGATGCGCTCTCTTCTGCGCCTGCTGATCGCTTGATCAGCAGCAAAAAAATGTCGACGCAAGAAGAGAAACAAGAACACGCGCTGCGGCCTAAATTACTTGACGAATACGTGGGCCAAGCCAAGGCGCGTGGGCAATTAGAAATTTTTATTGAAGCCGCAAAAAAACGCGGTGAAGCGCTCGATCACGTTTTACTATTTGGCCCGCCGGGCCTTGGCAAAACCACGCTGGCGCATATTATCTCCCGCGAGCTGGGGGTAAATCTGCGCCAAACCTCCGGCCCCGTACTGGAGCGGGCGGGTGATTTAGCGGCAATTTTGACGAATCTAGAGCCACACGATGTATTGTTTATCGATGAAATCCACCGTCTAAGCCCCGTAGTAGAAGAAATTCTCTACCCAGCGCTAGAAGATTTTCAGCTCGATTTAATGATAGGCGAAGGCCCCGCTGCTCGATCGGTAAAGCTCGACCTACCGCCATTTACCTTGATTGGTGCCACCACCCGCGCAGGCATGCTGACCAATCCGCTACGCGATCGATTTGGCATTGTGGCAAGGCTAGAGTTTTACACTCCAGAAGAACTAACCCGCATCACGACACGTTCGGCACAATTACTCAAGGTGAATATCGCACCTGACGGTGCCTTCGAAATTGCGCGAAGATCACGGGGTACGCCGCGTATTGCCAATCGCCTGCTACGCCGCGTGAGGGATTACGCCGAAGTACGCGCCGACGGCCATGTCACCCGTGAAGTAGCCGACGCAGCGCTATCAATGCTCGATGTCGATCACGCAGGGCTGGATGTCATGGATAGGAAGCTTTTATCTGCCATCTTAGAAAAATTTGCGGGTGGCCCAGTGGGGCTAGATAACGTAGCGGCAGCCATTGGTGAATCAAGCGATACCATTGAAGACGTAATTGAGCCTTACTTGATTCAACAAGGCTTTTTACAAAGAACACCACGCGGCAGGATTGCTACACTGTCTGCATACGAGCATTTTGGCTTTACACCCAAAGATTGATTTAAATATTGTCAGGGTTTGCGATGAAACAACGCATCACAGCAGAAGAAGTGGTTCAAGGCCAGCTTGATGCCTACAACGCACACGATTTAGAGCGCTTTGTGGCTTGGTACGCTGAATCAGTGCTTGTTTATCATGCTGGCAAAGCGGAACCTATCCTTCATGGCCGAGCAGCCCTAGCTGCGCACTATGCATCGAAGCGCTTCAACCTGCCGAACCTCCATGCTGAGCTGTTAAACCGCATGGTGATTGGCAATAAAGTGATCGACCACGAGCGGGTGGTAGGTGTGGGCGAGCATCCTATTGAAGTTGCCGCCGCCTACGAAGTCATTGATGAAAGTATTCAGCGAGTTTGGTTTTTTAACCCAAGCTAAGATAGTGTTTCATGCCGCAAAGCTTCAAATACACGTAGCTTTACTTTGACAACACGGCGAGCCAACACCCGCCTTTAAGAATGCAAGGAATAATGAAAGTGGACGTTGCTGCAGCAAATCAAGATTTATCAATTATCACTTTAGTCTTACACGCCAGCCCTGTAGTACAAGCGGTGATGGGGCTGCTGCTGATCATGTCATTTATGTCTTGGTGGTATATTTTCAGCAAGCATTTCTCCATTTCTCACGCCAGAAAACAAACCGAAGATTTTGAAAATCGTTTCTGGAATGGCGCAGACCTTGCCACACTCTACGATCAAGTACGCCGTGGCCAAACGCTGGGCATGGAGAAAATCTTTCAAGCAGGCTTTGGCGAATTCTTAAAACTACGCCAACGTGCCGGTGAGCGCGGCAATATGGAATTATCTGACGTCATGGAAGGCAGCCGTCGCGCCATGCGTGCCGCCTGCCAGCGTGAACTAGATGAGCTAGACGCGCATACCGCGTTTTTAGCCACAGTTGGCTCCATCAGCCCCTATATCGGCCTATTTGGTACGGTGTGGGGCATTATGAATGCCTTTACCGGCCTTGCTAACGTGGGCCAAGCCACCTTAGCCACCGTTGCCCCCGGCATTGCCGAAGCGCTAGTCGCTACCGCGATTGGTCTATTTGCAGCCATTCCTGCTGTGGTGGCCTATAACCGCTTTGCCAATGACGTAGACAAACTAGCCAACCGCTTTGATACCTTTATCGAAGAGTTTTCAAATATCTTGCAACGTCAGGTGAAATAATGGCTCGCCGCGCACGCAGGATTAAAAACGAGATTAATGTTGTTCCCTATATCGACGTGATGCTGGTTTTGCTGGTGATCTTTATGGTGGCCACGCCCATGATGCAGCAAGGTGTGGTGAATCTGCCCACCGTTGGCAAATCTGATCAAGAAGTAACTGTAGCCCCGCTGCGCGTGGAAATTGATGCAGCTGGTGCAATAAAGCTGCACGATAAAGAAGAAAGCAGCGATCTAGCCGATCTAAAAGCGCTCGTCGCCAGCGTGCAGGCCAAACAAGCCATCACTCCCAATCGCCCCGTGGTAATTGCTGCAGATAAATCCATCCGTTACGAGCAGGTCATGAATGCGATGGACGCATTAAAACAGGCCAATATTGCCCGAGTTGGCCTGCTCGTTCAGCCGAAGTGATATGAGACAAACCGTATATCGCAATGAGCATCGCAAGCTAGCCTTTGTGCTGGCGGCGGCTATGCACCTGCTGCTGCTGCTCGGCTTATTGCTCTCCATGAATTGGCAAACTAAAAAGCAAGAACCCGTTGTGGTTGAGCTATGGGGTGGCCCACCAGCAACCAGCCAGCAAACAACACCTGCAGTAGAAACGCCTCCACCCAAAACACCTAAGCAGGAGCATAAGCCAGAGCCAAAACCTGAGCCTTTGCCTGAGAAACCTGCTGAGATTGCCATTGCAAAAATAAAACCAACACTGGCACCACGGCCAACACCGACACCAACCCCTAAACCAACAGCTGCGCCTAAGGCCACGCCAGTGCCGACGCCTATACCTACTCTGCCGCCTAAAGTCAGTGTAAAACCAACGGCTGCCCCTGTTGCGAAGCCCACTACCGCTCCCAATCCGAAAGCAAAGAATAACAAATCGGAAATGAATTCTATTTTATCAGTCGACAGTTTATTAGAGCCAAGCAAACCAGGAGCCAAACCTAGCGGCAAAGGCAATAACCCCAATTCAACCGTCAATACTGGCCCAGGCTCGGGCAGCGGTAATAGCCCCATAGCTAGCAAAGGCTTGGCTGACTATCGCAGTAAAGTGTCGCAACTGATTCGATCCAAATTGGTTTATCCCAACCCTAAGGGCAACCCATCCGCAGAGTTCAAAATCAATCTGCTGCCCAACGGCGAGATTCAAGAAGTCACGTTGCTCAAATCAAGTGGCGAAACAATGTACGACGAGGCCGCAAAACGTGCCATTTTGGCCTTACAACGTATGCCTCCCCTGCCTGATGGGCAGGCATTTAGTGGTGATATGCGCAATATTAAAATATTGTTCCGTTTGAATGATTAGAGCCCAATCTCTCAAAAAAATACGGCAAGCCGCCTTCGGCACAGCGCCCCGTTAACCGAATGCAATAGCCATTTATGGAGAACACCAATAATGCTTTGGCGTAAACTTTTTAAGCTACTGACCGCAAGCTTGCTACTAAGCAGTGTGGCTCATGCGGATATGACCATTGATGTAGTTGGCGTAGGCGCATCGCAATACCCTATCGCCATCGCCCCATTTCAAAATGAAAACCAACAAAAACAAGCGCTCACGCCGGTTATTAACGATGACTTAACGCGTAGCGGGCTGTTTAAAGTGATTGGTGCAGGCGATCTATCGCCCGTGCCATTTGCACCAGAGCAAGTCAATTACACAACGGCTCTGGCAAAAGGTGCACAAACCATGGCCATCGGCCGAGTCACGCCTGATGCGGGTGGCTTTAAGGTGCAATTTTGGCTCATTGATTTGGCGAGCAAAAAACCACTGATTAGCTGGGAGCGCAAAGCCACAGCTGGGCAAATGCGCCGAGTGGCGCATCAAATTGCCGACCTAATTTATCAGCAAATCACTGGCCAGCCTGGTGCGTTTAATTCACGGATCGCCTATGTGCTTAAACAAGGCGCACGCTTTGAGCTACAGGTATCTGATGCTGACGGCTTTGGCTCGCAAGCCATCTTAGTTTCCAAACAACCCATCATGTCGCCAAAATGGTCACCAGATGGTGGCAAATTGGCCTATGTTTCTTTTGAAGATCAAAAACCCGTGGTATATGTGCACGAGTTGGCTTCTGGACGACGCTGGAAAGCCGCTGGTTTTAAGGGCAGCAACTACGCTCCAGCGTGGTCGCCCAATGGCCGTGAGTTAGCGGTAGTGCTCACCCAAAGTGGCAGTTCACAAATTTACCTCGTTAACACCGATGGTAGCGATTTACGCCAACTCAGCCGAGGCGGTGAAATCAATACCGAACCTGCGTTTTCACCTGATGGCCGCTTTATTTACTTCACCTCTGATCGCGGTGGCAGCCCACAAATTTATCGCATGAACAGCAATGGTAGTAATACAGAACGAGTAAGCTTTCAGGGTAGTTACAATAGCTCTGCCAAGCTCAGCCCAGATGGTAAAAATTTAACCTTTATCACCCGTGATGGTGGCTACCGAGTCGCTATTATGGATTTGAGTACACGCCAAGTTCAAACACTTACCGACTCCGGCGCAGACGATTCACCGAGCTTTGCACCAAACGGGCAAATGATTTTATATGAAGCAAAAACAGGTGGCCGAGGAGTACTGGCAGCTGTTTCAAGTGATGGAAGAGTCAAACAGCGCCTTAGAGCGCAAGCAGGAGATGTAAGACAGCCCGCATGGGGACCCGTTTTACGGTAAAGATACCACTTACGGAACTTATGCCAAGCTGAATGTCATATGACCAAAGTTTGGATTTATTTGATTTCTTTACGATGTAAGATCTAAGGAAGAATACAATGAAAAAAGTAGCGCTTAGTTTAATCATGACTGCCCTGCTCGCCGCTTGCGCCAGCACCCCAGTACCTAAAACTCCGGCAGATACTAGCGGCTCAACCAGTTCAAACACGACAACACAACCATCAACCAACCCAAGCACAGTTGATCTAACCCAAGGCCAGACAAAGTCTTTTACCGAGCTAACAGATCCAAACAATATCCTGTCTAGCCGCCGTGTATATTTTGATTTTGATTCCTTTATTGTGCGCCCAGATTTCCATGAGCTGGTTCAAGCTCATGCTAAATACCTAAACACCCATAAAGACGCAAAAATCATCTTGCAAGGCCACACCGATGAGCGCGGCACTGCAGAATACAACTTAGCCTTGGGCCAAAAGCGTGCAGATTCTGTACGTAAAATGCTGAATGTGCTGGGTGTACCAGATAGCCAGATCGAAACAGTGAGCTTTGGTGAAGAGCGCCCACTTGAAGCAGGCGATAGCGATGCGATTCGCGAACGTAATCGTCGTGCTGAAATCGTTTACAACGGTGAAGCGGCTCAATAGTCACTTGCTGCTGATATAAAAAACGCATAGGCTTTGCCACGGACGGGCTAGACTCGTCCGTGTTTCCCCTTCTCACTTCAAATCAGACCATCAATCTATGAAACGAATTGCTACTCTGCTTCTGCTTGCTTTCTCTATTCAGGCTCATGCTGGTCTTTTTGATGACAACGTAGCACGTCAGCAATTAAATGATCTGCGTGATGCTCAAGCTCAAGCTCAAAAGAAAAACGACGAGCGCTTAATGCAATTAGAGGCGGGCAATGGCCGTTCAATTGAATTACTTGGCCAGCTAGAAAAACTACGTCAAGAACTCTCCACTTTGCGTGGTCAGAATGAAGTGCTGCAATTTAACTTAGATGAAGCCGCCAAGCGTCAGAAAGATCTCTATACCGATCTGGATGCGCGGATGCGTGCGATGGAGCTGGCAAAAGTAGAAAGCAAAGCCGCCGCCGTGGTTTCAGAACAACAGCAATTAGACGATATCGTACAGCTAAGCCGCACGGGCAAGCACAAAGAAGCCATTTTAGGGTTTCAAAAATTTATTACAGATAACAGCAGCAGCGCGCTAGTCTCTACAGCATGGTATTGGATGGGCACGAGCCAAACCGCCTTAAAAGGGTTTAAAGGCGCACAAAATTCGTTTCAACAGGTACTGGCTAGTAATGATGAAACCCGTGCTCCCGATGCGCTATTTGGCTTAGCGATTGTAGCCAATGCTCAGGGGGATAAAAAGTCCTCACGCAAATACTTATTACAGCTTATCGAAAAGTATCCACAGGCAGAAAAAGCCGCAGCGGCCAAAAAGGCATTATTAGCCACCGACTAAACGTCACAAACTCCATCACTCAAGGCTAAAACTGAGTAAAATCACATTGAATTGGAGTACGCTAAAACACAGCACGCTTTTCTAAATGTAAACACGCAGTATTATTTCCTCGGCGTCACCGAATGGGTTGACGCCGTTTTTATTTCCACCGGACTGTTCTCCGGCCAGGAGCATTATCTTGAAAGACGCATTACGCATTACCGAAATCTTCTGCTCATTGCAGGGTGAAACCACCCGTATGGGCCTGCCTACCGTGTTTGTCCGCCTCACTGGCTGTCCGTTGCGCTGTGGCTATTGCGACAGCGCCTATGCTTTTACCGGCGGTGAAACCCAATCGTTTCAAACTATCCTTGATAAGATTGCCTCATTTAACACCCACCATATCTGCATAACGGGTGGCGAGCCACTGGCGCAAAAAGGCGTGCATGAACTAATGCGCTTGCTTTGCGATGCGGGCTATTCACTCAGCCTAGAAACCAGTGGCGCTTTATCGATTGCAGATGTGGACCCGCGCGTTTCCCGCATTCTGGATATCAAAACCCCAGGCTCGGGTGAATTAGCCAAGATGCACTGGGAAAACCTTGATCACGTGAATAAAGCAGACGAAATCAAGTTTGTTTTATGCGATCGTGGCGATTACGAATGGGCGCGCGATTTAATCCGCGAGCGTCGTTTAGAAACGCTGGCCCCAGTGCTCATGTCACCGGTATGGGAAACACTGCAACCCGCCAACCTTGCTGCTTGGGTACTGGAAGATCATTTGCCCGTGCGGGTACAGGTGCAACTACACAAAATACTCTGGGGTGAACGTCCCGGCGTTTAACAGGCAAGCACATGTATTGGAAACGCTGGCTAGTACGCATAAAACACTTACCAGAGCGCAGCCGCGCCACGCTGGCACTCTGGTTTGGTGCTGCCTTAGTGGGCCTTGTAGCAGTTGTTCTGGCCAAGGCGGCTGATGGTGCCCTGGGCATATTCCATAGTCTTAGCCAGCGCTGGGCGTGGTGGCCTTTTTTTGCCTTACCCTTTGGTGGCATGGCCATACGCTGGCTGATGCAAAGAATTGGCAAGGGCTCTGAAGGCAGCGGTATTCCACAGGCGATGGCGGCATTGCAAGTAACCGATCAGCCCACCATCATCCAGCAATTACTTAGCATCCGCATCGCCTGCGCCAAGTTTATTGCCGTGGTTGCTGGCCTTGGATGTGGCTTTGTACTAGGCCGCGAAGGCCCAACGGTACAAATTGGCGCAAGTTTAATGTATGCCTGCCGGCGCTTTATCCCACTATCCGATGCTGTTTTTCGCCGCCAGCTGATTCTGGCAGGCGGAGCCGCTGGGATTGCCGCCGCGTTTAATACGCCACTCGCTGGGATTGTGTTTGCCTTTGAAGAGCTGGCGCGCTCGGTTGAGGAAAAAACCTCGGGTAAATTACTGGGTGCGGTGATTCTGGCGGGGGTGGTTTCTTTAGCAATTCAGGGCGACTACACCTATTTTGGCCGTATCCATGTGCCAGGATTTAATTACAGCATTCTATGGCCAATGTTAATCGTGGCGGTGAGTGCTGGCTTGATTGGCGGCTTTTTTTCTTGGCTATGCGTGCATCAAGATCGCTGGTTGCCCGTAAAAGTAAGGATGTGGCGAGCAACTAGGCCCTATTTATTTATTGCAGCTTGCGGCTTTTTGATTGCCTGCATGGGGCTGGCAGCGCCCATTTTTGGCAGCGGAGCAGAAATCACCAGTGATGTGGTGAGTGGGCATGGCACGATGGCTTGGTACTTTTTGCCGCTGAAGTTTTTAGGCCTGCTGTCCACGTTTCTAACCGGTTTGCCTGGAGGCATTTTTGCCCCATCGCTGTCTATGGGTGCAGGGGTGAGCAGCTGGTTTTTGCCATGGTTTGATAGCAGCATCCATATCAAACTGATCGCCATTGGAATGGCTGCCATGCTGGCCGCAGTAACGCGAGCACCGCTGACCTCGGCCATTATTTTAATTGAGATGACTGACGGGCACACGATGGTGATTTCTATCTTGGCCGCCGCGATGATTTCATCCACCGTGGCACGCCTATTTGGCACCAATCTTTATCATGATTTGGCAGAAAAAGCCTTGCAGCGCTTGGCTCAGCCACAACTTTTAAAGTGATCCTATGCGCTATTTTCTAGCTGTATTTGCCTTGATGGCTACATTTGCTCAGGCAGAGTCCACAGGCCCAGATGGGATGACAGCCGCTCAGCTGGGTGAGTTTTTAAAATCACTGCAAACGGCTGTTGCCAATGGTAATGCCGCCAGCGTGGCTAAGCTGGCCCGCTTTCCCTTGCGAGTTAATCTGCCACATAAAAAAACACTGAAAGCACCGCAATTTATTGCGCAATATTCAAGCATTATCACCCCCAAAGTTAAAGCTGCTGTGCTGGCACAAACCACAGAAACCCTATTTCGTAATAGCAATGGTGCAATGATAGGCAATGGTGAGCTCTGGTTTTCTGGCATTTGCTTGAACAAAGAATGCAGCAAGCAAACCACCAAAATTATCGCCATCAATCCATAAACAACATCTATTTAAATTGAAAATATCATGACCAAAAAACCAGCTGTGATCTTACTATCTGGTGGCCTCGATTCCGCCACCTGCCTTGCCATTGCCAAAGCTGAAGGCTTTGCACCCTATTGCCTGTCTTTTGATTACGGGCAAAAGCATAACGCCGAACTTAAAGCCGCCGCTCGCGTTGCAGAAGCACTGGGCGCAGTTGAGCACCGCATTCTGAAAATTGATTTAGCCGGCTTTGGTGGCTCAGCACTCACCGATGCCAATATTGATGTGCCAGTAGACGGCGGTAAGCCCGGCGAAATCCCCGTAACCTATGTGCCCGCACGCAACACCGTGCTGCTCTCTTACGCGCTGGCTTGGTCAGAAGTACTAAAAGCCGATGATATTTTTATTGGCGTCAATGCCGTGGATTATTCAGGCTACCCAGATTGCCGCCCAGAATATATTGCGTCTTTTCAAGCTATGGCAAGGCTCGCCACCAAGGTGGGAGTAGAAGGCTCAAAGCTCACCATCCACACCCCGCTACTGAAACTCACCAAGGCAGAAATCGCCCAAAAAGGCACCGAGCTAGGCGTGGATTACGCACTCACCGTCACCTGCTACAAAGCCGACGACGACGGCCGCGCCTGCGGCGAATGCGAAGCCTGCCGCCTACGCAGCGCTGGTTTTGCCCATGCTGGGCTGGCTGATCCGACACGGTATCAAAAGTAAGGCTTGCTCGAAGCTTAGCTAGGCGACGGTGTTTGTCGATCGGCGATAGTGCAGTACGCCAGCAAGTAGACGTAAAAAAATCGGCTTCGTGCAAGCACGGAGCCGATTTACAAGAATGCTATACAAGTGGGCTTCACTGCATGTGCGTTAACCGAGCCTAAAAACAATGCTTTTTAGTGCCTTCGGCACATTGATTTAGGTGCGGGCGTCCCGCTGGACCTTCCTTTCTTGCGCGGCCAAGAAACGAAGCCAAGCCGCAACCCCAAAAGCACGAAGGCCCCTCACTGCGGATAACCGGCTCGGCGAAAAAAGCTGCTCGGGAGCAAGCCCGCTACCCCTTTTCCGAAACCCCGAGCCGCTTATTCCTCGCTTCGGCGTGCTTCAAGGGGATTTTTAAGCCCTACGCCAAGATTGTGGATAGTATGTTTTCTTTGTTTGCCAAGAACAAAACAAACCAATTATCTCGTACTGGGCATCCCCCTAAGCAATCACTTCCCCGCCAACCACCGCGCCGCATCCAATGCAAAGTAAGTCAGAATCCCATCTGCACCCGCGCGTTTAAAGGCCATTAAGCTTTCCAGCACCACAGCTTCTTCATTTAACCAGCCGTTTTGTGCGGCGGCTTTGAGCATGGCGTATTCGCCTGACACTTGATAAACAAAAGTCGGTGCGGCGAATTCGTCTTTTACGCGGCGTACCACATCCAAGTAAGGCATACCCGGCTTCACCATCACCATATCTGCGCCCTCGGCCAGATCCAGCGCCACTTCATGCAAGGCTTCGTTCAGATTAGCTGGGTCCATTTGGTAAGTCTTTTTATCGGCCTTGCCCAGATTCGCTGCCGAGCCAACGGCATCGCGGAAAGGGCCATAAAAGGCCGATGCGTACTTAGCCGAGTAGGCCATGATGCGGGTGTGGATAAAATCTTGGGCATCCAAAGCCTTACGAATCGCGCCAATCCGCCCATCCATCATGTCTGACGGCGCAATAATATCGACACCCACCTCAGCATGGCAAAGTGCTTGCTTAACCAGCGCAGCCACGGTTTCTTCATTTAGGACATAACCATTGGCATCAATAATGCCATCCTGACCGTGAATGGTATACGGGTCGAGTGCACCATCTGTGATCAGACCCAGCTCCGGAAAACGTGCTTTTAACTCACGCACTACGCGTGGTACCAAGCCATTTGGGCTCCATGCCTCTGCCGCATCCAGTGTTTTTAAGTCTTGCTCAATCACGGGGAACAATGCCAAAGCAGGTATGCCTAGCTTAACCGCCTGCTCAGCCGTATAAAACAGCTGATCCAGACTCTGACGGCTCACACCAGGCATAGATGCAATCGCCTCTGTGCGATTTTCGCCATCTAAAACAAACACCGGCAAAATCAGATTACTGGCAGAGAGATGATTTTCGCGCATCATGCGGCGGGAAAAATCATCGTGTCGCATACGGCGTAAACGGGTAGTAGGGAACGAGCGATTGCTATGCATAAGGCGCCACCAAACAAATAAGTGCGCTTATTTTAGCGAAGATTCAGAAAGGAAGATTGAGCAATGCTGACAAAACATGAAAAAAATACAAACTGTAGGGTGGGCACGACCTTGTGCCCACGCATTATTAATCTATGCGTGGGCATAAAAACTTGCCCACCCTACATTTAAATAATCAATACCGTGCTAAAGCCAAACCACTGCTTTCAATCTCAGGGGTTTTCTTAGTAATCAAATCCGCCAGCACACGGCCAGAGCCGCAGGCCATGGTCCAGCCGAGTGTACCGTGGCCGGTATTCAGCCACAGATTTGGATACCTTGTACCCCCAACCAGCGGCGTGCCATCCGGTGTCATTGGACGTAAACCCGTCCAAGGCTCGCCCTTACTGGTGTCACCGGCATCAGGGAACAGATCATTGGTGACCATAGCCAGCGTGGCAACGCGGCCCATATCCAGATGCCTATCGTAACCCGCTACTTCAGCCATGCCACCTACACGCAGGCGCGAATCAAAACGAGTCAGCGCAATTTTATAGCTCTCATCCAGCACGGTAGAGCGTGGTGCAGCGTCGGCATTTTTCAAAGGAATAGTGAGTGAATAGCCCTTTACCGGATAAACCGGCAAATCCAAGCCAAGTGGCAAGGCCAAGGCGCGTGATGTGCAGCCTGCGGCCAGCACCACATGATCGGCATTCAATACCTCACCGCCCTTCAGCTGTACTTGCTTAATCTGCTGATTAGCCGCAATCAGGCGCTCAACTGTCACGCCATAGCGGAACACCACACCTGCGGCTTCGCAACGTGCTGCCAGCTTATCGGTAAACATTTTGCAATCACCAGTCTCATCATTTGGCAATTGCAAAGCACCCACTAATTTGCCCGGCACCCGCGCCAAGGCTGGCTCTACTTCAACCAAGCCCTGTGCATCCAGCAAATGATTTGGCACACCAATCGCGCTTAAGATATCTGAATCGCGTTGTGCGGCTTCTAACTGCTTAGCGGTGCGAAACACCTGCAAAGTGCCAAGACTGCGCTGCTCGTACTGCAGATCCAGCTCTTCACGTAAATCACGCAAACAATCACGACTGTATTCAGCCAAGGGCACCATGCGGCCTTTATTACGCTCGTAAGCGCTATGCGTGCAATTGGCCAACATTCTTGCCATCCACGACAGCTGAAACAAGCTACCATCCGGGCGAATTTTGAGCGGGGAATGCGGCTGGGTCAGCCACTTAACAGCTTTCCACGGAATGCCCGGCGCAGCCCAAGGTGCAGCGTAGCCCGGGGATACTTGGCCCGCATTGGCAAAGCTCGTTTCGGTTGCAGGCCCGTCTAGTTGTTCTAGTACGGTGACTTCGCATCCTGCTGCGCGCAGGTAGTGCGCAGTTGCTACGCCGACAACGCCAGCTCCGATTACAATGACTTGCATAGTATTTAATCCTTAACCCACTGGGTGATTTCTGTTTGCAGCTTACCGCTGGGGGATAGGTTCAGCGATAGGTGATTCCCCTTGCATAAGTATATTTGGGTATTTATTCCTTAATCAAATAAATAAAGAAACGATAAACCCTTTTTTTATAAATATCAGCAATTTAATTGCTAATTAAAATGATTAATTAGCATAAGATTTAAATCTAAACGAGCTTGATCCGTTTATAAAGGCTTTATGCCTATTATCTGCCAATAACTTGCCAAAAATAAAAACATACCGTACGATTGGTTTGTATTTTTAGCAGAGCATCCCATGGCAAAGCCAATCACTAGGCAACAACTCATCGAGCAAGCCACCGCCCTTTTTAGGATGAAAGGCTATGCAGCGACCAGCATCGGTGAAATTGTCCAAGCCTGCGGTATTAGCAAGGGCAGTCTCTACCATCACTTTGCCAGCAAAGAAGCACTGGGCTTAGCCACCTTGCAGGAGCTAGAAGCCTATTTTGATGAGCATATCTTTGCCCAAATAAACCCTCATCAGCCCGCCACCAGTCTTGCTGCGTTTAATTTGGCAATTGAGGAGTTTTTTTGGCAGCACCCTAATGGTTGTTTACTCGCCAATTTAAGCTTGGAAATCAGCGCGGGGGAAGGGCCATTTAAGCAGGGCATTCTAGATTTTTTCAGTAAGTGGCAAAGCTGCTACTACCAAGCTTTCAACGATTTTTACCCTAGCAATAAAGCTAAAGCACTTAGCGAAGATGCGCTCGCCATCGTACAAGGCTGCATTTTAATGTATCGCATTAACGGCAATATCGAGCCACTACAGCGCCAGCAGCAAGCGCTACTAAAGCTCTGTGCTTAAACCCTTGCGGCAAAGCTAATATTTAACTACAAAAAACATACCAATCGTTTGGTATCTTCAAAGTGATAAACATGGATAAACAGACTATAAAGCATGCGCTACTTGCTGGATCAGGTGGATTTTTAGCCATTCTACTACTCGCTAGCCTTAGCCAATTTGGCATGGCAGCTTTAATCATGGCGCCGTTTGGTGCTTCTTGTGTACTGCTTTTTGCACTGCCAGACGCGCCACTATCGCAGCCGCGAAACGTGATTGGTGGGCATTTAATCAGCGCCAGCCTAGGGTTTATTTTTTATACATTTGCCCCCAACACGCCTTTATTTGCAGCAATGGCCGTTGGGGTTGCCATTGCTGCCATGGTGTTGAGCAAAACCACTCATCCACCCGCAGGGGCCAATCCGCTGCTATTTTTTCTAGCAGCCAAGCCATTAAGTGCGTGGTTTTTACTCACCCCCGTTGCCAGCGGAGCCATTCTACTGGTGCTGATGGCTACGCTTTACCACCGTGCAACAGGGAAGCCTTATCCCACCGTACGTAAAATTTAAGCCGCCGCAATCAGCATATCGATATGTGGAATATCGTCTTCCAAATATTCCTGCCCAATCGTCACAAAGCCAAACAAGGCATAAAAACCTTGTAAATGCGCTTGCGCACCAATTCGATGGCCTTGCTGTGGGTAAAGCTGGCTAGACATACGCAAGCCCTCAGCAACCAACTTAGACCCAGTGCCACCACGCCTTGCATCTGGATGGGTAATCACGCGGCCTATCGATGGCTCGGCATATTTAAGGCCTGGTGGCACTAGGCGCAAGCTGGCTAAAACGCGGCCCTGTTCATCCAAACCGAGTAAATGTTGAGAAACGGCATCGTATTGATCCATATCGGGATACACGCAGTTTTGCTCAACAATAAACACGTCTTGACGCAATTTTAAATAAGCATAAAGAGTCAGCGGATCAAAATCTGCCAAACCAAACCAACGCCATTGCAGTTCCATCAATGAACCCCCTAAGAAAAAAGGCTGCCGAAGCAGCCTATTTGTACTCATTCCGCGAAAAGTTTTTCCCTCAAAAAAAGCCAAAAGATCTGTAGACACAGAGCAAGGAAGAGCACACGGAGAAAAACATGAGTATTTTAATATTTTCTCTGTGTGCTCTGTGTTCTCACTGATCTCTGTGCCTACAGGTTTGAAGTTTTTATAAGGGGCGGCCAAATGACTAGCAGCCTAGTTTTTCACGCCATTTAGCAATTTGCACTAGTACTTGGAATGGCGCAGTGCCGCCCACGTGGTTACGTGCATTTAAAGAGCCTTCTAGCGTCAGCACTTCAAAGATATCTTCACCAATCAGCGGTGAAAAGCTTTGCAGCTCGACCAATTGCAAATCGCCAAGGTCTTTATGCTTTTGCTCGGCATATCGCACGGCCAAAGCCACGGCCTCATGCGCATCACGGAAAGGAATACCACGCTTAACCAGATAATCCGCCAGATCGGTTGCGGTAGAGAAGCCCTGCTTCACCGCACGCACCATCGCTTCTGGTTTTACGGTAATACCGCGCATCATGTCCGCATAAATTCTGAGGGTATCAGTTAGGGTATCTACCGTATCAAACAGCGGTTCTTTATCTTCCTGATTGTCTTTATTGTAAGCCAGTGGCTGGCCTTTCATTAAAGTGAGTAGAGAAATCAAACTGCCATTGACTCGGCCCGTTTTGCCGCGCACCAACTCTGGCACATCGGGGTTTTTCTTTTGCGGCATGATGGAGCTGCCAGTGCAAAAGCGATCGGCAATATCAATAAAGCCATAGCGTGGGCTCATCCACAGAATCAGCTCCTCAGATAAACGCGACAAATGCGTCATCACCAGTGCTGCAGCAGCAGTAAATTCGATCGCAAAATCACGGTCTGATACGGCATCCAGCGAGTTTTGGCAGACTTCATCAAAGCCCAGCAATTTAGCGGTGTATTCACGATCAATCGGATAAGTAGTACCCGCCAATGCCGCCGAGCCAAGCGGCAGGCGATTCACACGCTTACGCGCATCAATAAAACGCTCGGAGTCGCGGCCCAGCATTTCTACATAAGCCATCATATGGTGGCCAAATGTAACGGGCTGCGCCACTTGCAAATGGGTAAAGCCTGGCATCACGGTAGAGGCGTTTTTTTCGGCCAGATCGATCAGCGATGCTTGTAACTCGTGAATCAAACCCACTAGCAAATCGATAGCGCCGCGCAGATACAGGCGAATATCGGTGGCAACCTGATCATTACGGCTACGGCCAGTGTGCAGGCGTTTACCCGCATCGCCTATCATTTGCGTCAGACGGCGCTCGATATTCATATGCACGTCTTCTAAATCTAAACTCCATTCAAACGTGCCTTCACGGATCTCATTCAGGATATCGGCCATGCCGCCCTGAATGGATTTCAGGTCTTCGATCGATAGCACACCCACTTTATTCAGCATGGTGGCGTGCGCTAAAGAGCCTTGAATATCCACTTCAGCCATGCGTTTATCAAAATCTACTGAGGCGGTATAACGCTTAACGAGTTCGGTAACCGGCTCGTTAAAACGGCCAGACCACATCTTTTTGCCCTGATCTTGCATGTTTGTTTCCTGATTGAATCTAGATTTAGAGCAAATTATATCTGCCCGCATCAACAATACGTAAAATTTCCGTTGAATAAAGGAACGACTCAAATTATTTATCAAGGATGGTATGTAGCGAGCCCAATAAGGAACCTATACTGAGTAAGCAACAGAAGCAAAGTAGATTATTACTTATGCCTTAAGGAATTACCCTGTAACAATGGAAATTAACTTATAAAAAACTAAGCACTACGACTGCTCCAAAAGGCTAAAGGGCCGTATAATCCGCAGCATATAGAAGTAGTGGTATAAAAAATGCTGAATAGATAAAAAAGCCGCTCTTTCATCATAAAAAAGACACTAAAATCTTCAAATAATATTAGCAATGTATCTTGTTAATTTACCCCGTTTAAGAATTGGAACCCGTGCCAAGCGCATAGGCCAATCTGCCCAATCATTATAAACACGGTGCAGCGCCACACCGGAGGCCCTAACAGCAATGTCTAGAGACATGAAAAAAACAACACGCAGCAGCAACAATCCTAACGGCCGCAAAAGCGGCGGTGGTGGATCCTTGCTCACGGGCTTACTCATAGGCTTATTTGGCGGTGTTGCAGTGGCCGTAGCGGTGGCCGTATTTTTAAACCGCAGTGCCAATCCTTTTGCAGGAAAAGCCAGCACAACGCCTGCAGATGCGATCTCCTCTGCGCCGCTCGGTGTTGCACCGCAGCAGCCAGAAGTCCTTTCGCCTGGTGGCAAAAATGATGTGGTGATTGTAACCCCAGTGCCAACCGCTTCCGCAGCTAAAAGCGAGAATGGTGAACGATTCGATTTTTATAAGATGCTGCCGGAACTTGCAGACAAAAAACCTGCCGAAGTGGCTAAGCCGGTAGAACCTAAAAAACCAGAAGCCAGCCCACCGGTAAAAGTAGAAGTCCCCAAAGGGGCTTATTTACAAATTGGCGCATTCCAAAATGAGCAAGATGCAGATAATCTTAAGGCCAAGCTGGCATTACTTGGCGTTGAAGCCCGTATCCAAACCAGCGATATTCCAGGCAAAGGAATTTGGCACCGTGTTCGTCTTGGGCCATTTAACTCTAGCAATGAATTAGAAAGCGCCCGCTCACAACTCAAATCCAATGGCGTAGATAGCGCCGTGGTTAAATAATTTCAAAAACAGTTAGCAACGAGAACGACAAGGCAGGCAATACACAGGGCTCACGCTGCGTAGCCATGGAAGTGATCGTTTTTAAATGGTGTTGAAATAACTTTCAGGATCAGTTTATGTTGAATACTTGGCTCAAACGCTTACTTATCTCTACCACTCTTTTGGCAGCCAGCCTTGCGCATGCAGAAATCCGCGAAGGTGTGGAGTACAAAAAAATGGCAAAGCCACAGGCAGTTGCAGTGGCTGGCAAAAGCGAAGTTATTGAGTTTTTCTGGTACGGCTGCCCACACTGCTTTACCGTTGCCCCCTATGTAGAAGACTGGGCAGGCAAATTACCCGCTAATGTTAATTTCCGCCGTATCCACGTCGCTTGGCCAGGCCGTAGCGATATGGAAGGCCACACCAAGATCTTTATCGCCCTACAAGCCATGGGCTTGGAAGCTAAGCAGCAGCTTGCGGTAATGACTGCGGTGCAAAAAGATCGTATTGAGCTACGTAAAGAAGATGTGTTATTTGACTGGATCAAAAAACAAAGCATTGATGTTGCAAAGTTTAAAGCTCAATACAACTCATTTAGCAGCAGTGCTCAGCTAAATAAGCTTGCGCAAATGACGCGTGATTACCAAGTAGATGGCGTACCCATGTTTGTAGTAAATGGCAAATACGTCACCAGCCCAGCGATGGTAGGCAAGGAAGACGGCACCATTACTCAAGTGATCGATCAACTGCTTGCGCTAGATAAGCCAGCGGCAGCAAAAAAGAAATAAGCTTGCTAAATACCAGAACGCCCCGAGCTAATTAATCGGGGCGTTTTTTACGCCTTGAATAATCAAATGGCTTGCGCCAGATTTCCCTCTCCCCTAGCCCTCTCCCCAAATGGGAGAGGCAGACAAGCAGCGCCTGCGGCGCAATGCTGCTTTATAAGGAGCTTTAACATGCAATGGATCGATCTGCGTAGTGATACCGTCACCCAGCCTACAAATGCAATGCGTACCGCCATGATGAATGCAGTGGTGGGCGATGATGTTTATGGCGATGACGAAACAGTGAACGAGCTTGAGCGCCTTGCCGCAGGCATACTGGGCTTTGAGGCGGCGCTATTTTTGCCCACCGGCACCTTTGGTAATCAGCTCGCACTGTTTACCCATTGCGAGCGCGGTGATGAAGTCATTCTAGGCGAAGACAGCCATATTGTTTGGCATGAAGTGGGCGGTGCAGCGGTGATTGCAGGGGTAAATCTGCGCCCTATTCCCACAGTAAATGGTGTGCTGGACGCAAGCCAAGTTCGCCGCCGTATTCGCCCCGAAGGCGATATCCATCTGCCACGCACTCGGCTCATTTGCATGGAAAACGCCCACTCTAGCGGTCGTGTTATTCCACTGGCTGCCATGCAAGAAATCTGGGAAACAGCACAAACATCGGGGCTAAAAGTCCACTTAGACGGCGCTCGAGTCTTTAATGCCGCCACCAGTTTGGGCGTGGATGTAAAGCAAATCACCCAATATGCGGATAGCGTGATGTGCTGCTTATCCAAGGGCTTGGCAGCGCCAGTAGGATCAATCCTAGCTGGGGACAAAACCTTTATTGAAATCGCCCGCAAAAAACGTAAATTACTGGGTGGCGGCTGGCGACAAGCAGGTGTGCTGGCCGCTCCTGCACTATTAGCACTCACAGAAATGACCCAGCGCTTAGGTGAAGACCACACTAACGCCCAATATCTAGGCAAAAAACTAGCCGAGCTACCTAATGTGCGGGTCTGCACCGATCAGCTGCAAATCAATATGGTGTTTTTTGAGATCACTCAGCCGGTAGATGAAGCCAAAATACTGGCGCATCTAAGCGAATGTGGCATTAAATCTAATGGCACAGAAGCAGGCCAATGGCGCTTTGTTTGCCACTGGCAAGTTGGCAGGGCAGAGATTGATAGGGTCATTGCGGCCATGAAAGAAGCGCTAGCAGCAGCTTAATATTTCACTTTAAGAAGTGGGCACAATCTTGTGCCCACTTGATCTTAATTACCTTAACTTATCCACAACCGCTAGCAAAGGCAGCAATACGCTAGCGCCAAATTGACGGCTACGCTCGCCGTTCCAACCCACTTCGGGCAATGGGCGTTTTGCGGTGTCTTTAAATGGCATTTCAATGGTGTAAGCCAAGCAATCAAAAGCATCGCCTACCCAGTTGGTGCCAATGGTGAGTGTTTCTGGGCCAAACTTGCCTTTTTCATAGCCAAATTCAGTCTGAAAATCTGGGCAAGTCGCCAGCCATGAGGCTTTAAATGCCGTTTGCAGCGCGTCTTGGTGCTTAGAAAACGATGCGTTGTCGTCACAGCCCGCCACAAAATTATGCGGAATCGCCTCATCACCGTGCACATCCAAAAAGGCATCGATACCGGTTTCCAGCATCATCTGGCGCACCAAGAAGACTTCTGGGCTGCGCTCCATGCTTGGCGTTGACCATTCACGGTTCAAATTGGCCCCCGCCGCATTGGTACGCAAATTACCGCGCACGCTGCCATCTGGGTTCATGTTTGGCACAATATAGAACACGGCTTTTTCCAACAGCACACGGGCTACGCTATTTTCTGGGTCGAGCAGTGTTTCCAGTAGGCCTTCAACAAACCACTCCGCCATTGATTCACCAGGGTGCTGGCGCGCCGTAATCCAGATCTTTTTCTTACCTGGCATTTCCACACCAACGCGCAGCAAATCCATATCACGGCCATCCAGCGTGCTACCTAAATGCACCAACTCACACAGGGGAGAAGCTTCTACCGCCTCGCCAATCAAGCGCATATGGCGCTCCCAAGAGTAAGGCTCAAAGTAAGCGTAGAACACCGATTCACGCTCTGGGCGATGGTGGATGCGCAAAGTTTTGCCATCGTAATCACTGGCCACGCGGAACCAGTTCTCGGTGTCGTAACTGGCCACGGCATTATAATCAGGCCAGCCATCGGGATAAGCACTGCTGGCTGCATTATCAAAATGAATCACACAGTCTTGGTCTTTAGCGCCAAGCAGCCGAAAGTGAAACCACTGGCTAAATGGCGAAGCATTATCACTACGGATATTCAGATGAATGTTTTGTGCATCAGCAAGGCTGACCACTTCAATCGCGCCAGAATCAAACTGGCTGGAAATTTTTAACATAATGCGATCCTAAAATAGAAAATATTGAAGCTAAAAAAACCCAAATCTTGAAACACGGAGTTAAGGAGAACACAGAGAGCCACGGAGAAAAGCAAACGTGAATGACGATTATTTAGCTTCATCATTTGAAATGAAATTGATTGGTTTTCTTCGTGAGACTCCGTGTTCTCTGTGCCCTCCGTGTTTCAAGATTTGGGTTTATTAATAGAGATTAGCGGCCTGTTACTTCAAACGGATAGACTAGGCCTAGCTCGGCTCTGGCTGCGTCCATCATAGCTATCATGGCTCTGGAATGGGCATAGGGCATTAGCGGGCTTTCGCTTTGGCCGGTGCTCAATAAATGGTAAAAATGGGCGGCTTCGTATTGCAGGCCCGACCCTAAAGCTGGTTTTTCCAGCCTGACTTTACGGCCATCTTTATAAAAAATGGTCGCGCCCGTCGGGTTCCACCATTTTTCATCCAAAACCACATACCCATCTGGGCCTGCCAGCAGCGCCTCGCCAGATCCAGCTAAATCAAGCCCACAATACAGCTGGCTAATCCCTGCGCGGTGCTGGCTATTTAAACTGGCAAAGGTATCCACACCGCCTTTTAACCGGCCCAGAGTCTGTACTTCCTCTACATCACCCAGCCAGTCTACCGCTAAGAAAGCACCATAAATACCAATATCCAGCAGGCCACCACCCGCCATAGAGGGCTTAAGCACCGCATGATCCGCGCTTACATTCGGGTTAGCAAAGCCGCAGCGTACAAAAGCCACCGGCCCGATCGGATCATCCAATAAATGTTCACGCAGCTGCTGATACAGAGGATAAAACCCAGGTTTCATCGCCTCCATAAACAACTGGCCGGTTTGTGTCGCCACAGCCAGCACGCGTTCCAGCTCGGCAAGGCTAGTCGCCGCAGGCTTTTCACACAGCACTGCTTTACCTGCCTGCATAGCAGCGATGCTGTATGCCGCATGGCTGGTATGTGGCGTGGCGATATACACCGCGTCGATATCGCTAGCGAGCAAATCATCCACGCTTTGATGCACCACCCCACCATACTGATCCGCAAAAGCCGCCGCCTTAGCCTGATTGCGGTTCCACACCGCAGCAAGCTGGGCCTCGCCCGAAATAAAAGCCAAACCCTGAGCAAAGCGATGAGCGATATGGCCAGTGCCGATAATCCCAAAACGAATAGTCATTGAGCGCCTTTGTATGTAGTAACTGGTGTTACACAGTTCTTGTCTTTTTAGTGCCTTCGGCACGATGATTTTGGTGCGGGATCCCCGCGGGGACTCCCTTTCTTGAACGGCCAAGAAAGGAAGCAAAACCGCAAACTCAAAAGCACGAAGGCCCCTCGCTGCGGATAATCGGCTCAGCGAAAAAGGCTGCTCGGGAGCAAGCCCGCTACCCCTTTTCCGAAACCCCAAGCCGCTTATTCCTCACTTCGGCGTGCTTCAAGAGGCTTTTTAAGCCCTGTGCTGAGAGTTGCGATATAAATCCATTTAGCTGAAATTGAAACTACTCAAAGCCCAATGAACGGCTTAGTTCAAAATGGTTTTCTCCGTGAAACTCCGTGCTCTCTGTGTCCTCCGTGTTTCAAGATCTGGGTTTGCTTAAATCACGATTAAATTTTATTAAACCTAACCAAAGCCAAGCTACCGAGTAGATTAGGTAGAAACTCTACTTTTTCGCCCTGATTCAATACCAATTGGTGATCGATTTTTAAGCCTAATTTATTCAATAACTTTGCAAAATCATTCACGGTGCAAAAGTGAATATTAGGCGTGTTATACCACTCGAATGGAATCGTTTCTGATACCGGCATACGGCCCATTAGAATTTGCCAGCGGTTTTCCCAGAAACCAAAATTAGGAAAGGTGACGATACCGGTTTTACCCACCCGCACCATTTCTTGCAAAATACCTTCAATATTGTGCATAGCCTGAATCGTGAGCGAAAGCACCACATAATCAAAGGAATGGTCTTCAAAAGTCGATAAGCCACTTTCCATATCGCTTTGAATTACATTTACACCATTGGCCACGCAGCCCACCACGCCATTGACATCAATTTCAACGCCATAGCCGCTGACTTCTTTTTTAGCCGCCAGCCAGGCCAGCAATTCGCCATCGCCACAGCCTAAATCCAATACCCTAGATTGTGGGGGAATCCAATCGGCAATATATTGCAAATCAGGGCGTAAAGTTTTTAGCTCGCTCATTGGGCAATCTCCTTAGCAATCCGCTGCATATAGTTCCGCATAATAGAATGATAAGGAGCGTCTTCCATTAAGAAGGCATCATGCCCATGTTCTGATTCAATTTCTGCATAAGAAACCTGGCGCTTAGCCGCGAGTAAAGCTTTTACAATTTCTTTAGAACGAGCAGGGGAAAAACGCCAATCGGTGGTAAATGAGACGACCAAGAATTGCGCTTTAGCTTCGCTTAAAGCCGCGACTAAATCATTATTGTAATGACGCGCTGGATCAAAGTAATCGAGCGCCTTGGTCATCAATAAATAAGTATTAGCATCAAATATTTCGGCAAATTTATCGCCTTGATAGCGCAAATACGATTCGATTTCGAATTCCACTTCAAAGCCGTATTTATATTCACCCGAACGCAGCAGGCGGCCAAATTTCTCGCCCATGCCATCGTCGCTTAAATAGGTGATATGCCCCAACATTCGGGCCAATCGCAGGCCACGGCGTGGCAATGTATTGTGCTGATAATAATCGCCACCATGAAAATCAGGATCGGTCAGAATGGCTTGGCGGGCCACATCATTAAAGGCAATATTTTGCGCGGTTAATTTAGGCGCAGAGGCAATCACCAAGCAATGGCGAATTCGTTCTGGATGGGTAATGGACCAGCGCAGTGCTTGCATGCCACCCAAGCTGCCGCCAATCACCGCAGCAAATTGCTGGATACCAAGCCGATCAGCCAGTCTTTTTTGCGT
Organism: Iodobacter sp.; assembly: GCF_025352645.1. Classification (GTDB taxonomy): domain Bacteria; phylum Pseudomonadota; class Gammaproteobacteria; order Burkholderiales; family Chitinibacteraceae; genus Iodobacter. Next base: position 5,143 of record NZ_JANXSO010000161.1, on the reverse strand, counting down.
TTCTACCCAATCACGCACCAGCACCAGCGGGAAAGTTGAACCATAGGGCTGACCCGTAGCGGGGTTAATCGAGGAAGGCCCGGTTGAGCCATGACAGCCACCCAGATTATTTAAACCAATCACAAAAAATTTATCAGTATCGATGGGCTTACCCGGGCCAATCATGGTATCCCACCAACCTGGATTTTTATCATCAACCGTATAACGGCCAGCTACATGATGATTTCCAGAAAGGGCGTGGCAAACCAGAATGGCATTCGATGCATCGGCATTCAGCGTGCCATAGGTTTCATAAACCAACTCGTAATACGGCAGGATAGCGCCGGAAGCTAATGTAATTGGCTCGTCAAAAACCGCTTTTTGAGCGGTGACTAAACCAACGCTGCGAGGTAGCTGCATTGTTTTTCCCAAGTCTAAAAAGCCCAAACTACAGTCCACAAACCATAAACCTTCAACATGGAGCACACGGAGAAAGGCAAAAACGAGAGTGAAAAAATATAAATTTCTCTAAAGGTTTTCTCCGTGAAACTCCGTGCTCTCTGTGTGCTCCGTGGTTTAAGATTTGGATTTTAAGCCCTTATTTATTTAATTGCTGTAATTGCGCCCGCTCAGCTTCGGTCCATTTATCTTCCAGACCAATCAGCTGATCACGGTCAGCAAATGGCGGATAGCCTGCTTTCATGGTGAGGCGAATATAGTGGTGGATAAAAACATCCAAGCAAACATGCATGGCGCGCATATCGCCCTCTTCTTGCTCACGCTTTTTAGTGCGCAAATATAAATCAAAATCTGCGGCCTGAATGCGCTCATCCCACAAACCAATTTTAGCCAATGCACTACGGGCTATCATTACTGTATTGCCAACAAAGCCTTCTTTCACCTGATGCTTAAACCGATTTTGTCTATCCAGACAAAAAGCCTCCCAGTTACGATACATTAATTTATGCATCCAACTGAGCGTTATGCGGTTAAAGCCAAATAAACCCAATAGATTTTTAATTTTTTGCCAGCGATGCTTTAATTTTTTAGTGGCCTGCGCATTTTCAATTTGCTCAATTCCACATACCGTGGCGACTTCTAAACCATTCGCCTCCATGGATGCGATTAGCTTTGCGTCCCATTGGGGGGATACGATAATGTCATTATTTAGAAAAGCAAGCCAGTCATATTTTGCAATGGCAATCCCTTGATTCTGGCTATGCGGATAGGCGTAATTAGCGTGATTACGAATCACGGTTGCGCCCACCGAATCAAAGAATTCAGCACTGCCGTCATTTGAGCCATTATCAATAATAATCAGCTCAAAAGGGTGCTGGGTATAGCGCTGCAGGTTTTCCCAGAATAATTGATTCACGGCTAATTGATTATGGATGGCTGTAATAATGCTAATCATAAAGAAACCTTACGCTGAAAACTGGTGCCCGCCAACAAGGCGCAAGCCAATAAAACATAAGCCAAGCCCGTAATATTATCGGTAAAAAAGGAATTGGCTAAAGTCGATATGCCATAAGAGCACATCAGCACCAAGCCCAACCAGCGCTCAGCCGAAATGGTATTCCATGCTTGTTTTGCTGTAGCGAGTAAAACTAAAACCAAGGACAACATCCCCACAATACCCAGCTCTACACCCAGCCATAAATAATCATTATGCGGATTAGCAAAAGAGCGGCGCACTTCCGAATCGCCAGCATTTTTTAAATAATTCTGCTTATAGCTGCCGGTGCCGTGTCCTAAAACCGGCGCTTCTTTAATTAAGTCTTTAGCTACTTTATGAAAAAATAATCGCAAGCCTACCGAAGTATCAATATCGCCTTTATCGTAGCTTTGCACATCGCTTTGCACGGTGCTCATTCCTGTACGCAATGAACTGGAGCCTAAATAAAGCAAGGGGCCCATTACGGCAGCAGCAATCAGCGCAATAAAGAAACCACGCCTACCCTGCCATAGCACCACTAATAAACCTAAAAGTAAAAGCAGTAATACTTGTGCCGTGCGCCCTTTCACCATAAAAAATACATCAAAAATACACAGGGCAATGGTGATTGCCGCTGGCCAGCGCCATTGCTTAGGCAAGCGCCCTGCCATCCAATAAGCGGCAATACCGCAGGCAAGAAAACTCACAAAGGTGCTGTGATAGGTATGGGTTCTAAAAACAGAATAATCACCGATTGCGCCTTGAATAATAGGCGTGCCACTCAGGCCACTGCCAATTGAAAGCACAAGAGTAATCACCGCTCCTAAACCAAATCCGGTTAATAAATACTGGCGAACAGGGGCCAAGGTACACACGGCAAAAAACAAAGGCGCTAATAAATAAGCCCGCATTTTAAGCAACATACCAAGCGCATCGTTAATCGAGGCATCGGTCCAAAATACGCCCAATACAAACAGCGAATACATCAAAAGGCAGGCCTGAATCAAAGGCTGGCGTAATGCATTAGCAATATGTTGGCGGATTTCCGGCGTAAAAATCGCGAATAAAACCAAGACCCCCGCGCTAATATTTTGCATGGCCGTTGAAACAGGAATAGCAAACCCCGCCAAAAATGCAAACCAGAGCAGAGGTTGCCGAGCGATATTTAGATTCATGCCACCACCAGACGATAATGTTTTTTAGTTAAATCGCGGCCCAGTAGTTTTTCTACTTTCATTTGCCAGCGATGACGCTTTTCGCGTTTAGATAAACGATATTGCGGATCAGCCGTGAATACTAATTCGGCATAATCTTGAAACCAAGGCTGCACAATCGCCGGGTGCTTGCCTGTAAAGGGCTGCAAAATACTGGCATCAATCTGACTGTAATCATGCGCCTTGGGCGTGTGATTCCAATAACGGGAAACCTGGCGAATTTTTTCATTCATTTTGGCGCTAGAGCGCACGTGGCCATAGTGATAAATCGGGCAGCCCACTAAGGCCGCATTTGGGTAACGGCCACGCTTATTCTGATGCATCACCACCCAGAACAAGCCATCAGGCGCCCAACTACGGATGGTATTGCGGATAATTCTAGGCGCACGGCGATACCAAGCAGGGCTTTTAGCCACTAAATCTGGGCAGCCATAAAAATGGTGATAATCAAACACCAGCGCTTCTACCTGGGCATTGGCTAAATGTTTTTCCATGGCGGCACGAATCAGTGGTGCATCGTCCTCATGAATCACTTCATCACCTTCCAAATAAAAAGCCCAATCGCCGCCGCAATTAAATTGCGCAATCATTTTTTGCTGGGCATAGACATAACCACGGTCTTGCATATCCTCATTCCAGGTGGTTTCAATCACTCGGAGACGGGGATCATTGATGCCGCGCACACGCTCTAAAGTATCGTCATCACTTTTACCCACAGCTACGACCACTTCATCACAAACGCTAAGTAAGCTATTTAAACTTTCAATATAGGGATAGCCAAGTAGAGTGCCATTGCGTAGGAAGGTAAAACCGCTAACTTTCATAGGGAGTCCGTAAAATGGGGGATCTATTAAGCATTATTTATCTAATAATTATGTTAATAGAGTCTTGCGGGCAACAAGCCAATCGGGAGATTATAGCAGCCTCAATACAGCTATCTTGCGTCTTATACGCTCGCACAAAATGTTAAAAATAAGTGGTCTAATTATTACGTTTAATGAAGCGCACAATATTGTGGAATGTTTAGCTTCCATGAAACAAGTTTGCGATGACATTGTGGTGGTTGATTCTTGTAGTAGCGATAATACGGTGGAATTAGCAAGGCAAGCAGGTGCTACCGTCATTTCGCAGCCCTTTCTGGGTGATGGCCCGCAACGCAGCGTCGGTCTACCGCATTGCCGCCACGATTGGGTGCTTAATTTAGATGCCGATGAGCGCCTAGAAGACGATTTGGTGGCTTATTTAAAAAATACTGATTTAAGCCAGCAAAATGTCAGTGCCATTGAAACACGCCGCCGCAATTATATTGGCAATCAAACCACCCGCTTTGCTGGGCAATATCCGGATTATGTGCGGCGTATTTTTAATAAAACACAGGTCAATTTTTCACCTGTCGCTGCACACACCAAAATTCAAAGCAATTCATTAAAAAAAATACCCGCACATATTACTCATTATTCTTATAAAGATTATCCAGATATTTTTAAACGGGCATGTCTTTACGGCACGTGGCAGGCACAGACCATTGCTAAAACCAGCAAGAAAATAGGCCCATTCACGCCTGGCTTTCACTGCCTGTTTTCATTTTTAAAACACTATGTGATTAAGCTCGGCTTTCTGGCTGGGCACGATGGATTAGCCATCTCGCTAGGCAAAGCCATCGCCTCCTACATCAAATACGCCCATGCGATTGAGTTACGCCGAAATAAAAACTAAAAAACACAAATCTTAAACCACGGAGTTTAGGAGGGCACGGAGGATCACGGAGAAAACCAAAAGAACAGAAGGTATTTCTCCGTGTCCTCTGTGTCCTCTGTGGTTCAAGATTTGGGTTTATAAATTCACATCATAGCGGCCAAGATGGCCGTCTCTATCGCCGCCCAATCGGGCACGGTTTCGCTGCTCACTATCACTTCAAAACGCGAATCGCGGCGGTAAGCCGTAGTGGTGGCGCCCGGCATGCCGTCTACCCAATCAAAGCGATACCAATCGCGTTCGGTATGAAACACGCCTTTGGCGCGGGATAGGTCGGTCAAACCCAAGCTTTGTGGGCTAGATAGCGCATCAAATAAATCAGCGAGTTTGGCGCTAAAAAACAGTGTTTCCGGGGCAAAAATCCAGCCACAACTATGTGAGCCTAAGGCGGAATGGGATTTTTTAATCGGCCAAACCAACTCTTCTTCCACGGCAGCCACGGGTTTAACCCGTTTACGCAGATTATTGCTATGCGTATTAGGCGTGCTGGCGGCTGGCCAGCGCTCAGGGTGCAGCTCTAAATCCAGTAAAGCAGGATCAAACACGCCCTGCACCGCCTCTACAATGGCGAGCTTTGGCGGGAACATAGCTTGTGCCATTTTCCACGCTGCGGCCATTTGATCGACATCAGCCAGATCGGCCTTACTCAGCACAATCACATCGGCCAATTGCAGCTGATCGCGCCAGGTTTCATGGCTGGTATAGCGGCTATCTTGCAAATGCCGCGCATCCAGCAGGGTGAGCACCGCCCGTACATCCA
>NZ_JANXSO010000157.1 GCF_025352645.1 Iodobacter sp. | reverse complement strand
CCCTTCGGGTTGGCTACATTTTTGGGGCTGCACGGCGTTAAAAGACGCTCATGGTACTCGTACCACCTCGCGTCTTTTGCCTTGTTCAGCCCCAAAACTGCAGCCAACGCAGCCGTGAATGAAACGTCAACAGACCCTAGGCCCATTCTTATTTAGAGGGAAAAGATCCCCCCTTCTAAAGGTTTTCTCCGTGTAACTCTGTGTCCTCCGTGGTTCAAGGTGTGGGTTCGATTATTCCAGCTCTAATGACCCAGCCAGTAAGGCCAGTCTTGCCACTACGCCGTAGGAGTAGAAGCGGTTGGCTTCGCAATCGGGCGAGCCGTCGCAATCTGGGGTGGAGAGCGGCGAGGCAAAGGCGAGTGGCACGAAGTGTGCGCCTGGGGCGTTTAGATTTTCATCAATACCACGGCCAGTATGTACGCGGTAAAAACCGCCAATTACAAAGCGATCGAGCATATACACTACCGGCTCTGCCACGGCAGCGTTGATTTGCTCGAAGGTTGGCACGCCTTCTTGCACGATCACATCGTGTACTTCCATGCCTTCTTTAATCACGCTCATTTTATTGCGCTGCTTGCGGTTTAAGCCGAGCAATTCCTCGCCTGATTTCACGCTCATAATGCCCATGCCGTAAGTGCCAGCGTTGGCTTTTACAATCACAAACGGCACTTGATCAATGCCGTGCTGCGCGTATTTGATGCGGATTTTTTCAATCATCGCGTCTACGGTGGCAGCCAGCTTGTCTTCGCCAGCGCGTGAATGAAAATCCAGCCCGTCGACATGTTCAAAGTAGGGGTTAATCACCCATGGGTCGATATCAATCAGCGCAGCAAATTGCTCAACTACTTTATCGTAAGCGGTGAAATGCTGGGTTTTGCGGCGCACGGCCCAGCCTGCATTTAGTGGTGGCAGTAGGGTCTGTTCAATATTTTGCAAGATAGCCGGAATACCCGCAGATAAATCGTTATTCAGCAGCACAACACAAGGATCAAAGCCCGCAATGCTCACACGGTTGCCATGACGCACCAGCGGCTCGAGCGTGATGTGCCCACCATCAGGCAAATCAAGCGTGGTGCTTTCAGTGATTTCTGGATTCATGCTGCCAAGGCGCACTACAAGGCCCGCTTGACGCAGTATTTTGGCCAGCGCAGCGACGTTTTGCAGATAGAAAGTATTGCGGGTGTGGTTTTCTGGGATCAGCAAAACACGGCGTGCATCTGGGCAATAGCCCTCCAGCGCAATCATGGTGGCATGCACCGCCAGCGGGTGAAACTCTGGATTCAAATTATTAAAGCCGCCAGGAAATAAATTCATATCCACTGGAGCTAGCTTATAGCCCGCATTACGTAAATCGACTGAGCCATAAAACGGAGGGGTGTGTTCCTGCCACTGATTGCGAAACCAGTGCTCGATCTCTGGCTGGGCAGCCAAAATTTTACGTTCCAAATCTAACCATGGGCCAGTCAGTGCAGTCGTGAGATGGGGGACGCTCATTTTAGTGCCTTTTTCAATAGTTTCATGCATGGCATATGTGGGCGCTGGGCCATGGATTCAACTCTAGCGTAGTGTAAATTTGATTACTCGCTGTTTACGCATGATTTTTATTGGCGAGTGAACCACTGTAAGGATATAGCGAGGCGCGATAGAAAGATTAATTGAATCGTACAGCATCATCCAGCATATTTGTTATGCAGGCTTGCTCTTGATAAGTAAATTAGTGCGCTGATTTAGTTGAAATTATCGGCATTGAAGCTGTCGATTTTGTTGCTAATGAGACAGCCTGTGCGCTGCAACAAGGCTTTTGTGTCATTTCTTCGTCATTTATGAAAATATGGGCTGAGGAATCAAACATCTGTTTCGAATTCCACAAAACTAAAAATAACCGCATAAGACGGTAAATGATTCATACCCAGAGGAAGCATTGATGCGCATCGGCTTAGTGACGGATTCATGTTGTGATTTGCCCCGCGATTTTTTAGATCGCCACCAGATTGTTATCTTGCCCATTACCATTCAAGGCAGCGACGGCACTTTTATTGATCAGCGTGATCCGGTCGCTACCCGTGATTTTTATCGGCGGCAGGCGGCTCAAGGCGTAGCAGATTTTGAATCACAGCCCTATTCAGCCGAGCAAATTAAAGAATTGTTTTTATCAAGGCTGATTTTAGAATTTGATATGGTTTTTTGCTTAACTGTTATGAAGTCGCGCAGCCAAATTTTTAATCATGCCACACAAGCGGCTAGAGCCATTTTGACCGAATACCGGCCTATTCGTGAGCAGGCCAATCTAATGAAGCCCTTTGTACTCAGGGTGTTTGATAGCGGCAGTATTTTTGCTAGCCAAGGTTTAGTGGTGGCTGAAGTGGCACGCTTGATTAGCCAAGAAGCGACTAGCTCAGAAATCACCAAGCAAATTGAGCACTTAGCCAATACCGCTCAAGGTTTTTTAATGCCCGCAAATCTAGGGCAATTACGCCATCAGGCTCGGCGTAAAGGCGATAAAAGTGTGGGCTTTTTATCTTATGCCTTGGGAAGTGCCTTGGATATTAAGCCAGTGATTCGCGCTTATCAGGGTGAAACCACGCCAGTGAGCCGCGTCAATGGCTTTTCGGCTGGTGTGGATAAGCTGTTTGCTATGGTGATTAAGCATATAGAACAAGGCTTAGTTGCGCCCACAGTGTGTGTGAGCTACGGCGGAGATCCTGCGGTGGTCACGGATATGCCAGCCTATCAAAAATTAAAGCAGGTCGCGAAGGAACACCATGTGCAATTACTACTCTGCGAAATGAGCACCACAGCCGGTGTAAATATTGGGGCAGGTGGCGTGGCGATTGCTTTTGCTTCTGAAATAGCCGCCGTTTTAGATTAGCGCAGCAGCCAGCTGGAGCGCGGGTGTTTCTCCATGTGCGCTAAGCAAAAAAATAATGGTATGAATCAGCTGGTTAAATCTTAAACCACAGAGAACACAGAGATCCACAGAGTTTCACGGAGGAAGTAAAGCTCTGTTTTGAGCCTTTCTCTGTGTCCTCTGTGCTCTCCTTTTCCTCTGTGGTTCAAGGTTTAGCGCCATTTCATGCACAGTTCAGGCTCTATGCCACTTTTTTAGCGCATATGGGGTGTTTCCCCCGCGCATGCCAAGCAAATGCCAAACCGCGCTTATGCGCTGAGCAAGCAAGCCCAGCGGCTATTAGGCTTTGCTTGGCTCTACCAAGCTAGCAATCAGCATGCATATCTAGAATGCGGCTCTACCAACGCGCAAAAATCTCAAATTTTGCAGTCCAGCCCTCACGTCTCTCCGTGATAAACTCGCGCACGCCTTTTTAATACCCTTCTCTTTGGAATTCGGCATGACGATAGTCACCCGCAAACAGCAAGAAAGCCTACAAGAAAGCTTGCAACAGGTTGTGCGCCTGTTGGATAGGCATCGGCTGGTTGAAGATATGGTGCATCGCCAAGATATGGCTAAGCACGAGCTAGTAGAGCAGCTGGTGCATAAGCAGCATTTGGTTGAGTTGCAAAAAAAGCTCGCTAGCCTGCACCCGGCCGACGTTGCGCATATTTTGGAAGCCCTACCGCTGGTTGATCGCTTGCTGGTTTGGGAGTTGGTCAAGTCTGAGCACGATGGGGACGTGCTGCTGGAAGTATCGGATTCGGTGCGTGAATCGCTGCTGGCCGACATGGAAAGCTACGAAATTATCGCAGCTGCCGAGCACTTAGACGCCGACGAGCTGGCCGACTTGGTGCCCGATTTATCCAGCGAAGTACGCTCAGAACTGCTAGGCGGCTTGGACGATGAAGAACGCGCGCAGCTGCAATCGGCGTTGTCTTACCCTGAGGACGAAGTTGGCTCCTTAATGGATTTTGAAATGGTTACGATCAGAGATGACGTGACCTTAGAAGTGGTGCTGCGCTATCTACGCCGCTTTGATGAGCTACCTAATCACACCGATAAATTATTTGTGGTGGACCACGAGCAAACGCTAAGGGGCGTGTTGCCGATTAATCATCTATTGGTTTCCGACCCTGATTTAACCGTGCACGAAGCAATGGCCACCGATGTGGTGACGTTTCGCGGGCACGAAGATGCGGGGGACGCCGCGCAAGCGTTTGAGCGCTACGATTTAGTCTCGGCGCCGGTGGTGGATTCCAATCACAAAGTAATTGGCCGCCTCACCGTGGATATGATGGTGGACGTGATTCGTGAAGAATCCGACGCTGAAGTGCTGTCGCTAGCGGGTTTGAAAGAAGAAGATTTGTTTTCTAGCGTGTGGAAATCCGCTAAAAACCGCTGGCCTTGGCTGGCAGTGAATATCTGCACCGCCTTTATTGCCAGCCGAGTAATTGGTGCGTTTGAAGAAACCATTACTCATCTAGTCGCGCTGGCTGCGCTGATGCCGATTGTGTCGGGTATTGGCGGCAATACCGGTACGCAAACCATTACGCTGATTATCCGTGGCTTGGCGTTGGGGCAAATTAACCCAAATAACTCTGGGCGCTTAATTGGCAAGGAGCTTGTCATTGCGCTGCTGAACGGCTTAGTTTGGGGCAGTGTACTGGGCGTGATTGCATGGCTGCTTTACCGGCAGATCTCGCTGGGCGTGGTGATGATGGCCGCAATGATGCTGAATTTGCTCGTTGCTGCCTTGGTCGGCATTTTAGTGCCGCTCACCATGCAAAAGCTTGGCCGCGACCCCGCCTATGGCTCATCTGTGCTACTGACCGCCACCACCGACTCGATGGGATTCTTTATTTTCCTTGGGCTGGCTTCAATATTCCTAATGTAAAAACTTCAAAAAAATCTGTCGCCACAGCGCCCTCTGAGAAAAGCAAAAGCCAGACCAACAGCAGTATGAGATCGAGCTTTGGCTTGTTATGCGTTGTGTTCTCGTTTTAGCTCAGTGTCTACAGACGTTTTTTAGAGATAAATTAGAATGCCATTGTTACAACGCCTCGCCGTTTTTGCTCCTTTAGCCCTGCTGATTAAATGGCTGTTTCTGGCCTCTATCGTTGGCATGCTGGCGGGCAGCGCTTCGGCGTTTTTTTTGTTTTCTCTTGAATGGGCCACGGTGACGCGCTTGGCTCATCCTTGGCTGCTAGCGGGTTTGCCGCTGGCGGGCTTTATGGTGGGCTGGGTTTATCTGCGCTTTGGTCGGCAGGTGGAGGCAGGTAATAATTTATTAATCGACGAGATTAATGATCCGCAAAAAATCATTCCACTACGTATGGCTCCGCTGGTGCTGGGTGGCACTGTGGTATCGCATTTATTTGGCGCATCCGTGGGGCGGGAAGGCACTGCGGTGCAGATGGGCGCGGCTTTGGCCGATCAACTCACACGGGTTTTTCGCCTTAAAAATAGTGATCGGCGTGTACTACTCATGGCAGGAATTGCGGCGGGTTTTGCCTCGGTATTTGGTACACCGCTCGCCGGTGCTATCTTTGGCTTAGAAGTGTTGGCCATTGGTCGGATGCGCGTTGATGCCATTTGGCCCTGCCTTGTAGCGGCCGTGGTTGCCGAGCAAGTGGGCCTCTTGTGGGGTGTGCAGCATACACATTACGCCATTGCTAATATTCCACCGATCAGCTTTTGGGTGTTGGCTGTGGTGTTGCTGGCAGGTGCAATCTTTGGCCTGACTGCGCGCTGCTTTGCCACGGCCACGCACAGGCTGGCGGCGGGGCTTAAAAAAATCATTCACTATCCACCGCTGCGCCCCTTTATTGGCGGCTTATTGATTGCCGCTGTGGCTTACGCTTTAAGCGCTGAGCGTTATTTAGGCTTAGGCGTGCCAACCATTGTGGAATCCTTTCAACACCCAATGGCTCATTACGATTTTGCCGCTAAGTTCGCTTTTACCGTTGCTTCTTTAGCTAGCGGTTTTAAGGGCGGCGAGGTCACTCCCTTGTTTTATATAGGCGCAACCTTGGGCAATGTTTTAGCGCCTTGGCTAAACCTACCCTTTGCCTTTTTGGCGGGGCTGGGCTTTGTGGCGGTGTTTGCGGGGGCGGCGAATACGCCAATTGCATCTACTCTGATGGCGATGGAAATGTTTGGGGCAGAAATCGGCGTGTACGCCGCGCTAGCCTGTGTGATTAGCTATTTATGCTCTGGTCATGGCGGTATTTATCGCTCGCAGCGGGTGGATTATGGCAAGCACCGAATCTTGCCTAAGGGTATTAAACTCAGCGAGATTGCGGCTTATCGTGCTTCGAAAAAAAACATTAAAAAAGATCTGTAGATACAGAGAACGGGAAGAAGAGCAAAAGCGAGAAAAACGATGAGAAAAGCAAGGGTCTATCAAAAACACCAAGCTTAATGGCGGTATAAGTTGCCGTGCAGAATTAAATGTTTTTCTCTCTGAGTTCTTATTTTTCTTGTGTCGACAGACGTTTTAGATTTCCCTTTCGGAACCCTCTATGAATTATTCAGTTTTACTGGCACAAAGTGGTTTGGAGCGCTTTGATGCTCAGGTTTTGTTTCAGCACGCTACAGGCAAAAACCGCGCTTGGCTGATTGGCCATGGGCAGGATGAGGTGGAGGCGGCACACGCTGCGGCATTTAAGCTGTTGGCAGCCCGTCGCAGCAAAGGCGAGCCGGTGGCGTATATCGTTGGCACGCGTGAGTTCTTTGGTCGTGATTTTGTGGTGAACCCTAGCGTGCTCATCCCAAGGCCGGATACCGAGCTGCTGGTTGAGCTGGCTCTAGAGCGAGCTGCTGAAGGGGCGATGGTTTTGGATTTGGGCACCGGCTCCGGCTGCATTCCGGTCAGCATTAAATTAGAGCGCCCAGATCTGGATGTTAGTGCGGTGGATTTATCGCCTGCCGCTTTGCTCGTGGCGCAAGCCAATGCGAGCCGCTTGGATGCTGCGGTGCGTTTTTATCAGTCGGATTGGTATCAAGCTCTAGGCACAGCACACTTTGATGTGATTGTTTCTAATCCGCCGTATATTGAGCAAAACGATCATCATTTAAGCCAAGGCGATTTGCGCTTTGAGCCACGCAGCGCGCTATCAGATGAAGGCGATGGCTTGGTGCATATCCGCAGTATTATCGCCGAGGCTAGGCAGCACTTGAACGAGGATGGTTGGCTGTTATTGGAGCATGGCTGGGATCAGGCCGAGCCGTGCCGAGCATTATTGGCTGCCGCAGGCTTTGCCGCAGTACAAAGCTGGCGTGATTTAGCAGGGATAGAGCGAGTGAGCGGTGGCCAGCTTTAATTCGATAATTACCGGCGGTAAGAGCCAAAGCTTGCCGCAATTTTTTCATAAAAGTACAATACCTGAGTAAATCTATCAGGTATCAAAAAGGAAACACTATGAGCACGCAAGATCTTATTCGTCAGCAAGTAACTGAAAACGCCGTTGTTTTGTATATGAAAGGCACGCCAACTTTTCCGCAGTGCGGCTTTTCTGCAGGCGCGGTGCAAATGCTTAAAAACTGTGGTGTATCGTTTGCTGCGGTTAATGTGCTGGCTGATGCGGATATCCGCCAAGGCATTAAAGAATATGCTAACTGGCCCACTATTCCTCAGCTCTATATTAAGGGTGAGTTTGTAGGCGGTTCAGATATTATGAAAGAGCTGTTTGCCAATGGCGAGCTGCAAAAAATGCTGGAAGGCATTGCAGAGTAATCTTGTAGGGGCACGGCATGCCGTGCCCACTCGCCTTTTCTATCAGGCCGCGATCTTCTCATCCATCCGTTTACGCACGGCCAGCATCAAGGCTTCTCGGCGATAAGGCTTGTGCAGTATTTCGCCAAACAGCGTTTCGGAGCGATCGCTAGAGCTATTCTTGTGTGGATATCCCGATGTCAGTAGCACCGCCATATTGGGGCATGACTCGGCAATATGCTGTGCTAAAGTCACCCCATCCATGCCGCCCGGCATCACAATATCAGAAAGTAGCAAATCCACTTTGCCCGCCTGTTCAAGCTTGTCTAAAGCATCCATACCATTTTTAGCTTGAATAACGCTGTAGCCAAAAGTAGCTAAATGCTCGGCAGTGACTTCTCTTAAATCGACTTCATCATCAACTAATAAAATCGTTTCTTTTCCTCCTTGAATAGGATTTTGGATCGTGGTTTTTTCTACGATATTTATATTTTTCTCAAGTGCATTAATGGGTAAAAAAATGTGAAACATCGTGCCAATACCCAGCTCGCTATAAACGCGAATATGGCCATGTAATTGTTTTACAAAGCCATAAACCATGGTTAGCCCTAATCCTGTGCCATTTTCTGTTTTTGTGCTAAAAAAAGGCTCAAAAACCCGCTCTGAAATTTCAGCAGGCATTCCTTTCCCATTGTCATTAAATTCTAATAATAAATATTCTTGGTTATCCAAATCAATGTCTTTGCAGTGGTTAAATATTTCTGGCCGCCAATGGTGAAGATAAATAACAATATCTCCACCGCCTTCGGGCATTGCATCGCGGGCATTAATGGCTAAATTAATAAGTACATTTTCAAACTCGGCCGTATCTAATTTTATAAGGGGTAAATTAGGCTCAATAAAAGTGTTGATGTTTATATCGGCCCCTAGTGTACGCTTTAATAATCCTAAAACTTCTTCAATCAATCCGCCGATTGATTTTGGTTTTATTTCATTTAAAGGTAGGGTACTCTTTCTAGATAGCTGTAGTAGCCGCCGAGTAATATCCGAGCCACGCATAGCCGCATTAATTGCACTTTGTTGCCGCTCCATTGCTTTTATATTGCCTTGTAGGGCAGGCTCAATAAAATCAAGATTAGCAATGATGATGCCGAGTAAATTATTAAAATCGTGGGCTAACCCGCCTGATAGTTGGGATAAAGCATCCATTTTTTGTGATTGAACAAGCTGGGCTTGTACTTTTTTTCTTTCGCTAATATCCCGAATTATGCCGGTAAACATCCGCTCCGCGCCTGATTTCCATTCTGAAATAGACAGGTCTAAAGGGATGAGCTGACCATTCTTATTTCTTCCCATAATTTCACGGCCAATGCCAATAATTTGGGCGTGGCCAGTATTTAAATATTGCTCTAAATATTGATCATGCTGGCTGTGTTCTGGCTCTTGCATTAATAGTTTTACATTTTTATGTATAACTTCATCTGCCGTATAGCCAAAAATGCGTTCTGCCGCGGCGTTGAATAAAATTACTTTCCCTTTGCAATCAATTAGAATGATGCCATCAGCCGCACTACTCAAAATAGAGTTTAATTTTGAGTCTTGCTCTTTTAGTAGTGATTCTTTTTGTTTTATTTCAGAAATATCAGAGATAAAACCATGCCATAAAATACTGCCATCCTCTAGTGCTTCTGGTTGTGCATTGCCGAGCATCCAATGTACGCTTTGGTCGGGGAAAATAGCGCGATATTCTTGCTGCCAAGGCGATCCTGTTTTTGCTGATTCTAATATGGATTTATTTAACTCATTAATATCTTCTGGGTGGACTAAATTGAATAATTTATGTGCATCTTCATGGATTTCTTCAGGTGATAATAAACAGATATCTCGAATTCCTTCGCTACAATAAGGGAAGTAACTTTTTCCTGTTTTTTCTAGTTTAAATTGATAAATCATTCCAGGAACATTCGCGGTTAATTTTTGTATGTCTTCTAATAACTTTGTGGTTTTTCCTGCTGATTTTTCTATGGTTTTTTCTGTGATTTTTCTTTCTGATACATCACGTTGAGTGCTAACAAAATGAGTGATTTCTTGTTGCTCATTAAATATCGGCGTGATCGATATTTCATTCCAATAATGACTGCCATCTTTACGATAATTAATTATTTCCCCATGAAAAGGCTGGCCATTTTTTAGTGCGATACGTATGTTTGAAGTTGTCTCAAGGTCGGATAAAGGGCCTTGCATAAATCTGCAGGTTTTTCCTAGGATTTCATTGTCGTTTCTACCATTGGTCTTTTCAAATGCTTTATTTGCATAAATAATTTTATGATCTTGCGAGGTAATAAGCACGGCTTGGGATATTGAATCTAATGCTTGAGTACTGAGTAATAGTTTATTTAAGTGATTTTTTAACTCTTTTTCTGCTTTGTTTTTATAGTAAATTAATCCGGCAATGACTTGGCCCAATAAGGCAAAACCTAGCAAGGTGTAAATGATATCTGGATGATGGCTTGGGGATAAATAAATCATGATTGCAGAAGTAAGTACGAGCCCTGCCGCTGCCACGCTACCTAATTGAAAGCCTGCCCAAATAATGAGCAAGGGTAAAACGATAGAGAGTGCACTGGAGTGACCCTCTAGATCGGGGGCGCTTGCCATATATAAAATAGGCAGTGCAATTATTAGTAAGATAAGCGCTTCTTTAGGGCGCTGTTTGAGCGGAAGCCAAGCCCAGAGTTGTATTTCTTTTTGCCAATTATTTTTTGTTTGATTAACAGAAAAAAAATCATTCTTCATGATGGCTACCTCTTTATGAGGGGCTTGCTACGTAGCTTGGCGCTCAATCTGGTTAATTTAAGTATTGCTAGGGTGGGCAAGGTAAACCGCCTTTGCCCTCCTTAATGCGGCTTCCCATGCTTAAATTAACAGGGCTGGATTGGCGCTGAGTGAAACAAAGCCCCATTCTAAGAATGCTGAGCTTCGCATGCTCAGTAGCAAGCTACCTATTTATACCCATATTTCAATTAAACCGTGTGATATCAGGCTAGAAAAAAATAATACTGTCTTCTTTATCTTTAATCGTCTCTAATATCTCTTTATCTGCATCTTTTATGAGTAGTAAACCTAGGTCAGCGCTAATACTACTAAATTTTTTATCTAATGAAAAACCGGCATCATAGAGTGTTGCTGCTGCTTGTGAGGCATCTTCTATTAGCTTAATAAAATGTGTTTCTTGTTCATTACTTAAACCAAATTTAGCCAGTGAATTTTCTATTTGTTGTTTTAAATTTTCAAATAATTCACAAGAACGTGATTGTTGTATTTTGTAATCACTTTCTAACTGTTTAACAAGTTCTTGCATATTACTGATAGCCGTTTTTGCATTAGTGCTTTGCAGGGTTAAGCGTTGGTGGGTTTCAATAGCATGAATACGGTTTTCTGCTGTTTCAGTGATAATGGCGGCATGATCGCGAATTCGGCCCGCAAAATCGGGGTTATTGTAGGGGAGGTTTTTAATTTGCAGGGTAATGCTTGGGTAGTTAACAATAAGCCGGTGCCCATATTCAAAAATACGTGGGTTATCTTGGGATAATGTTCGTAGTATCTCTGCTTCTAATGGGCTAGAGCGGCCTTCGCTATTGAGGGTTTTTTGTTCATTTTCGGTGCGGATTTGCGCAGAAACATTTAAATCAAATCCATGCGAAAAGGTAGAAATAAGCACTTTTAATAGCGATTCAATATCAGGGCTGCTCATTGCCCGCTTGATAAAATTAATCACGGTGCCCATTTCTCCTGAATTAGAAATGGCACTCATCGCGGTATCCGTCGCTGTTTTTAATGAGTCTTTTAGGCGTTCAGAGTCAGTAATAATAAGTTGGAGTAATTCAATTTTGCGGCGCAGCTCTGCCATGCGAAAGGGTTTAGGTAAAAAATCATCTGCTCCTGAGGCATAGGCATTTTGGCGGGTTTCTAAACTATCTGAGCCAGAAATAAAAACGACGCGTACTTCGGGCTGTTTTTCACGCGCCAGCAGGCAAACAGAATAGCCATTGATATCGGGTAAATTAATATCTAGCAAGATAATATCGGGATGAAATGTGCTGACGAGATTTAATGCATCTATCCCGCTATCTGCCTCCATAATCTCTGCATGACCTGCTAAGCCGTCTTTAATTAGGTTGCGAAATTCTTGTTCATCATCGACGATCAATATCTTGGTTTTCATCAGTCTTAGCCTTAGCGTGGCTTTCTCATGAGCTTTTTGTAAAAAATGCATGAGAAAAGTGCTGGGTTATCAATGCGATAACTTAAATATAGCTGATGATTTTCCTGTCTATTTACCTTCGTTGATATACGGTATTTTTGACAAAAAGCTTGCTTGTGTTGAAATTATGGTGGCATGAGCTTTTTGCATAGCTAAATCAGTGGCGGGCTGGTTTCGATAAAGGATGGGCGCTCTGCCAGCTTATTATAAAACTTGAGTAAGTTTGGATGGTTAGCGTGCCAGCCTTGCTCAGGTAGACGAAAATCCAGATAGGCTAGGGTGCAGCCTAAGGCAACATCGGCCAAAGAAAACTGTTCGCTGCCCCACCATTTTTTCTCATCAAGCTCTGCCGCAATCGAGGCAAGGCCGCGCTCTATTTTGGCTTGCTGATGGGCCACCCATTCTTTTGATTGCAATTGCTCCGGCCTTAGGCTTTCTTGCCGGATTAATACCGCGGCATCGCTAATGCCGTCGGCCAGTGCTTCGCGGCGTTTAACATTGATAGCCTGTCTTTGATCGTTGGGGATGAGCTTGCCAACGGGGGAGCTGTGATCCAAGAAATCAACAATCACCCGTGAATCATAGAGCGTTCTGCCGTCATCCATAATGAGGATGGGTACTTTGCCTAGCGGGTTAAGCTCGGAGACGCTGCTGCCTGCAGCGCCGGGATTGTCTTCAATAAGCTGATATTCGATGCGCTTTTCAGCAAGAACGATGCGTACCTTACGGCCGAAAGGGCTGGTATATGAGGTGATCAGTTTCATGCCGTCTGCGTTGTGATGGAGAAAGCCTTAATCTTAGCCGTTTGTCTCCGCTGAAACTAGATTTGTTGTTTGAATACAACTAGTTTAATGGGCGCTAAGTTCACTCGCCCGAATCAACGTGGCTTAGCGTGCTCTGGGCGGCTAAGTAAGCCCGCCCAGAAAGACTTCTTAAACTGCGGCCATAATTGCTTCTACTTCTGCCGCAGTGCGGGCGATATGCGGCCCAAGTATGCGGCTGCCCGTTTCGGTGATCAGTACGTTATCTTCGATACGGATGCCGCCAAAGTCTTGGTATTCTTCAAATTTGGCGTAGTTAATCAGATCGCTATGGCGGCTTTCGGCTTTCCATGTGGCGATCAGCGCGGGGATAAAGTAAATGCCTGGCTCTACCGTAATCACCATGCCTGCTTTCAGCGGTTTGCCAAGGCGTAAGTAGCCCATGCCAAAAAGCTTACTGCGCTCAACACCATCGCCGTAGCCGACTAAGTTTTCGCCCAAGCTTTCCATGTCGTGCACGTCCAGACCAATCTGGTGGCCAAGGCCGTGCGGGAAGGCAATGGCGTAGGCGCCAGATTCAACGATGTCATCTACATTGCCATTAAAAAAGCCTAGCTTGCTCATGCTTTCAACCATGACTTTTGCGGCAAGCTTATGTGCGGCGAGATACGGCAGGCCAGGCTTGAGCGCGGCAATCGCCTCGGTTTGCATCGCCAGTACTGTGTCGTACAACTCGCGCTGGCGTGGGCTGAATTTGCCGCCAACTGGAATGGTGCGGGTGATATCGCTGGCGTAACCGCCGCTGGATGTTGCGCCGGTATCGTTCAGTACCAGATCACCTTTTTGCAGTTTTTGATGGTGGTGATGGTTATGCAGCACTTCGCCGTTTCTGGAGAAAATACTTGGGTAGGCAAGCTGCAAATCGTGGCTGCGCACAATGCCTTCCATCAAACCAACCACTTGGTGCTCCAGCACATTGGCTTGTGAGGCACGCATCGCTGCGTGATGTACATCGCGGGTAATGGCCAGCACGGTTTCCATCTCTTTGATTTCATCGGCCGATTTGATTTCACGCTGCAGGATAACTTGCTGGGTTAGCGGGGTAGAAAACCCCGCTTTAACTAATGTGCTGTCACAGCCCAGCAAATGAGCTAACTCTAGAATGGTTTCGCCGCGATAAGGGGCAAGGTATTGCACTTGAATGCCAGCCGCTTGGGCGGTTGCGAGCCGTTGTTTTAATTGAGCATAAGGCTGGCTTTGGGTGATGCCTGCGCTGGCTGCGCGCTCGCTTAATGAAGGCTGCGGGCCGGTCCAGACGATATCAGCCACTTCGGCTTCATTGCCAAATAGGGTGATGCTGTCGTTAGCGGTATCAAGCAGGCCAGCAAGGCCAGGCTCGTTCAGGCCAAAGTAATAGCGGAAGTTGCTGTCTTGGATAAATGGAAAAATATTATCCGTGTAATTCATCGGCGAATCGACGTTGCCAAGTAGCAAAATCAGGCTGTCCGGCAAGCTAGCAGCAAGAGTGGCACGACGTTGGCGGTAGATTTCTGGGGCAAACATAGTGTTCTCCATAACAAGTTAGGATGTATCTTAATAGAAATCGTGTTTTATTTCGTGGTTGAAAACCCAAACTTTGAAGCGCTGATCTGTGCTTAATGACAAGGGCTTACGTTAATGGGCTGCACTTTGCTCTACAGAGAGCACCGAGTTTCATAGAGCCTTTGGGTTTAAAGCTTTGCAGCGATAATCCTCTCTCAACTTTCTGCCTTTTGAAGTCTGTTTTTCCAGTAAGTTGGCGTAGTTCCTTGTTATTGGGCATTGTCTCTGTGGTTCAAGTTTTGGCAAGAGATTAGAACGGCTAGCGCATTACCTGCCGCCAATCTTGTTCAAAGTAATGCACCAATTTTTGGTTATTGAGGCGATTGGCTTCTACCGGCCACGGCTTCATATCGGCTGGGAAGGTGAACATCAGCTTGGTGACTTCTCCATCTAAAAAGCGCATCGGCTCGGTGTATTGGGTGGGCGGGGTATAGTTGCCTTTTTTGTCGGCCAAAATAAACCCCCATTCACCAAAAGACGGCACGTAGGCGTGGTAAGGGTAGGTGTAAAAGCCCGCTTCTTTTAGCGTGGCGTTAATGCACCAATACGAGCGTGGGGCAAAATAGGGCGAGGTAGATTGGATGACTAAAAGGCCGTTTTCACTCAGATGACGTGCCATCAGGCGGTAGATGGGCACTGAGTAGAGTTTGCCAAGGCCAAAATTGGATGGATCGGGAAAATCCGCAATGATGGCGTCAAATTGCTCGGTATTTTGCTCCAACCATTGGCCCGCATCGGCATTAATAATATGCACTTTAGGGTTGATAAACGCGCCTTGGTTTAGTTTGACTAGTGGCTCTGAATGGCTAAATAGATCAGTCATGGCGGGGTCTAAATCAACCAAGGTAATCTGCTGGATATTTTTGTGCTTGAGTACTTCCCGCGCCGCTAGCCCATCGCCTCCACCCAGAATCAGTACTCGTTTGGCCCACGGCAGCTTCTCTAATGTGGGGTGAACCAAGGCCTCGTGATAGCGGTGCTCGTCACGGCTGGAGAACTGCAGATTACCGTTGATATGCAGGCGTAAATCATCTTTCCATTTGGTCACCACTAAGCGCTGGTAAGGCGTGGTTTGGGCGTGAATAATTTCATCGCCAAACAGGCCGCGCTCTGACCACTGGGTAAGGCGATCGGCGTAGCAAAAGCCGCCAATGAGTAGCACTAACACAATGGCTGCACGGGTTTGCTTGGCACGGTGCGCTTTAATTTCATGTTTAAAAGTATGCGCCGCCCAAAGGGCCACCGCGGCATTGAGTAGGCCAAATAGCAGCGCGGTTCGCGCCATGCCCAGCTTAGGAGCAAGTACCAAGGGGAATAATAATGAAACAGCCAGCGCGCCTAGATAATCAAAGGTCAGTACATTGCTAACAATTTCGGCAAAGTCGGGTTTATTCGCCCCTTGCCGATTTAATACCCGCATCACTAGCGGAATCTCCATCCCCACCAATACGCCAATTAAAAACACCAACACATACAGCACGGTGCGAAACGGCGTGCCCATCCAAGCAAACACCAAAAACAGCAGTGTGGCCGATAGCCCCCCAAGTAAGCCTACTAATAACTCAATATCAATAAAGCAGGCGAGGGTATCCTCCTCTTTTACATATTTAGATAGATGCGATCCCACCCCCATCGCAAACAAATAGCAGCCTATGATGGAGGAAAATTGCAAAATTGAATCGCCCAGCAAATAGCTGGCCAATGCCCCTGCGATTAATTCATATGCGAGGCCGCAGGAGGCGACGACAAAGACCGATAAAATTAATATTCGTTGCTGCAATGTTTGGCTAGGGATGGGTTTCATTTAGAATGGGATAACCTTTCGTAGGTGTTACATTTGCTGATATTGTACTTCATGAAAGAAAGGCTCTGGCTTTAAGCTTTTGTAGGGGCGCTGTGCGCCATTATTGTAAAGGGTGCGGCCAGTGGCGCCCCTACCGTTTTTTTAATAGGATGGTTTTATGCTGACGCCCTTAATCCATTACCTGATCTATATGCTCTGTGGCCTTGGGCTATTGGCGCTGTTTGTGCTGGTGTACACCAAGATTACGCCTTATGACGAATTTGCACTGATTCGTCAGGGATGCTTGTCGGCCGCTTTATCTTTGGGTGGTGCGCTGCTGGGGTTTTCGCTGACGCTGGCCGCCAGCGTGATGCACAACGCTAGCTTTGATATGTTTATTTTTTGGGCCTTTTGCGCGATGGCGGTACAAATTATTGCGCATCTGCTGTTATCAAAACTATTGCCGAATATGAATCAGGATTTAATCGAAAACAATGTCGCGATGGGGGCATTAATGGGCTCATTATCGCTGGCTATCGGCTTAATCAACGCGGGTTGTTTGTCTTGATCTACCGTGCGAGCTCTTAAACCACCGAGCGCACAGCGTTTCACAGAGGAAGACCGTTTCATTCGGGACATGTACCACGATTTAAAGCGTTGCTTATAAGGCAACGGCTTGGGCATTTCTGATTAGATTGAGCTTTACCTTTTTTTAAAAAGATTCTGCATGGTTGTCTCTGTATCCTCTGTGGTTCAAGATTTTGCAATCGTTATAGAATTATTTGTCTGTTTGTTAATGTGCTAATCCTAGGAGCGCATCATGGGTCTCGGTTCTTTTATTAAGAAGCAGTTTATTGATGTTTTGCAGTGGAATGAAGATCAAGACGGCGTACTGGCTTGGCGGTTTCCGATGCAAGATTTTGAAATTCAAAATGGTGGCAGCCTGACGGTACGCGATTCGCAGCTGGCGTTGTTTGTCAACGAAGGCCAAATTGCGGATCAATTTGCGCCAGGCCTGCATAAGCTGGTCACGCAGAATATGCCACTGCTGACCAACTTAAAAAACTGGGACAAGCTGTTTGATTCGCCGTTTAAATCAGACGTGTATTTCTTTAGTACTCGCACTCAGCTAGGCCGTAAATGGGGCTCACCACAACCCATTACCATTCGGGACAACGATTTTGGCATGGTACGGCTGCGTGCCTTTGGGGTGTTTTCATACAAGCTAGTTGATCCTATTTTGTTTTTTAAGGAAATCAGCGGCACGCGTGATCAATACACCCGTGATGAAGTAGAGCTACAACTGCGCAATCTTGTGGTCTCCACCATGAGCAGCGCGATTGGTGGTTCGGGTGTGCCATTCTTAGATATGGCGGGCAATCAGGGCTTGATGGGCGAGAAAATTAAAGAAGCCTTGATCCCTGTGTTTGGTAAATACGGCCTAGAGTTAGATAACTTTGCCGTTGAAAACATCTCCCTGCCCGAGGAGCTGCAAAAAGCCATCGATACCCGTATCTCGATGGGCATGATGGGCGATATGGGTAAATACACTCAGTATCAGGTGGCGCAAAGCATTCCACTGGCGGCGCAAAACGAGGGCGGGCTAGCAGGAATCGGCGCGGGCCTTGCTGCGGGCGTTGGCGTTGGTCAGGTAATGGCGGATGCGATGAAAAGCAGCATTAATCCAGCCGCTGCACCCGTAGTTGCTCCTGCCGTGGCTCCCCTTGCCGCCGCACCCGCAGTTGCCGCAGATAATCCTCAGGCCAAGTTAGCATCGCTGAAAGGCTTGCTCGATCAAGGATTAATATCGCAGGCGGATTACGACACGGCTAAGGCTGAAGTGATTAAAAAGCTGGTGGGTTAAAAAGACTCATAGACACAGAGAGCAGGGAGAGCACAGAGCGCCCAAATGAGGTTTAGTTTTTCACTGTGAAACTCCACGTTCTTTGTGGTGCAGGATTTGAGTTTTAAGTTTATTGAAATTTTTTTAATCATCAGGTTCCTTTATGTACACAGCTGCCTGCCCAAGTTGCGGGGCGCCCGTTTCGTTTCGTTCTGCCGCGTCGGTGATGGCGGTTTGCGAGTATTGCCAGAGCACGCTGCTTAGAAACGCGGATGAGATCAAAGACATCGGCAAAATGTCGAGTGCTTTGGAAGACTATTCGCGGATTCAGATTGGCACCAGCGGGCAATATCAGGGCCAAGGCTTTAATGTAGTGGGGCGGATTCAGCTGCGTTACGACGCTGGCTTTTGGAACGAGTGGTATTTGTTCTTTGACGATGGCAGTGCGGCTTGGCTGGCTGATGCTTCTGGCCAATATATGTTGACCAAGAGCTTAGGAGCGGCGGTAGATGCGCCAGCCTTTGCCGATATACAGCCAGAAATGGCGTACTTATATGAGCAGCGCAGCTATGTTTTTTCTGATATACGCACGGCGCAGTGCGTGTCTGGTGCGGGGGAGCTGCCATTTACCGTTGGCAAGGGCTATGTGGCTAAGGTGGTGGATGCTCGGCATGCTGCGCGTTTTATTACGCTAGATTACTCTCAGGGCGCACCTGAGCTATTTGTGGGCGAGGCCGTTAATCTTGCTGATTTAAAGTGTCAGCTATTACGCAGTGACGATCAAATTACGGAAAGCGCGGGGCGGCTGGCTGGCAAAAACAATGTGCTTGATTGCCCAAGCTGCGCAAGCCCGTTGAAATATATTGCAGGAATGGCGATGCAGCTGGTTTGCCCCGCCTGTCATACGGAAGTGGATTGCGCTGGAGATAAAGCGATTGCCATCGGCAAGGCGAGGCAACTGGAGGCGTTTCATAGCACTTTGCAGCTGGGCGATACCGCTACCATTGAGAATAAAAAATGGCTGTTGATCGGCCTAATGCGTTGCAGTGAAGAGGGCGAGGTGGATGGTGATTGGACCGAATACCTGCTCTATCACGCCAGCCTTGGCTTTATGTGGCTGGTAGAAAGCCAGCAAGGCTGGGATCAAATTGAAGTATTAAACCAATGGCCAGAGATGTACAACGCCGCGCAGGCCATGCTCAATGGCAAAAAGTATCGCAAGCTATTTGATTACAACGCCCACGTCACTTACGCCGCTGGGGCATTTAACTGGCGGGTGCATGTGGGGGATAAAACCACGCTCACGGATTACGATCTGAATGGCGTGCGCCTTTCTAAAGAGCGTAGCCCCAGTGAAGTGACCTGGTCTAAAGCCAAGCGAATCAGCAGCGAGCTAG
This sequence comes from Iodobacter sp., assembly GCF_025352645.1. Classification (GTDB taxonomy): domain Bacteria; phylum Pseudomonadota; class Gammaproteobacteria; order Burkholderiales; family Chitinibacteraceae; genus Iodobacter. Next base: position 3,819 of record NZ_JANXSO010000157.1, on the reverse strand, counting down.
TGGGGCAATGGTTTGCTAAGCCTATCGCGGCCCTTGCCGGCGGGGATGCGAGCCCTAGCTCGATGAAAAGCTTGGCCATTATGTTTACCGCGCTTTTAACGGTGATTAATTTGCCGCTGTTGATATTTAATGGCTTTGGTGGATTGTGGTTATTGATCTTGGCTTTGGTCTTGGTTTGGTTACCTGCAAGGTAAGGGCATGCCGTGCTCTTACCTTTTTGTTTCTTTGGAGTTGTGAATTGAAACCTGGCTTTTATAAAGCATATTGCCTTGTGATTATCGGCATTTGCACCTTAATAAACGCCTCTTCCGGTGGCAGTGGTAGCGGCTCTTCATCGAGGGGCTGGAGTAGTGGTGGCAGCTATGGCAGCAGCAATTGGGGTGGCGGCGGCGGTGGGCATAAATGAGTTTAGGACGTCATATTCTTGCTGATTTATCTGGCATTGCGCCTGCTCTACTGGCAGACCCCGTCAAAATTGAGCAGATATTAAAAATTGGTGCAGAGGCGGGCAATGCCACCGTGCTGGCTGGGCATTTTCATCATTTTGGCCTTGAGCTGGGTGTAACCGGTGTATTGCTGTTGATGGAATCACATTTATCGATTCATACCTGGCCCGAGCATGGCTATGCGGCAGTGGATATCTTTATGTGTGGTGAAGCCGAGGCAGATGCAGCATTGACGGCGCTGATTGCCGTCTTAGAGCCCAGCCATCAGCAGTTGTTTAAACATGAGCGCGGCTTACCGTCTGGGGCTTAGCTTCGGCATATAAGACGAAATCATTTTATAAAGAGCATATCTGAGTGTTGTAGCCTTATTGGGGCGAGGAGGAGGAGATGCTAAAGCTAAAATGGATTAGTCTGTGCTACTTGCTCTGTGCGGCGGCTTTTGCTGATCCGCCCCTGCGTATTGCCGCCCAAGAGGGCGTTTCCCCTAAGTTTATTTTTCTGAGCAACCCGCTCACAGGGCAGTGCCCTGATATTTTGCGCGCGATTGAAAAAATAGACCCGAGCATTCGCTTTGATTTGGACATTCGCCCAACTCCGATGGCCAGAGTGGAGTATGGTTTGTTTACAGGGGGGCTAGATGCGGCTTGTGCCTTGCTGGAGACAACTAAGCGAAGCGAAGGGGCTTTGCGCCTTGCAACACCCCTGTATTTTGTACAAGAAAAGCTGCTTGCGCGTAGTGATGACAAGGTGAGGGTAAAGAGCTTCAATGAGCTGGCCGCTTTAGGGGCGCTGGTTGCTACTCCCTCAGGGGCGGCTTACGTTCAGCGTTTAAAAGCCAATGGTATTGCGGTAGATGATAGCAGTGGTGACAGCCTCGTTAATTTAAAAAAAGTGCTGAGTAAGCGAGTTAGATTTTTTTATATCAGTGAATTGAGTGGTCTATACGCGATTAAGGCTAATCATTTCGAAGGCCAATTACAGCTTTTACCTGATGTCTTGCACCAAGAAGCGATGTATTTTTGGCTGAGTAAAAAGGTGCCCCCAGCGATGGTTGTTAAGGTAGAAAACGCCCTTAAGCAGCTACAAAATAATGGAGAATTGCAGCGGATTTTTCGTTCTTATCAAGATGACTTTTAATCTTAAGGTGATGAGGCTAGCCGCTCACTCCTCCTTGTTTGCGTGTTCAGCTTGAGTTTTTTTCATACCAAGGCTTGCTGCGGTTGACTACTTTTACGATCAAGAGCATCACCGGTACTTCAATGAGCACCCCCACCACGGTTGCCAGCGCCGAGCCCGAATGAAAGCCAAATAAACTAATGGCCGCTGCTACTGCCAGCTCAAAAAAATTAGATGCGCCAATCAGCGCTGATGGGCCGGCGATATTGTGTTTTTCGCCTAGCGCTCGGTTTAGCCAGTAGGCTAGCCCTGAATTAAACAACACCTGAATTAGAATCGGCACGGCTAATAAGGCGATGACCAGCGGCTGCTCGATAATGGCTTTACCCTGAAAAGCAAACAGCAAAACCAGTGTGGCTAACAGCGCACTAATCGACCAAGGACTAATTTTAGCCATAGCCGTATCCAATGCGGCAGGGCCTTTGGCGAGCAAAGATTTGCGCAATAGTTGGGCAATAATAACGGGGATTACGATATACAAAATCGCCGAGGTAATCAGTGTGGCCCAAGGAACAATAATCGCCGATATCCCTAGCAAAAACGCCACCAGCGGTGCAAAAGCCACCACCATAATGCTGTCGTTTAAGGCAACTTGGCTCAGCGTAAACAGCGGGTCGCCATGGGTTAGCTTGCTCCAAACAAACACCATCGCTGTGCACGGCGCAGCGGCCAGTAAGATTAAACCGGCGATATAGCTATCGATTTGCTCTGCGGGCAGGTAGGGGGCAAACAGCAGGCGGATAAACAACCACGCTAAAAATGCCATTGAAAAAGGCTTTACCAGCCAGTTTACAAATAGCGTGACCCCAATCCCTTTAGCATGTTTGCGCACCTCGCTTAGTGCCGAAAAATCCACCTTAATCAGCATCGGGATAATCATAATCCAGATGAGTAGCCCCACCGGCAGATTGACGTTGGCGATTTCCATCGCGCCAATAGCCTGAAAAACGCTGGGTAAAAACTGCCCCAAAGTAATCCCCGCAATAATGCACAGGAATACCCAAATCGTAAGATAGCGCTCAAATACGCTCATCTGAGCTGATTGCTTGGTGGCTTCTAACACGATGCATCCTGCTTTGTTGAGCAAGAGGCAGGCGGATCAAAGCATTGCTCAGGGTGCCCTTCACAGCATTCTGCGGTTAGAAACGAGATGAGCTCCTGCATCAGGGCTAGATTGGCCCGATAGCGCATATAGCGCCCTTCCTGCTCCACCGTAATTAGCTTGGCTTGCGCCAGTGCTTTTAGATGAAAAGACATATTGGTAGCAGGCAGCCCCAAAGCCGCCGCGATATCTCCTGCCACCATGCCCTTATCACCCTGCTTAACCAGCAGGCGATACACGTCTAGCCGTACACCAGAAGAGAGCGATTCAAAAATGGTAGTTGCGATTGTTTTTTCCATTCGTCAACTATACAACAATATTTGAAGTATCGTAGCGTTATAGTTACCATACATAAAATACCCCGCCATCATGGAGATGTCCTATGAGCAAAATTTATAATGTGCTGTTTATCTGCACCGGTAATTCGGCCCGCAGCCAGATTGCTGAAGCTGTATTAAATCATGTGGGTAAAGGCCGATTTCAGGCCTATAGCGCGGGCAGCCAGCAGGTAGCGCGAATCCTTTAGCCATTGAAGTACTGCAGCATGTGGGTATCAGTACAGAAAAACTACGCAGCAAAAGCTGGCAGGAATTTAGCGCGGCAGATGCGCCGCAAATGGACTTTGTATTTACCCTTTGCGATTCGGCTGCGGGTGAAGCTTGCCCAGTCTGGCCTGGCCATCCAACGCTGACTGGCTCACTGGGGTGTGGCTGCTCCTAGCACGGGGGGTAATGAAACCATTCAGCACAAAGTTTTTCATGACACCCTTTTAATCTTAAAACGCCGGATTGATCTGTTTACTGCTTTGCCAGTAGAAAAGCTCGATGCCCTAGCATTAAAACTTCAAGTCAGTGAAATTGGCCAAAGCCTCTAAGGATATAAAAATGAGCATAAAAGTAGGCATTAACGGCTTTGGCCGGATGGGGCGTTTAAGCCTGCGTGCGGCATGGGGGTTGTACCGCGCCGAAAAATATTGCAGTGGGAGGCTGTCACTTTTGCATTATAAATTAACATGCAAATGAACAGCCCCCGCGCAATTTTGCATTAGAACGCTAATGTACTCAAATGCAGCAGCCAGATTAGAATCGCTGCGAA
>NZ_JANXSO010000155.1 GCF_025352645.1 Iodobacter sp. | reverse complement strand
AAAACTGGGCAGCCAGATCAGCCATGTTTTAAGATTTGCCGAGCCGCTTTCCACTGGCGAGCCGCTCACCGATGGCGCAGGCAGCAACCAATTTGGCTCGATTCCAAAATGGCGCGCCGTCAGCGATGCCACATGGGAGATAGGCGCATGGTCCACCACCCTGACATGGAACTATGTTGGCGGCTACGATCAGGCTTTTGCCAGCGACACTGACACCACCAAATATGTTGACTCATTCAACACCTTTGATCTGACGGCCAGCTGGAAACTCGCAAAAGACACCACTCTCACCGCCAAAGTCATCAACCTGAGCAATACCCGCCCACCGTGGGATTCTTCAACCGATTTCTTTGACCACACACAAGCCGACCCACGCGGCCGCTTTGCCTCTGCCAAGCTGACCTATAAGTTTTAAGCGGCCCTCACCGTTTTTAGCCCTGCAATTTATTGCAGGGCTTTTTAATGTCCAACGCCTCTAAAATACATCCGCTTTCTAGCTTGAAATAGCGCTAGAACGCTGCCCTATTGTGGTTTATCGCAGGGCGGTAGATTTAAAATTAATTTATACTGAATACGCCATAGTCATTTAATGGCTCCAGCACAAGGCTTACCATTCATTTCAACTACCGGTGTTATGCAGAAAAACCAACAATGCATACGCCATAAAGCCCACAAATAGGCAGCGCATTGCCAGCAGTGCTTGCATTGATTTAATTAACAATAAATTAAATCAATATCAGCCCCCTTATATAAAAGCCCATTGAACCAATGCACTGCGCTTTTCATTTTTTCGTAAATTTACTTTTTTGTGAGCGTAGGCCCTTATACCTATGATCAGCTTTACAGTCACACTACAGTCATCCTTTGCGCTTATTCTTACAAATTTAACTTAAAGTTTTCAACTTAAAATTTAAGCATAATTAAAAGCTATCCTTTTATTTTTCACGCTATAGAGCATGTTTTGAATACAATCCCCCAGCATCGTTGGCCCAGTTTTCCCCAACAAACAAGCATAGCGCTGACCTTTCTTCTATCCATTCAATTAACGCTGACTTATTTAAGCCACGATGGGCGTTTTTCTATTTTTTGGATCCCTAGCGGCATTGCGCTTGCGGTGATTTTGCTGGGCGGTGTTCGATATTGGCCAGCCTTATTCTTAGGCTCGCTTGCCAGTGATGTGTGGAATGGTAATAGCTTTTTCTGCTCGGCAGTGATTGCCTTAAGTGTGGTGCTAGAAACCACTTTAGATTATTACCTTTTACGCAAACTAAGAATGAACAACAGCTATTTTAATGCCTCACTTAGCCACGCTCGGGACTTCCTCAATTTAGCGGCCATTGCCATACCCAACGCATTACTAAGCGCATGTATTGGGGCGGTGGCGCTTTATTATTCCAACGCCATCTCAGCAGAAGCATTATTAGGCAGTATTCTTAAATGGTGGATGGGTAATACCCTTGGCATCCTCACGATTACCCCGCTGATTTTGATTTGGAAACAAGCCCCACGCTGGGTTGAATCAACGCGAAAATTGGAAGCCATTATCTGTTTTGGGCTGGCGCTTTGCTTTGGACAAGTGGTGTTTTTAGGCTGGCATCAAGCCACGCTCGGCATGATTGCTTATTCCTACTGGGCTTTTCTATTTGTAGTTTGGGGTGCAACACGCTTTGGCCGCCACGGCGGGCTATTCATTATTGCCTTTACCCTATTGCAGGCATTGATCGGGGCCATCAAAGGCTTAGGCGTATTTGCGCACGAGCACGATGATTTAATCAATTTTTGGCTCTACGCCATGGCGCTCAATGTAGTCGGTGTTTTGCTAGCGCTACTCATGAACGAGCGCAAGCAAGCAGAACACTTGGCTAAAGAAAGTGAAGAACGGCACCGCACCTTGGTGGAATGGTCGCCCGAGGCGATTGCGGTATATCGCAATGGCAGTATTATTTATGTCAATCCTGCGGCCATTAAACTGGTCGGGGCAAAAACTGCACAAGATTTACAAGGGCAATCCATCCTTAATTTAGTTCACCCTGATTTTTTCCAGCTGGCATTAGAGCGCTCAAAACGCATTGCCGCCCGTGACGCAGTTAGCCCCATGATTGAAATCAAGCTGATCAAATTCGATGGCCAGATCATTGATGTTGAAATCCAAAGCACGGCAATTATTCTAGATGGCAAACTGGCGATTCATGCCCTGATTCGTGATATCACCAAAGATAAGCAAGCCGATCAATACGAGCAGTTTCGCAATCATATTTTAGAGCTGCTAGCAGGGGGCGAGCCCTTAATGCAGCAGCTGGATGCCATTGTCCGTGGTGTAGAAAAATTAAACCCCACCACGCTATGCAGCGTTTTATTACTGGATCAAACCGGCAAGCACTTTGAAAAATCTATTTCTCCCAGCCTGCCCGATTTCTATACCCAGGCCCTAAATGGCCTAGAAATTGGCCCCGCCATTGGCTCCTGTGGTACTGCCGCGTATACCAAACAACGTGTCATCGTTGATGACATTGCCAGCCACCCTTACTGGGCTAATTATCTAGCATTAGCCGCTAAGGCGCAGCTAGGCGCGTGCTGGTCGCAGCCAATTCTAGATTCAAGTGGAGAGGTACTCGGCACCTTTGCTATTTATCATCGCGCCGCCCATACACCACAAGCACAAGATATCGCCATTATTGAGCAATCGGCCCACCTTGCCAGTATTGCCATCGAAAGAAACGTAGTGGCCGAAAAACTAAAAAGCAGCGAAGCACATTACCGCTTGCTGACTGAAAATGTATCCGACGTAGCGTGGAAACAAGATAGCAACCATATCATTACCTATATCAGCCCTGCTGATGAGCGGCTGCGTGGCTATCCTGCGGCAGAAGTGGTGGGCCATCCTGTTTTTAATTTACTCACCGACGATGGTATCCAGCTGATTAAAAAGAAAATCACCCAAAGAAACGCCGCCGAGCAGCAGGGCATAAAAACCGGCGCTGCCACCATAGAAATACAACAACGCTGTAAAGATGGCCGCTTAATCTGGACAGAAATCCTCTCTACCCCTGAGCGCAATGCCCAAGGAAAAATCTGTGGCTATCACGGCATTACCCGCGACATTACCCAGCGCAGGCAAGCAGAGGCCGAGCTGCGTATCGCCGCAATTGCCTTTCAATCTCAAGAAGGCATGTTTGTAACCGACACCGCGTGGACCATCCTGCGGGTGAACCAAGCCTTTAGCAAAATCACCGGCTTTAGTGCAAAAGAAGCCATCGGCAATACGCCACTGATACTCACATCGGTGCGGCATGATGCGTCGTTTTATACCTCAATGACCGATCGCATTAAGCTAAGCGGCACATGGCAGGGTGAAATCTGGAACAAACGCAAAAGTGGGGAGATTTTCCCCGCTTGGCTAATCCTCACCGAGGTAAAAACCAATGACGGCATGCTGACACATTATGTGGCCACCCTAACCGACATTACCTCGCGCAAAGCCGCAGAAAATCAGATCCAAAGCCTCGCCTTTTACGACCCACTGACCACGCTACCCAATCGCCGCCTACTACTAGATCGGCTAGGCCGAGCCATCAACAAAAGCACTCGCCATGATAATAATGGGGCTTTGCTATTTATTGATTTAGATAATTTTAAAACGCTAAACGACACACTAGGGCATGACAAAGGCGATCTACTCCTAGTGGAAGTTGCCAAACGGCTCTCTAGCAGCACCCGTGAAGGTGATACCGTGGCCCGCCTAGGCGGTGATGAGTTTGTAGTCATGCTAGAAGACCTAAGCGCCAATACACTAGAGGCCGCTACCGAAGCAGAAGCCGTTGGCGATAAAATAATCAGCACACTCAATCAATCCTATCAATTGGCAGGTTATGTCCACCACAGCACCGCCAGCCTAGGTATTACGCTATTTGGCGAAGAAGCAGAGAGCATAGACGAGCCTTTAAAGCGTGCCGATTTAGCCATGTATCAGGCCAAAGCCGCTGGCCGTAACACCCTGCGTTTTTTTGATCCAATCATGCAGGCCGAAGTCAGCCAGCGCTTGGCTTTAGAAACAGGCCTGCGGGATGCACTAGCGCAAAACCAATTTCAGCTTTACTACCAAGCACAAGTTAAAGGCAACAGTAAGCTTACTGGCGTAGAAGCCCTAGTGCGCTGGCTACACCCAGAGCGCGGTATGGTTTCCCCCGCCGAATTTATTCCGCTAGCCGAAGAAAGCGGCCTGATTCTGCCCCTAGGCCAATGGGTATTAGAAACCGCCTGCATACAACTGGCTCAATGGGCCTCTCAAGCGCATTTACAACACTTGAGCATTGCCGTTAACGTCAGCCCTCGTCAGTTTCACCAGCGTGATTTTGTTGAAAACGTATTGGCCATTTTGGCGCGCACGGGTGCAAAGCCCCAGCAGCTAAAACTAGAGCTCACCGAAAGCGTGCTGATTGCCAATATTGAAGACGTTATCCTTAAAATGAGCGCCCTAAAGCAAGAGGGCGTTGGCTTTGCCATCGATGACTTTGGCACTGGCTATTCATCTTTGGCCTATTTAAAACGGCTACCGCTAGATCAGCTTAAAATTGATCAAGGCTTTGTCAGAGATATCCTGATCGATAGCAACGATGCCGCCATCGCCAAAATGGTGATTATGCTAGCCGATAGCCTAGGGCTAAGCGTGATTGCCGAAGGGGTAGAAACCGAAGCCCAGCGCGATTTTTTGGCCCGCCATGGCTGCGACACCTATCAAGGCTATTTATATAGCCGCCCCCTACCTGCCCATGAGTTTGCCGCCTTTGCGCTTGCAGAACTGGCCTTGCTGTAAGCCGATGCGGCAACACCTCATTCGCCAATCGTAAGCCACTGTGTAGCATAAGCCACTCCTCTACACGGAGTTTACGATCATGAATAAACCATTGCTCGCAACGCTCTTTATCCTGATCGCCGCCCCCACATGGGCCAAGCAGCCCATTGCCACGGGGTATGGCGGTGCGGTTGCTACGATTTCTGACCCTGCCAGCCAAGCCGCAATGCGCATTTTAAATGCCGGCGGCAATGCTATTGATGCCGCCGTGGCCGCGGCGGCCACACTGGGTGTCACCGATCCTTTTAGCTGCGGCGTTGGCGGTGGTGGCTTTATGCTGATTTATTCAGCCAAAGATAAAAAAGTCATTACCATTGATTCCCGCGAAACCGCTCCCGCCTACTTTAGCCCACAGGTTTTCCAGAACAACGGCAAGGAAATAGAATGGGATGACGCCGTACCTACAGGGATTTCCGTTGGCGTACCCGGCACAGTACGGGGCTGGCATGAAGCACTATCGCGCTATGGCAGCATGGATCTAGCGCGCGTATTACAGCCGGCCATTGCCGTGGCTGAAGACGGCTTTAAAATTAGTCCTAATTTTTACCGGATTAACCAACTTAACGAGGCTAAATTCGCCCGTTTTAGCTCTACATCAGCACTGTATTTAAAAGATGGCAAAGCCCTGCCCCTAGGTAGCACCTTTCGCAACCCAGACCTCGCTGCCACCTATCGCAGCTTGAGCAAAGGCGGTGTAAAAGCCTTTTACGAAGGCCCTTTAGCCGCGCAAATTGTACGGGCCGTCAACATTCCACCGGTCATCAACGGTGTTTCGGTGCTCACTGGGCAAATGACGCTTAATGATTTAAAAGATTATGAAGCCCGCCTACGCCAGCCCATCCACTCAAGCTACCGTGGGTTAGACCTATACGGCATGTCCATGCCCTCATCTGGCGGTATTGCTATTGCCGAAGCACTAAATATTTTAGAAGGCTTCGATTTAAAATCCATGCCGCGTGATCAAGTGGAGCATCTCTACCTAGAAGCAGCAAGGCTCGCCTTTGCCGATCGCAACGCCTATGTAGCCGATGGCGAATATACCGATGTACCTAAAAGCGGTTTGCTATCCAAAGCCTACGCAAGTGAGCGCGCCAAGCTGATCGATCTAAAACAAACCCACGGCAAAGTAGCCGCAGGCGATCCATTCTTATACCAAGATGATCCATCCCACCCCTTGCGCCCAAAAGTCACGCTAAGCACCGAGCCTGCCCACACCACGCACCTAACAGTAAGCGATAAGCAAGGCAACATTGTGGCTTATACCTTTACTATTGAGGACTGGGGTGGCAGCGGCATTGTCGTGCCGGGTAAAGGCTTTTTACTTAACAACGAAATGACCGACTTTGAATTCAGCGGCCCACATCCAAACGTCCCTGAAGCAGGCAAACGCCCCCGCTCCAGCATGTCGCCCACCCTCGCCTTTAAAAATGGCAAACCCGCATTTAGCATCGGCTCCCCTGGCGGCTCCACCATTATCACCACCGTATTACAAACCATCGTCAACCACGTTGACCTCGGCATGCCCCTAGGTGCAGCCCTCGCCGCGCCACGCCTCAGCCAAAGAAATGGTGATAAAACCGAAGTCGAAACGCTTTTGAAATTTGTCGGCAGCCCACAAGCTAAAGCGCTAGAACAATACGGCCATCAGTGGACAGAAAAAGACGAAATCGGTGCCGCCAACGGCCTGCAATTTAATCCCGATGGCAGCACCACTGCAGTCAGCGAGCCATTACGCCACGGCGGGGGCAGTGCGATAGTGCAAAGGCCGTAATGGCGTGTAAACGCAGAATATAAAACGCTTTTTTGTCTATTAAATGCACGAAAAATACAGAAAAATTAGCGACACTAGGCCCCTTAGCTTGGACTGAGCCGTCCCAAGCTAAGGCCTTACATAAGGAGATCGGCCACTAATCGCAAGGAACAGTAAATTTAGTGGTAAATTTTTGTAAGCTTGCAAATAAAAAAGTATATTATTGCTGCACATAGCTAGGGCAACTTATGTTTTTCAACCCGCCAAGTAAAACGTCATTCAAACGGGGCTGAATACCCGCTTTTAACCCCATCATTAGGCTCCCGTATGACATTTGACCTCGCAAAGGTTTTAATACTTGCCTGCCACAATTTTATATGGAATAACAATGAATAAATTATTGCAACTAAATACAACTCAAAAACTATGCAAAGGGGTTTTGGCGCTGTCGATTGGTTTATTTGGCATTTTAGTTGCCAGCGGCAATGTACTGGATTATCAATCTAATTGGCAATTCGTACAGCATGTATTGGCGATGGACAAAATGGAATCTTGGTTTGAGGAAAGTGTATTGCAACAGCGTGCCATTCATAATCCGACGCTGCAAACTGTATTTTATATTGGCATTATAATTGGCGAAGCGTTATTTGGTTTGCTTTGCACAATAGGCGGCCTACTGATCCTATCCAGTACATTTAAAGGCAATACTCAGCATTTAACGCTTGGGAAAATCAGTTTTACCTTGGGTGCATTAATGGCAATTTTGATTTGGTACACCGGATTTGCAGTAATAGGCGGCGAATACTTTGCCATGTGGGCCAACAAATGGAACGGGCAAATGAAAGCATATGCTTTTATTAGTTTTATTTTGCTTAGCTTGATGTATATCTCGCAAGCGGAACAGCAATAGCGGCATCCTAGCTTGGGCTAAGCTTGCGTAGCCCAATATTTACCGCGTCGTAATTAACGGGGGTTAGACAAGATGAATCTCAATCAAGTCACTGTTCCCGCCACAGACATTGCGGCCTCTGTGGCATTTTATCAACAGCTTGAGCTTGAGCTGATTGTTAGCTCGCCACACTATGCGCGCTTTGCTTGCCCTGAAGGCGGGGCTTCATTTTCGGTGCATTTAGCAGAAACACCCCTGCCTGCCACCCATGCCGTTATTTATTTTGAAACCCTCGCTCTTAACGAAAAAGTGCAGCAACTACAAGCCGCCGGCTTACGGTTTACCCAAGAGCCTAAAGACGAAACTTGGCTCTGGCGCGAGGCGCGCTTGCTTGATCCCGCAGGCAATGTCATCTGCCTGTACTGGGCAGGTGAAAACCGGCTTAACCCACCGTGGCGTATTAAACCCTAATCGTTGTCCCTAGCCCCAAAAAGCATACACCCCGCATAGATAGATAAAGCTTGGCCCACAGCTGGATGCTGTTTTGCATACATTTTGGAAATAAACTGCATGAAAATTTTGATTGAGCCAAATACCCGTTTATTTGTAGATATCGAAGGTGCTGGCCTTGTAGCGGATGGCTCTGTAATGCGTGAAAAACCGACACTTATCCTACTGCACGGTGGCCCTGGCTACGATCATGTCAGTTTTAAGCCCGCGTTTTCTCAACTTACCGATATTGCTCAAATTGTTTATTACGACCACCGCGGCCATGGCCGTAGCGATCCACGCCCAAGCCATGAATTAACGCTAGATTACTTTGCGGATGATATCGTGCGGCTATGCGATGCGCTTGGCATCAACAAACCTATCGTTTTAGGGCAATCTTTTGGGGGATTTGTAGCGCAGCGCTATATTGCTAGGCACCCAGCCCACGCGTCCAAAGTTGTACTCTCCAGCACCGCTGCCACCCTGAGTTTGGCGCGCAAACTAGAAATGTTCCAGCGCCTAGGTGGCGTAGCAGCTCGCAACGCGGCAGAGCTGTTTTGGCTTTCGCCCAATGCATCAACTTGGCCCGAATACCAACGCCTGTGCAAGCCGCTCTATACCCAAACCACCGCAGCCAATAACCATGCGGCGCAACGTGCTACCTTTAAACCAGACATCCTATTTACTTGGGCCAATTCAGAGCAGCAAAAGATGAATCTGCTACCTGGCCTTGCCCAAGCACAATGCCCTGTACTGGTATTAGCCGGAGAGCTAGATCCCGTTTGCCCGCTAGCTGATGCACAAGATATCGCCAAGGCTTTGCCACAACAATGGGCGCAATTGGCTACATTCACAGCCTGTGGGCATGGCGTATGGCGGGATGCCCCCGAAGCCGCCTTTGCACAACTACGTAAATTTATTATGGCGTAAGCCAATTTAGCCGTATTTTCTAATGAATGGAGTGAACATGATGATGACACTGTATGCGTTTGGCCCTGCATTTGGCTTGCCTGATATGAGCCCGTTTGTCACCAAAGCAGAACTGCTGCTTAAAATGGCAAAGTGCGATTATCAAACCAACCGTCATGGCTATGCTAAAGCGCCTAAAGGCAAGCTGCCTTATTTGCAAACAGACAATGCCTTAATTGATGATTCCACTTTAATTCGTTTTTATTTAGAACAAGACCAGCAAATTGATTTTGATGCCGCGCTCAGCCCCAGTGAGCGCGGCATTGCTTGGGCTTTTGAAAAAATGCTAGAAGAGCATCTTTATTATATTTCGCTCAAAGATCGTTGGGCCAATGATGAAAACTTTGCCAAAGGCCCAAGCATGATATTTAAACGTATTCCATGGCCAATTCGTGGCTTAGTGATACGTCAAGTACGCAAAAAAATGAATCGCAAATTGCAGATACAAGGCATTGCCCTGCATAAAGAAGTCGACATTATTAAATTAGCCAAGAAAGATCTCGATTCCTTGGCCGATTTTCTAGCCGATAAGCCCTATTTAATGGGCGATCAACCCTGCGCAGCCGATGCCTCGGTCTATGCCTTTATGCGCAGTGCGCTTTGCCCCCTCTTTGATTCGGCCACGCACCAGCACGCCATCAGCAAAGCCAATCTAGTTGCCTATTGCGATCGGATGACTAAAGAGTTTTACCCAGAAGCTCACACCTAATACCCAGTGGGCCGCCCGCTTTGGCGGCCCATCCTTAGCAGACTCCCCCATTTTTTTGCAAGTGGATTCCTCCCTATGCAAACCTTACCTTAAACTGGTATATTAAATGCACATTTAAAAATAGAACGAGGGATACACCAATGCTTAATGCCAACAGCCGCAATTTAGTCCGCTCCACCGCGCCCATACTCAAACAACACGGCATTGCCTTAACCACTCATTTTTATGCACGGATGTTTCAGCACAACCCCGAGCTAAAGCAAATTTTCAACGAAGGTAATCAGCAATCTGGGGCGCAGCAGCAAGCTTTAGCTATGGCGGTAGCGGCTTACGCCGAGCACATTGATAATCCAAGCGTACTGGCCCCCGTGCTCACCCATATTGCCAACAAACATATCAGCCTAGGCATTCGCCCAGAGCACTATCCTATTGTTGGCCACCATTTACTCGCCTCTATTCGTGAAGTATTAGGCACGGCAGCAAGCGATGAATTAATTGCAGCTTGGGCGGCCGCCTACGCTCAATTGGCCGACGTACTCATTGCCGAAGAGGCACAGCTGTACGCAGCAGCAGCGTTTAAACAAGGCGGATGGACCGGCTGGCGTGGTTTTGTAGTGGCAAACAAAGTAGTAGAAAGCAGCGAGATCACATCGTTTTATCTTCGCCCCGCCGATGGCGGCAGCGTGCCAGACTACGCGCCGGGGCAATATATTTCGGTCAGAATGTTTGTACCAGAATGGAATCTAATGCAGCCGCGCCAATATAGTTTGTCTGATGCGCCAGGCAACGATTACCTGCGAATTTCAGTAAAACGCGAGCAGACCGGCGATATCATTGGCCAAGTGTCTAATCTGCTGCACAGCACGGTGAATGTTGGCGATGTCATCGATCTGGCCCCGCCAGCGGGTGATTTTGTACTGCATCAAGACCGCAAAACCCCCGTAGTTTTGATTAGCGGAGGCGTGGGCATTACCCCAATGCTATCCATGCTCAAACATATCGTTAAAACCAGCAGCGATCGAGCCGTGCGCTTTATCCACGGCTGCCGCAATGCCGAAGTGCATGCTTTTAAAGGCGCAGTAAATCAACTAGCCATTCAAGAATCCAATGTCGAAAAAGTGTTTTTTTATGGTAAGGCCTGCCCAGACCTAAGCCACGACCATCTTGGCTATGTAGATCTGGTTAAAATTGCTGACTCAGCGATTTTACCGGACGCCGATTACTACCTCTGTGGGCCGCTGGCGTTTATGCAAGCCCAAATCAAATCACTACACGCCATGGGCATTAGCAGTGATCGTATTCATGCTGAGGCATTTGGAACGGGGGGCGTAGCATAAACGAGTACTTTACCCACTAAGCCCAAGGGGGAAAGCATCCCCCCTTTTTCCGGCTTAAGCCATTGCCATAGCCCTAGCCAACACACCTACACACAATAAACTCAAGCGGTATTTTTACCCCCTAGGTTTTTCCTAAATATTCGTCCCACAAACATACCCCTAACATCTGCAAAAAGCCCTTTTGCCCCCTAAAAAGAGCGGTCTGCCTTGCAGCTATTGCTCTATAGCCGTTTACCTATACCTAACCAAGCTACAAACCCGCTCAATTAAGCCTAATAAATCATAGAGATACATCGCCTATTCGCGCGCATACCACAGCCAAGTAGTAATAGTGCAGTGATAACTATTACCATTTATCGCCGCGTTGACTTTAAAGATCAATCTGGACACTATGCCCCTGCCCCAACTAGGGACATAAGATATTTACCTTATGCAGCATCTCGTTAGGCGAGGCTCCTGCGCAAATACAGGCCACTGATCTCACGACGTCCAGAGACGCCCAAGATCAGGACAGTTTTCATCGGATTAAGGTGTTAACCCAGGTGGCTTCTGGTTTTACCAGATACGTTGCACAGTGCTAAAGCTAGAACGTGGAGATGAAAAAGCGCCATTCGACGTTATTTCCTGTCCCATACTCGTCCATCAACTGCTGTTTTCTTTTAACACGCACCCATCAAGGTGCTTGCGATTTTGCCTGTCATTATCTGAGGCCATTCAAAATGAAAACACACCAGCACGCCCACACTATTCAAGTTCTCGATTTAGCCGCATTGAGAAGCTGGATTGCCACCGCAAACCCCTCTGAACGAGCCAATCAATTGCTGGCTCTAAGCGCAGAAGACCTCAACGACGCATTCAACACCTTACCGGTGAATGAAGGCAGTGCGCTCATTAGCTCTTTAAGCACAGAAAATGCTGGCCAATTGTTATTGCGTTTGCACAGCAAGATCATCAACGCGCTGCAGGACGGCATTCCCCGCCGCGATATGCTGACTATTTTGCGCAAAATGGAAAATAACGATCGTGGCAATTTGCTCTCGCATTTATCCGAGCAAAATAAGCACAACTATGCCGCTCTGCTTAAATGGCCTAGCGAATCAGTTGGCGCGCATATGCGTAATAACTATATCAGCATCCTCGTTGAGCAATCGGTGAGTGATGCAAAGCAAGTGATCCATGATGCTTGGCACCAAGCTCAGTTATTCCAGCATATTTACATTACCAACTCCAACGGGCTATTAATTGGCGGCATCCCGCTTAAGACGCTATTGATTGCCGATCCACAAATCAAGTTAAGCGATTTGATGGATCCAAACCTTGTGCGTATTGATGCACAAACAGATCAAGAACAAGCGGCTCGCCTCTTGGTAGATCGGGATTTATCATCCCTGCCCGTAGAAGATCAAGGCAAGTTAATCGGGGTGTTTCACGTTGATGAAGCGGCAGATATTCTAGAGCAAGAATCCACCGAAGATGCTGAGCTACAAGGCGGCTCTTCACCATTAGAAACGTCCTACCTAGCAGCAACACCTTGGCAACTTTGGCGTAAACGAATTGGCTGGCTGCTGATGCTCTTTGCTGCCGAAAGCTATACAGGTACAGTATTACGCGCCTTTGAAGAGCAATTAGAAGCCGCCATTGCCCTCGCCTTCTTTATCCCGCTATTAATTGGCACGGGTGGCAATAGCGGCACCCAAATCACCACCACCATCATTCGTGCCATGGCTGTGGGTGAAGTAACGATGCGCAACTTGGGCGAAATCCTTAGAAAAGAGGCCTCCACTGCGTTATTAATCTCTATGGGTATTGCTTTAGCCGCCTGGGTTCGTGCTTGGTCGCTTGGGGTTGGGCCTGAGATTGGTCTAGTCGTTACCTTAACCATTGTCGCCATCATTATGTGGAGTGCGATTGTCTCTTCAATCACACCATTAATTCTGAAGCGCCTAAGAATTGACCCCGCCGTAGTGTCTGCGCCTTTTATTGCCACACTAGTAGATGGAACGGGCTTGATTATTTACTTTGAAATCGCCCAACTCATCCTGCCTGAGCTTAGATAAACGCATCCTCTTTACAACGCAAAAAGGCAGCTTTAGCTGCCTTTTTGCATTTCAACCCGTAAGTACAATTTTAACGGTTTACTCAATATCACTCGACCAGCCATCAGGGCGGACCAGCGCGTTTTCAAAGCGAGAATGCTGGCCAACAAACACCAGTGGAATCTTGCCCACGGGGCCATTACGGTGCTTACCGATAATACATTCGGCAAGCCCTTTAAATTGGGTATCTGGGTTGTAGTATTCATCGCGGTACATAAACAAGATCAAATCCGCATCCTGCTCAATTGCACCGGATTCACGCAAATCCGACATCATTGGGCGCTTATCGGTGCGCTGTTCTACCGAGCGGGAAAGCTGTGAGAGCGCAATAATTGGCACTTTCAGCTCTTTAGCCAATGATTTTAAGCCACGGGAAATTTCGCCCAGCTCAGTCGCGCGGTTCTGATCTTTTGCCCCCGCCCGCCCCGCCATCAGTTGCAAGTAATCGATCACAATTAGCCCAAGCTGGCCACCACATTGCCGCGCTAAACGTCGCGCCTTGGTACGGATATCCAAGGCAGTTAGCGAGCCGGTTTCTTCAATAAAAATCGGCGCTTCATTCATGCGGCCCACGGCGTGGGTGAGGCGCACCCAATCTTCATCTTCAAAACGGCCGGTTTTAAGCTTGTGCAGATCAATCCGCCCGATCGAGCCAACCATACGCATCCCCAGCTGGGTTGCGCCCATTTCCATAGAAAAAATCGCCACTGGCAGCTTAAGCTCAATCCCCACGTGCTCGGCAATATTCACCGAAAACGCCGTCTTACCCATGGAAGGACGGCCCGCCACAATAATTAAATCGCCCGCTTGCATGCCCGAAGTCATGCGATCAAGGTCTAAAAACCCCGTTGCCACGCCAGTCACTTCAGAAGGATTGTCCTGCTGAAACAAATGATCAATCCGCTCCACAATTTCTTTGAGAATCGGCGGCATGCCGATAAATCCCTTTTGCCCACGGGACGACTGCTCGGCAATCTGAAACACCGCCGATTCGGCCTGATCTAAAAGCTCCGATGCTTCACGCCCACTGGGGCTGTAAGCCGCATCAGCGATATCCGTTGCCACCGATGCCAGCTGGCGCATTACCGATTTTTCGCGGACAATTTCACCATATCGGCGAATATTGGCCGCCGATGGCGTGTTTTGCACCAAAGAGCCTAAATAAGCCAAGCCACCCACATAGGATAGTTCTTCGTGGGTATCCAGCGCTTCGGCCACGGTAATCACGTCGGCAGGGCGGCCTAGTTCAACCAGCTTGGCGATCACGGCAAAAATGCGGCGGTGATCATCGCGGTAAAAGTCCGCCTCAAACAGGGTGTCGGCAATTTTGTCGAAAGAGCTGTTATCCAGCATCAAACCACCCAATACGGATTGCTCCGCCTCAACCGAATGCGGCGGCATGCGGATGTTTTCAAGTTGCGTCATGGCGTGGTCAGGGTTACGATGCTCGGTCATTTTATCTATCTAAGGTGGCGTGCTGGAAGCTCGGCATTTTACGCTATTCACACTCCCAACGGCGAAATGCCACACCACCTCGTAAAGCGCAGAAAATGTTATGCCGTCTATTCATAAAACAGTTTTAGTGACCCACTCCGCTGATCGCATGTTTGATTTGGTTGATCGCGTGGAGGATTACCCCAAATTTTTGCCTTGGTGCGGCGGCGTTGTGGTGCATGAGCGCAGCGAGACCATTTTAGATGTGACGGTAAAAATTGAGTTTTTAAAAGTCACCTCTTTTTTTCGTACCCGCGACATTAAATCCAAACATCATATTGATATGCAATTTGTGGATGGCCCATTTAAAGCCCTGCACGGCGTATGGCGCTTTACCCCTTTAATGGAAGACGCTTGCAAGGTAGAGTTTGAGCTAGATTACGAATTCTCTAGCCGCAGCTTAGAAATGATTATTGGCCCAGTGTTTAATAAAATAACCAGCACTTTTGTCGATGCGTTTATCAAACAGGCAGATAAGCAAGCATGAATGCGTTAATTAAAGTTGAAGTGGTCTACGCTATGCCCACCTTGCAAAAGCTTTTGGCCGTGCAAGTGCCCGCAGGCAGCAGCGCCGAAGTGGCTATTCGCGCCTCGGGGATTTTAGACTTTTTTCCTGAAATTGATCTTAGCGTAAACAAAATCGGTATTTTCTCTAAAGCCTGCAAGCTTGATACCGTATTAAGAGCGCAAGATAGAGTTGAGATTTACCGCGCTTTATTAGCCGACCCTAAGGAAATTCGCCGTCAACGTGCATTAGAAGGGAAAGTCACTAAAAAAGGTGGCGCAGCGGTATAGCGGCAAGACAGATTTTCAGCGGATATAGCTACTTGTAAGGCAGAATAAAAGGCAGTGATGCGCTGTGCGTAAAATTAAATAGTAACTATTATCGGCAAAAACTTATCGTACCGTTAAACTTGTTTGCATTTTTTGAAGGATAGGTAATGCGTCACCAAAATTAAACTTCTCTAAAGCTATTTTAAACGCAGCAAATTCAGATGGATCAAATGCATTCGCCATTGAATCTCCATACTTCCCTAGTACGGTTAAAGCTTCTGCATCCATATCTTGCAATAAGCGCTCTAACCAACTTAATAAATTTTGCAATTCTTTCATAGGCATTGCGGCGGCGGGCGGCGGCGCATTGGCAAAAGGATCTTCACCATCAATATAATCTTTTACCTCACTCATTAATACGATGAGGCGTAAGTCTAAAACCTGCAAATCCTCTTTGACCTCTCCTAAACCACCACCATGTGAAATAGCCTTTTCAATACGGCCCGCAATTTCAGAAACGTGAGTCCCTCCCAAAGTGGCGCTCAGCCCTTTTAATGTATGCGAAAAACGCAATGCAGGTTCTAGCTCATTAGCCGTTAAAGCCTGATGGATTCTTTGCACACAATCGGCTTCGCTACTACAGAATTGCTTCAACATCCGTAAGTAAAGTGATGGGTTATTTAACACATAACCCAAGCCCACTTTTACATCCAGCTCTTCGCGCTCTGCCGACCTAGGGCTAGGCTCTAAAACAGGTGCGGCGACAGGGGTAGCAGGCGCTGGCGCACTGTTTTCTGCGGGCTCCGCCACCATTTCAGCAAGTACAGGAATAGGCGCATCCACACTATTAGCCCCATTAGGCTTGGTGACACGCCAATGCTTTAAACACTCAAAAAATTGCACGGGATCAATCGGTTTAGAAACATGATCATTCATCCCCAAATCTAAACAACGTGCCCGCTCCTCCACCATGGCATGGGCCGTCATGGCAATCAGCGGAATATGGTTATAACGCACATCGGCACGAATATGTTTTGATGCCTCATAACCATCCATAACTGGCATCTGCATATCCATTAAAATGGCATCAAAATAGTGGGTGCCGTGTAGCTCCAGCTTATCCAAAGCTTCTTTGCCATGATTAGCCACCACCACATCCACCCCCACCGTAGCGAGCAATTCCGTGGCAATTTGTTGATTAATTGGATTATCTTCTGTTAGCAATACACGCATGCCATTTAAGCCAAGCTCTACTTCATCTTTAGGTGTAGAGCGCGTATCCGCCACGTCATCATGCGCAAAAATAGAGACCAGACAATCCGTTAATGAAGAAGCATTGACTGGCTTAGTTAAAATGGCGCTGATATTCAGCGCTTGCGCCTGAATATAAATATCTTCACGATCAAATGCCGTCACAATCACCAAATTGGGTGCGCGTTCATGCAGTGCTTCTTGAATTTTTTGTGCCGCTTGTGCACCATCCATAATCGGCATTTGCCAATCAAGTAAAACCAAACCAAAAGGGTCCCCCCGTTGATTGGCGGCCACACATAGCTCTACCGCGCCCTGCCCTGAGCCTACATGCTCAATACGTACAGAAAAGCGCTTTAATACTTCAATAATGGCCAAACGGGCGTGCTCATGATCATCCACCACCAACACGCGCATATTATTAATTTCAGCGGGAATAGCACGCTTTCTGATTTCTTTTTGTTCAACACCAAACCAAGCCGTAAATACAAATTGGCTACCTACACCACTCTCGCTCTCAGCCCAAATACGCCCACCCATTAATTCAACCAGTCTTTTGCTAATTGAAAGCCCCAATCCCGTACCGCCAAATTTACGCGTGGTACTGCTATCTGCCTGAGTAAAAGGCATAAATAATTTTCCCAGTTGCTCTTGAGTCATGCCAATACCGGTGTCTCTTACTCTAAATTCTAATTGTGTTTGTTCTTGGTTTTTTTCCATACAGCGAATGGTAATTTCAACCTCACCGGACTCCGTAAATTTAACTGCATTATTAACCAAATTAATCATAATTTGGCTAAGCCTTAGCGAATCCCCCAATAAACACGGCGGGATATCCACCGGATGGTGAATCACAAACTCTAGGCCTTTTTCAAACACCTTTTGGGTCGTTACGGTACATACATTATTTAATACTGTTTCTAAATCAAAAGGCGCGAGCTCAATATTAAGTTTACCCGCTTCAATTTTAGAGAAATCCAAAATATCATTGATAATCCCCAACAGCGATGTGCCTGCATGGTGAATTTTAGATAGATAATCACGCTGCTTAGCTGGCATTTCGGCTTTTAATGCCAAGTGCGACAAACCAATCACCGCATTCATTGGCGTGCGAATTTCATGACTCATATTAGCCAAAAAACTTGATTTAACCGATGCGGCGTCTTCGGCTTTAGATTTAGCTAATTGTAATTCTTGCTCTACTATTTTACGCTGGCTAATATCACGGGCAAATAAAGTACCACTACAATGCCCATCCATATTTAATACCGTCATGCCTACTTCAATTGGCAATAAACTACCCGAGCGATTTCTCGCCAGTAATTCCCAAAAACGTGCGGTGGTAATGCGTGACGTGGCTTCGCTCAAGCCACGCTCTAATACCAAAGGCAAATCACCATCGCCTTCAATATGAACCAAGCTTTGTAGCTTTAACCCGATCACTTCTGCTGGAGAAAACCCAAAGGTTAGCTCGGCTGCACGATTCCAATTGGTAACGCAGCAATCTTGATCTAATAAAATAACCGCAATCGGCGCACCTTCAATCACCGCTTTGGATTGCATTTCACTTTGCTGTAGCGCCATTGATCGGCGATCCACTTCTTGCTCTAGCCCCTGTTTATGCGAGGCCAATTCTGCATTGCTTATCGTTAGCACCGACATCAGCTCATCACGAGTTTGCTCATTAATGATGTTTTTAACCCGTAAAATAGCATCGAGCTCTTGACGATCAATCCTAAACACCAACAGCACCGTGCCATCTGATAAAGTCTGTTGCACATCAAAAAAAGCAGAGAGCGCGTGTTTGGCCCATCCACCCTCAGGCCGCACCACAAAGCACAGCGCATCGCTTTCCATACCCACCGGCAAAAGATGATTCAGCGTTGATTGCCGCACCAGCTGGCAAAGGGAGTAAAAACCCGTCAGCAGAAAATCACTACGCATTCGATTGAGTTTTAGGCACCCCAAAGCCCGGCGCAATTTATCGCGGGCAATAAAAACGCTTTCTTCGGATCGCAGATCCAATACGCCAAGTTCAGTCATAATGTGCACTTTATCGCCAGGCAAGTGGCATCGTCATAAAGCTTACCAAAACGGCTTAGCAAATTTGCAACCATCTGGTTCAGGCTATTTCTGCGCTCTAGCAAAATATCATCCGCAGCAATATGTTCCTGTATGCCATCCGTAGCCAAAACAAAAACATCGTCACTCTTAAAGCTAAAAGTCTCAATTCGAATACTGCGTAAGATAATGCCTAATGTGCCCGCCTGCGCTGGGAAGGTATAACAATCCTTGCCTAATTTACGCATCACCGTATTGCCGATGGTAATGCACTGGGCATTGCCATCATTACCCAAAAAAGCCATGGTAATGGCCGTTCCGCGCGACCCACGAATATGCATATGCAAGGTTTTAAGCATGAGCTCAATATCTTCACTGCTGTTTTCTTCTAACCATTGCTCACACAATCTAGCCAGCTCATGCGCTTCTGGCCCATGGCCTAACACATCCAAAATGGCAACTAATACGCCATGTTCCATTTGTTTGATAAACGTACCATCCCCACACACTACCTCTCCAAAACAAGGCCGTAAGCAACGTGCATATTCAAAGTGCATGACTTAGTTTTTCCATTTACGAAACAGGACACGGGTTCCTATTTCTGGCTCTGAACTAATATCAAACTCATCTGCCAAACGACGCGTCCCTGGCAAACCTAGCCCCAGTGTTCCTTTGGTACTGTAGTGTTCAGACATAGCAAGTTCTAGGTTTTTTATTCCCGGCCCCCGATCTTCTGCCATCACTTCTAGGCCTTCGCGATTTTTAACCACTACCCAAGAAAATGACATCACGCCCTCCCCTGCGTACTTCACAATATTGGTGGCTAGCTCAGAGGCCCCGGTGGTGATTTCAGTCACCGCAACGGGCGAAAATCCGCACTGTTTGGCCAAAGCAAAAGTATAAGCCACCAGCATCGCAACATCCGCATCGCTGCGTATTTTTCGCAAAATCGTGGTCATTTCCACGCTAGGTTTCATGTAGTAAATCCAGAGCTTGTTTAATAGTCTGACAGCCTCGCAACGCTGATAAATCACTATCTAACGCCGCCAAGCCAGCAACCACACCGGGCCTAAAGCCGATAAACACCGTTTTTGCCCCCATTATTTTTAGCATTTGCGTTAAATCTACTAAGGCGGCAAACCCATCCACATCCAATGCGTCTACTTCGGATAAATCAACCATCACCCCTTTCGCCGCTACTTTAGTGACCTGTTGCAATAATTTACTTTGCAGCGCAATCATCGTAGAGGGCCGCAAATCACTCTGCACGCAAGCAAGCAAAGCATCTTCAACCACCGAAATCGCGACGCCCCCCTCAGATTCACGCTCATCCATTACCGCCCCCTAAACCTCATCAAGTCGCTTCATTCTGATACCTACGCTCTTAAAAGCCTGCTCTAGGGCATCGCGCAACGTGGCATGGGTGGTCATCCCTTCAATATCAATCCCTAAATGCACAATAGTTTGTGCAATAGAAGGAGACACACCCGATATCAGGCTAGTACAGCCCATCAAACGTGTCGCCTTAGTAATCTTAATCAAGTGATTTGCCACCCCTGAATCCACAATCGCCACCCCCGAAATATCCATAATAAAAACACGGGAACGGGTTTCAGCAATTTTCAATAAAATGGCCGCCATAATGTCTTGCGCCCGTTTTGAATCAATAATCCCCACCACCGGCAGCATTAAAATATCTTGCCAAATCATAGTCACCGGCGTAGACATTTCCATTAAGGCGCGGCTTTGATCATTAATCCGTTCATTAATTAAACGGCTATAAGTTTCCACCACAATTGTGGTATCTAAATGCAATAGTTTGGTAATGGCGGCCACTGCCTTGCCATATTCCTCGCTAAATAAACCGCCGTCGTACAACTTTTTAGTAAAAAGTACAAATGAATAATTCATACCCGCAAAGTAACTAGGCAGTGATAAGCCAATCCGCGCATGGGTTTCACCAAGGCGGCGACGATCTTCAAGATAGGCTTCATCTAAGTGCGCTGAAAAAAAGGTTTTCCAGTAGTTAAGCTGAGCACTTTGTGCGCGTTTTTTAACCTCATCATTGGCCATCAGTGTTTGATACTCTGGCAGCTCACGAATCCATTCATAAAAATGAGTAATGTATTCGGACATTCTGGGCACCACCAAAGCGCCATATTTGCGCACCACTTCAAGATCAACTTCGTCAATATCATGCAAGCGCATCACATCTTTAATCGATGTTTGGCTAGTATGTTCATGCATATTCATTCTCCTTAGTATTACGTAAGGCTGACAAAAAATCATGTTATTGCAAAACTAATCAGGGCAAATAGCCACAAAGTGTTTCGCTGAAAGCTGAGTAACAAAAAATTGCTGTCTTTCTAGATAGCTAGGCGAAAGTATTTTAGCAATACATAAACTCAAACTTTCCAGACCCAATGAAAACTTACCGCAAAAAGAAAGTAGAAAGTAAGTATATCAACGGTAAATCGCCTAAATGTAAGAGATGAAAACAGCTATAAGAATAAAAAAACCGCCTCAGTGGGCGGTTTTTAAATTGATAAATTATCTTACGGCTATGGGCAAAAGCGCTTAATACTGGCCTCAACACTCGCCGTTTCTGACTTTCTTTGTGCTGCTTCCATAAACTCAAGCTTGCCTTTTTCATTTACGCTAGAAAACTTTTTAGAGCCTTGCAAATAGCCTAACCGTGCCATCGCTTCTTTGCAGGCTTTTTCGTCCTTTTCACCTTTGGCGGCCACCGGCACGCTCGCCGCAGCGGGGGCGCTGGCTTTAATCGCCACGCCACTCGCAGCAGATGCCTCTTTACGTGACCCAGCGATGGAACTCACCGGCAAATCTTTGGTCTTTACGATATCGGCCTTGTTTCCACTAGGGGGCTGATCAGAATAATGCATGACGCCCGCATTATCCTTCCATTTGTAGATTTCTGCATTTGCCGCACCCGCTAGCAACAAAGCAATTAAAAATACTGCTTTCATTCGTTTTCCTTTGTTATTTTTAAATCATTACCAATATATACGCCATTGAAATTAAAACATATCAGGCCTACTCATCAATTTTCTATGGGCACATAAATAAGCACAGGATTCCCCATGCAAACTACCCCAACTGCCCGTCTTGTTGTTTTTGGTGAAGCGCTCACTGATCTCATTCGTACGGGTGAAAACACCTGGCTTAGCCAAGCGGGCGGCGCGGGCTGGAATATCGCCAGAGTGGCCGCTCGCCTTGGCCTGCCTACAGGCTTTGCAGGCGCAATTTCTAACGATTGTTTTGGTGATGAGCTGTACCAACAATCCATCGCTGCCGGTTTAGATTTACGCTTTTTACAGCGTAGCGATAAAAATCCATTTTTAGCCATCGTGCACGAAACCCATCCTCCCACCTATTTCTTTGTTGGCAATGACAGCGCCGATTGCGATTTTAAACCAGAACAATTGCCATCCGGCTGGCAAGACGGCGTAGAAATCGCACATTTTGGCTCACTTGGATTGGTGCGTGAGCCCTTAGCCACCCAGCTCTTGGAGCTGGCTATTTCGCTTAAACAAGCGGGGGTTAAAATCAGCTACGACCCCAATTGGCGTAAGCTAATGGGGCCAGAATATCTAGCCCGTTTTGAAATTATGCTAGGGCTAGCAGATTACGTAAAATTATCTGACGAAGACCTCGTTCATCTTATGCCCGATACACCCGTTGAAATTGCGCTGAATCAAGTCTGCATATGGGCAGGACAAGCCAGCATTCTGTATACACAAGGCGCGAATGGGTTACAACTGATAGAAGAAGGCCGAAAGCAATTTGTTCCCGCAAACAAGGTAAATGTCATCGATACTGTGGGGGCTGGCGATGCCAGCATGGGCGGCTGGCTGACTAGTTTACTGATGCAACCACAAGCTAGCTCGCAAGATCACGCTCGCTTTGCAGCGGCCAGCGCGGCAATCGCCTGCCAATATGCTGGCGCATTCGCCCCCACCCTTAGCGAAGTGCAAACCTTATTAAAGGAAAACACATGAGTGCCATCTTTTTTTATGATGAAAAACGAGCCTATCACGGCGAGCGTCCTCAACGAGACGATCTGGCACTTTGGCAAGAATATGGCACGCTAGCCGACAGTAACACCCTGATTAATGCGCTAAACAGTGCATCGCACGGCAGCTGTGTAGTTAACACCCACGGCCCTTATTTTCCCAGCCATGCTTGGCCTGCATTGCTGCATTTTTTACAGCATGGCGGTAATTTAGTCAGCTTGGGCAATATGCCCTTCTCCTTACCCAACCCCTTGTTTAAAGATTTAAACATCCATGAAATGCTGGCTATTGATAGTAGCGAAGCGCAAAGCATTGCAGCCGGTACTGAATACCCGCTCCTTGCCGGTAAAACCGATCTTTTCCAAGCCCACGCCAGCAGCTGCGGCTTTGTATTAATGCCGACCAAGCATAAAGACTGCCCCAAGGAATCTGGCTCAAGCGGGCCAATGGATGCCCGCATTTATCCTCTGATTACCGCCCATGATGCAGCAGGGCGCGCCATTGCCGCCCCCGTGGTTCTAATCGAAAATCATCGCGGTGAGTTTGCAGGTAGCCGCTGGCTATTTGCCAATATCGATAGCAGCGCCTTATTTTGGCAGCAAGGCGGCGGCGCAGCCCTGCTCGACTGGGCCAAGTTTAGCGCCAAGGGCACGACCGAGATCTGGATTAAGCCTGACTTTGCCTGCTACTACCCTAGCGAAGTGCCTACATACAGCTTACAGCTTGAAGCACTGCGCCCCAATGCCTGCTGTCAATGGCAAATAGAAATCACCACCAGCTACGCAGGTAAAGTCATCCTTCAAGAATCTCTGGCGCTGACAACACATGTCAACGGGCCGGTGTTTCACCGTAGCACCCTGCCAACGGTGGTTTTGCATGGCTATTACGCCATCCATTGCAAGGCGGTTTCGGCGTTTGGCGAAGTCCGTGAAATACGCCAAGGCTTTTGGGGCCGTGATCACCGCCTGCTTGAAGAAGGCGAGCCACTTTGCGCTGGACGCGATTACTTTACCCGTGGCGGCAAGCCCGTACCGATTGTCGGCATGACGTATATGGCCAGTGATGTACACCGCAAATTTTTGCAGCTACCTAACCCCGCCGTTTGGGATGCGGACATGGCCGAATTTGCGCGCATGGGCATCAACTATATTCGCACTGGCATCTGGACAGCTTGGCGGCAAATTATGTTTGCCGATGGTCACGCCCAAGAAGCCGCCTTACGCGCTATTGATGCCTTCTTACATTGCGCCAAACGCCACAATCTAGAAACCTGCTTTACCTTTTTCACCTTTACCCCAGAAACATGGGAAGGCCGTAATCCCTATTTAGACCCACGAGCCATTGCCGCGCAAAAGCGCTTTATCAGCGCCATTGTTAGCCGCCATAAAGACAGCAGCCATGTGCATTGGGATTTAATCAACGAACCTTCGATGTTTAACCCAGAGCAGATTTTCCTTGGGCCGCGCAGCGTGCAAGATCCTATTGAGATCGCCGCATTCAGAAGCTGGCTGCAAGAGCAGGACAGTGATATCAGCGTTTGGCAGCAGCGTTGGGGGCAAAGCCCAGCGGCCCTGCCCGATTGGCATGCCGTACTGCCACCGCAAGCAGAGCAGGTAGCGTTTAATCCCACCGAGATTACCCCGAAGCAACACGGCATTTGGCTGGATTACACCCTGTTTACTCAGGCCATGCATAATCGCTGGGTGGCCGACTTACGCAGCACCCTTAGCGCCATTGCGCCGCAGCGGCTGATTACCGTGGGGCAAGACGAGGCACTGGGCATGCAGCGCCCTTCCCCGATGTTTTATGCTGACGAGGTGGATTACACCAATGTGCATAGCTGGTGGCTAAACGACGATTTAGCATGGGATAGTATTTTCAGCAAAACGCCCAACAAACCAAGCTTGGTGCAAGAAACTGGCATCATGCATATTGAAGCACCTGATAGCCGCAGCAAGCGCAGCGAAACCGAGCTAGCGCACATGCTAGAGCGCAAATATGCTTACGCCTTTATCAATGGTGGCGCAGGCGCGGTGCAATGGTTGTGGAATATCAACTATCACATGGATAACATCAACGAATCGCATATTGGGGCCTGCCGCGCCGACGGCACCCGTAAACCTGAGGCGATGATCAGCGAAGATTACGGTAGCTTCTTTAAAACCCTCGCACCGCTTATGCAGAATCGTCAGCTAGAAGACATCGCAGTGATTTACCCTTTTAGCAACGATTACGGCAACCGCCGCTTTGCGCTAGAAGCCACGCAACGCTTGGTGCGAGTGATGCAGTACGAGCTAAAAGTGCCGGTGCGCGCCATCAGTGAATATAAACTCAGCGATCTGGATCACGCCCCCGCCAAACTCATTATCATCCCCAGCCCGCACGTCTTATCGCAAGCCGCCCGTGATTGGATACAACAATGCAAAACGCCTATCCTGCTGACCGGCCCATGCGATTTAGACGCTTACTGGCAGCGCTGTCAGCCGCTATTAAGCGAATCAGCCACCTGCAATTTGCAGCGCGAGGAAGTGATTCATATTGGCAAGCAAAAATACCGCGCCAGCTTTGGTGGCGATAAGATAGCCAAGCTTTGCAAAGGTAATACCAGCACAGAACTACAAGCCAGCGGCAATCTGCTCTGGTGCCCGCTGCCCTTAGAAATGAACGAGCGCACCGAGCCTTTACACGCGCTTTATCAAGCCGCCATGGACTGGGCCGGTGTCAGCACACCGCTTAACTGGCTATCTGGTGAGCAGCCAGGTGTGTTTGTGCAAAAGCTTACCTTTGAGCGCGGTGCTTTGTGGATTTTGGTGAATGAATCAGGGCAGGAAGAGGCCATTAGCTTTAGTGATAAGGCCAACAATATGGTGTATTCGCTAACGCTAGCCAGCCAACGAGCTGTCTTATTTGCAACGGACGCCGAAGGCAAAGTCACCGCACGCTTACGTAAACATAAAATCAGCCAGCATCTGGCGGAAACGCATTGAGTCTATCCATTAAAGGGTACTGTTGATGGTTAAACCCTAGGGTCTGTTGACGTTTCATTCACGGCTGCGTTGGCTGCAGTTTTGGGGCTGAACAAGGCAAAAGACGCGAGGTGGTACGAGTACCATGAGCGTCTTTTAACGCCGTGCAGCCCCAAAAATGTAGCCAACCCGAAGGG
>NZ_JANXSO010000141.1 GCF_025352645.1 Iodobacter sp. | reverse complement strand
AGACATCACCGAGTACATCGCTGGCTTTTACAACTGTGTGCGTTTGTACTCGGCCAGGGGCAATTTACCGCCAATGATTTATGAACGAGAAATGGCAGTAAAAACACCGATCGTGGTGTCTGAAAATACTTGACCACTACAGCTTATAGGGTGTGGATTTCTCCGCGCCCTCCATGCTTCGAAATTTAGATTTTTTTGCAGTACACGCGCAATTTACCGCCATTTGCCAATGGGATTTGTGCAGGGTGGGAGCGGCGGCGTTCACAATCGGGTAAAATCCCGTTTTTAAAGTATATGTTGGCCGCGATTTGCGGCGAAAGGATGATATGAGTCTCAAATGCGGCATCGTTGGCCTGCCTAATGTCGGTAAATCGACCCTGTTTAATGCACTGACCAAGGCCGGTATTGCGGCTGAAAACTATCCTTTTTGCACCATTGAGCCTAACGTCGGCATCGTTGAAGTGCCGGATGTGCGCCTTGCTCAGTTATCCGACATCGTTAAACCGCAGAAAATCCAATCCGCGATTGTAGAGTTCGTAGATATTGCTGGCCTTGTAGCGGGTGCATCTAAAGGCGAAGGCCTAGGCAACAAGTTCCTCGCCAATATCCGCGAAACCGACGCGATTGTGAACGTGGTGCGCTGCTTTGAAGACGATAACGTCATCCACGTTAATGGCCGTGTAGACCCAATCGCCGATATTGAAACCATCGGTATCGAGCTGGCATTGGCCGATTTGGCCACGGCAGAAAAAGTATTCACCCGCGATAGCAAAAAAGCCCGCGCTGGTGATAAAGAAGCCATCCAAATGGTGGCCGTGCTAGAAAAGCTCATCCCATTACTGAACGACGGTAAGCCTGCTCGCTCGGCTGGCCTAAGTGATGACGAAGTGCTGGCGATTAAATCGCTCTGCCTGATGACCATCAAGCCAGCCATGTATGTGGCCAATGTGGCCGAAGATGGCTTCAAGAATAACCCACTGCTGGACCGCTTAGTGGCCCATGCCGCTTTAGAAGGCGCACCAGTAGTCGCCGTTTGCGCTGCAATCGAAGCCGAAATAGCCGAGCTGGATGACGCCGACAAGCAAGAATTCCTCGCCGAATTGGGCCTAGAAGAGCCTGGCCTAAACCGCCTGATTCGCGTGGGCTACGATTTACTTGGCCTGCAAACTTACTTTACCGCTGGGGTAAAAGAAGTGCGTGCATGGACCATCCACAAAGGCGACACCGGCCCACAAGCCGCTGGCGTGATCCACACCGACTTCGAACGCGGCTTTATCCGCGCCCAAACCATCGCTTTTGATGATTTCATCCAATACAAGGGTGAACAAGGCGCAAAAGAAGCGGGCAAGATGCGTGCAGAAGGGAAAGAATACGTAGTGAAAGACGGCGATGTATTGAATTTCTTATTCAATGTTTAAAGCCTGATCGGCAGTTAATAAATTAATTGCCTGAATATAAAAAGCCCAGCAGATAATGCTGGGTTTTTTATTTGTGGATTAAAAATCCCAGCGTAATTGCAAGGTAGCGATGCTTTTGGATTTGTTTTTACTGTTAAAGGCTTGGGCATCGGGTACATAGCCAAGCTCGATTGCTATATTTTTATAAGAAGCATAAATAAATGGCAAAACAACTGCGCCATTTTGATGAGGGCTATTTAAATAGCCACCCATGATGCCCAAACCGCCCCTAAGGGAATCATTAATAGGCCAATCTTGCCGTATACCTACCGTGGCATAGGCTGCCGTATCAGAATAAGAATCTCGATAAACCCCTGCCCGCACAAATGGCTTTCCCCAATCCTGTGTCTTGGTATAAAACTCGATGCCTAAACCGGGGTTAAATTCATTGTAATCACAAGTATTGCCTTTTTTCTTTTCACAGCCAAAATGTTTGGATAGGCCATTTACAGTCATTGCAACATCAGCAAAGGCGGCTTGATTGAATAGGCAGAGCAGTACTGCTAGTAAAGAAAAGTGACGCATATATTCCCCTGCGTATTTGTTACTCAGCCGAAATTTGCCTTAGCAAAGTAATTAGTCGATGTTCTATGAGATATCAAGTAAGCCACATATTATTTTAGAAAAATGTGTGTTTTATATTTTTTTGGCTTTACTCGTTTTTATATACTAGGTCAAAAAATAGCGGGCGCGGGATTTTAATCGAATTTAATCTCAATTTATTTTAAAAAAGTGAATGGACTAGAATTACAGGCAAGATCTCAGACAAAAGAGGTGGCAGCTAGGACTTTCCATAATTTGTAAGCTAATATCGGGAGAGTAAGGGTTTTATGTTAAAAGCAGGTTACACGTTGTTGGTGTGGGCTTGGGTGAGCCAGCCTTCGCAAGCTAGTAAAAACTAGCGTAAGCCAAGCTTATGCAGCACATCTTTTGTAGGGCGGGTGAAACCCGCCGAGCCTTGCTGAAAAATACGCGGGTTGCACCCGCCCTACGATGATTCAATGCTCGTTAGTTGTGCGGCAACGGCATGAGATATGGCTAAGTTGATAGGATTGGGGGGCAAGCCAGCTCTATTAACTTAAGCAGAAGCCATGATGTATTTCGTAGGGCGGGTGTAACCCGCGAGCAATGCTGAAAAGTACGCGGCACTTTGTGTTGGTAATCCCCATACGGCGTAATGCAGCCAAGCCAAAACACTTGGCTGCATTACGCCCTACGATGAGCGGCAGATGGCGTCAGCGGCCCACTATGTCGCCAACAGCATGATGCTATGCGCAATGGTAAGAATGGATGTGATTGAGGTATATCTACAGGCGTTTTCGCCATGGGTGATAGGGGTACGCTCGGGTTTTTTGCTGATTAATGGCTCTGGTTTGGCGAAGACAATCACTTTGGATTTTGGCTGGATATGGGTTGCAGGGGTAATAGGTTTGGTCGCCACTGCTTGTAGCGGCGAGGTGTTTTTAGACGCATTCCAAACTAGCCCACTATGTGATTCAAGCATTTTTAGCGGCTTATAAAAGCTGCCATTGAGCTGAGTTTTGGCCACCAAATAATCTCTAAAGCGCAGATACAAGGCGTTATTAGGCTTGGCATTGGGGGCCGCCTGCCAGAATTGATCCAGCCCGCCTTGATAGGTAAGGCCAGCAATATCGTACATGGCATTGCCGCAGGTAATGGTCGGCGCACCGTGGTGTAGGGCGGATAAACCCACGGTACTGTTCACCACCACCACCCCACGTACATGATTAAGCAGCGTGGGCAAGTGCTGATCATGGATATACAGCACCCGTGCAGCCACATTGGCCTGATGGGCAAGTTTGGTGATCAGCTTGGTGTAATCCCGATAGCCCCTATCCATAGGATGGTGCTTAAAAACCAGTAGTGTGTCTTTAGGTGCATGCCGAGCAAAGGACAGCAGCGTGCTTTCAATAAACTGCTCCACACCATCAAAATCAGCATGTACGGTGATTTGCGAATCATTAAACACCTGCAAGGGCGCTAAAAAGAATTGTCTGTCCCATTGGGAGATCAGCTCTTCTTGTGTGCCGCGCTCTGCCCAGCGATACCATTGTTTGCGCCGTGCCGAGCGCATCCACGGGAAAAACTCCAGCAGCGACAAGGGGCGGTGATGCTGATAATGCCTAAAGAAGATTTTGCCTAAGGCCGCAATGCTGCCATACCAAAATCCAAACCAAATCATTGCCCAATATGCATTACCCACAGGCTGTTTTTTGGGAACAGCTGTTTTTTCCTGATAATGTGCTGGCTCGCGGGATAATTGTGAGTAAGCATTTACGCCAAATCGCTCAAGGGTAATGTAATCAGGCCGTACATAGCCCTCTTCAAATACACCGATTTCTAAGCCATGCTTATCAGCAATAGCGTGCGCATCTTGATGAATACGGCGGCAATCGCCAAATAATAAAATAGCGTCAATATTC
This sequence comes from Iodobacter sp., assembly GCF_025352645.1. Lineage (GTDB taxonomy): Bacteria > Pseudomonadota > Gammaproteobacteria > Burkholderiales > Chitinibacteraceae > Iodobacter. Next base: position 37,068 of record NZ_JANXSO010000141.1, on the reverse strand, counting down.
AGATCTTTAATTAGCGCCTCAAAATAAGTAGGCCAATCTTCCATCTTGCCTTGATAATTAATGGCATTCCGTGGATAAAAAAGCCAATCACCGGCATTAAAATTAACTTTAAAAACTTCTGCCCCAGTATTGCGTAAATCTTTTGCCAAGCGAGCAAAGAATGTGGAAACCGGCCCTTGTAATAACAGCACGCGTTTGCCAGCAAATGCCTGAATACCTTCATTAATCATGATTTAAAAATCCAAGCTTTCGCCAATATATTAAGCTTGCGCAATTGGCGGCGTACCAAGCCAACGCGCAGTTTTTCCAGCCCATTTTGGGTTTCAAGCGTATTGCGGGTTTGAATAATCTGCTGCAATACCGCCTCGCAATGGGTATAGCCTTTTAAAGACCAATCCCAATACAGCGGGTAATACAATAAAGTGCCCGCCACTAATTCATCCAGCGATAATGGCCGTGTGCGGCGGGCAAAGGCTGCCCCTTCGCTTAGTACATCTTTAGTTAGCCCCCAGCCCGCGTAGAACGGCTGGCCATACACCACCACCCGCTTATCACGCAGCAGCGCATCAAAGCCGGTGAGGGATGTCATGGTATGCACCACATCGCAGGCATCGATGCAGCTGACCACCGATAGCCTAGCCTCCACAAAATCGGCAAATTGCAGCGCCTGAGCCAGCACCAGCTTGCCTGCTCGGTTGCCAGACATCACATCGGGGTGTGGTTTGTAGACAATAAATGCGCTGGGGTGCGCTGCTCTGGCTGCCTGCAGTAGGCCAAGATTGGTTTTAACATCGCTGCAACCATAGCGAATCGAAGCATCGTCTTCGACCTGGCCTGGCACCAGCACGACTTCTTTGCCAGTGCTGGGCCATTGGGCGATATCACGCGGTTCTAAATTATATTTACTGATGCCATGCTGAATGATGAACCGGCGTAAATGCTGGCTGCGCGCGCATTCTGCCGCTGAAAACGCGGTGGTATTTAGGATGTGTTCCAAAGCAGAAGGCTGGCTAGGGTCAAAATAAATCCCCTGCTCATCCAGCACTAGCGACAAGGGGCGGATTAAATCTGAGCCCAAGCCCACCGAGCGCACAAAGCCATCCTCCATACGCAACAGCCGCGAGCCAGATTCAGCCGCCAGCTCTGCTACGCCTTTAGGCGCCTGCCGCCCCCAAAACACCAAGCAATCCGCTGTTTGCAGCGCTAAAGCCGCCGCCTGAGCCGCGTCTTTTACAAATAAAACCTGCCCAGCATGCAGTGATAATAGCGGCTTGATATTCGCCGCTTTCCAGCGCCTAAAGCCCACAGCGATCATTCGGCCAGAATAACGGTTGGCCATTTTGCGCTGCAAAACTAGCCAATCCATCACATCAAAAATAGTGCCTCGCTGATGGGTTACTGGGTTTAAATAACGGCTGTAATGGAAATAAGCCGCTGCAAATAATTCATCCACAGAGCGATGCTGAGTACGGCGGGCACAGCACTGCCGATCATCCGTCACCCCCCAGCCCGCATACCAAGGTAGGCCAAATACACTGACCGATTTCGCCGCTAGTAAAGCCTCAAAACCCATGGTGGACGTCACTACATACACTTTATCCATCTGCTCAATAAGGCTCAGCGGGTTAATCGCTTGGCGCAAAACCACCGTGCACGCATCATCTTGCACATGGCTTAAATAACCCTGCTTGCGCCCTGACGTAACCTCTGGATGCGTTTTTACATAAACCGTAGCATCAGGATTTTCAGCGTAAGCCGCCGCCAGCATCTGGCTAAAACTAGCCGCACTCGCCCCACCTAAAGCCACGCTCATATCGCCAGCCGTTTGATCAATCACCAGCACCCGCTGGCGATCCCAGCTGCGCAGCAAAGCCAGATCCAACATCGGCGCATGATTGTATTTACTCAGCTGATGCTGCAGCAGCAAAGCCTTAGCCCGCGCCACATCCAGCGCAATATCCGCCAGCAAATCAGCCTTAGAATTCAGTAAACTTTCTAAAGCCGAAGGGCCGGTGCAATCGTAGTAAATGCCCTCAGAATCAAGCACAAGAGACAAAGGCGGGCTATGCTCGCCAGTATTAAACGAGCGTAAGAAACCGTCTTCTAGTGCAAGAAAGGGAAGACCAAGTTGAGCTGCTTTTGCTCTTGGTTTTTTGCTACTTGGGCGTTTGCCCCAGCCTGCAAATGCATCTACTTGTTGAAGATTAATGGCAGGGCAGATTTCTGCGCCAACTAAAGCACTTAAACAAGGAATACGAAGAATGCCGCTGGAGTAAATTCCAATTTTATTTATATTTTTTACGGGCATTAATTATCTATATCGAAAATCTGCAAGATTCCAACGACCTTATTCATTTCATTTTTAACCACTAATGCATTAATTTTTGCGATGCGAATACGCTCTTCTGCATCTACAAAACGTTCGTCAGGTGAGGCGCATTTTGGATTTTTACTCATAATGTGTGCTGCTTTGATTTGCTTGTAGTCACGATCAGAATCAAAGGCGCGTCTTACATCGCCATCGGTAATGATGCCTTGCAGCTCGTCATTTTCCATCACTAAGGCCAAGCCTAAGCGTCCGCTGTTAATGACATGAACCACATCCCTAAAGGAGTCTTCTTGATGGCAAATGGGTAGATTATCTTTACACATCACATCGGCAACACGGGTCAGCAGGCGGCGGCCTAAGCTGCCACCTGGATGGAAACGAGCAAAATCTTCAATCTGGAAATCGTATTTTGTGGATAAAACAATAGCCAGCGCATCACCCATCACCAAAGTCGCGGTGGTAGAGCAAGTAGGGGCTAAGTTGTTATTGCATGCTTCCCGCTCTACAGAAATATCTAGTACTACATCGGCGTGTTTGGCGAGTGTGGATTCCATTTTGCCGGTCATGGCAATCACGCGGTTTTCTTGATGAAGCAAAAAGGGCAGTAATCGAATCAGCTCTTCAGTTTCTCCACTATTAGAGATCATCAGCACCGTGTCAGAGGAATGAATCATTCCTAAATCGCCATGAAAAGCCTCGCCGGGGTGAACAAAAAATGCTGCAGTTCCGGTAGACGCCATGCTCGCCGCAATTTTTTTACCGATCAAGCCCGATTTACCCATGCCCACCACCACGACGCGGCCCTTGGCATTCAAAATAATATCAATGGCTTTTTGAAAGCTTTCGTCAATTCGATCCGCCATTGCGCTAAGGGCCTGAATCTCAATTGCCACGATATTTTTAGCTTGTGAAATAACTGCAGTCATTTTGATTCTCTATGGTGTATTAAGTACTTCCGTATAACATCCGGTATTTCTAAATTATTGAATTTTAGTAGGGTGTGAAACGACGAAGTCGTTGCGCACCGAGGGCCGGTGCGCAAGAAAAGTGCTTGGCACACCCTACGAGTTCACATGCGTTTGCATTTAAAAATGTCTAATTACTTACTGCGTAATGCCATTCATAACGGTAGAAAAGCCTTTGGCTGTGCCAAATACATCTTCTTTGCCTTGGGCCAGCAAAATCATATCGGCCAATTCTCTGAATGCACCGGCTCCACCTTGCGTCTTTAATTCGTGGCTAGCTTTGGCTTTTACATAAGATGGCGCATCTGCCACCGCGAAGGAGAGGCCACATACCTCGAAGGCAGGCAGATCAATACTGTCGTCACCGACGCAAACGGTTTCGTGCGCTTGGGCATTGGCTTGTGCCATGAGCTCAAAGCAGGCCCGTGCTTTGTCCTTTACGCCAAACTGATGCAAGGTCACGCCTAAATCTGCGACACGTTTACGCAAGGTGGCCGAGTCTCGGCCTGATAACACCGCCACCCGAATGCCGCTTTCTTCTAGTAAGCGAATGCCTAGGCCGTCACGCACATGAAAACGTTTCAAGCATTCGCCAGTTGCGTCGTAATACAAGCCACCATCTGTAAGCACGCCATCCACATCGGTAATCACTAGCTTGGTTTCTGCTAGCGATGGCTGACGCTGCGCTGGCAAGCCAGCCATGATCGCCCTTACATGCGCCAAGCATTCCGGCGTATCAACACCCGGGCCAGTTGGCTCTATTTCAAAAGCACGGATGCGTAAACCCGCAGCCAACAGACGCAATTGTTCTAGTTTTTCTGCTTGCTCAAGCATGGTTTGTGGCAATTGGGCGTAAGCCTCTAGCACTTCACGGCGGTAGGCATACACACCTACATGCTTCAGATAGCAGGCGCTGCTCTCGTCATCTCGGGGATAAGGAATAGCGGCGCGGCTAAAGTAAAGCGCATCACCATTGCTGGCGAGCACCACTTTTACCGTGTTGGGATTACTTGCTTCTTTACTAGGAATAGGGTGGCAGAGTGTGCCGACTTGCACCGTTTCATCGGCGCACATTCCCGCCGCCAGCTTAGCAATATCAGCGGAGCGTACTAATGGCTCATCGCCCTGTAAGTTGATATAAATATCTGCATCGATCTGGCGCATGACTTCAGTAAGGCGATCTGTACCTGATGGATGATCGGGCGAGGTCATTAAATATTCCCCACCAAACAGCTTTACCGCATCGGCGACGCGTACATCATCAGTAGCAATCAGTACTTTGTGGATATGCGGCACTTGGAGTGCCTGCTCATACACATGCTGCACCATTGGTTTACCCAGAATATCGGCTAATGGTTTACCAGGTAAGCGGCTAGAGCCATAGCGGGCAGGAATCACAATAACTAGACGTTTTGCAGTTAAATCATTCAAAGCAGGGCTCTCTTAATTAAGCAATATGCAGGGGAGCAAAAGATTTCACCAAATCGTCCACAGCCTTAATTTGCGTAAGGAAAGGCTCTAGCTGATCTAATGGCAAGGCACTTGGGCCATCGCATTTGGCTTGATCTGGGTTGGGATGAGCCTCAAGGAAAAGCCCCGCCAAACCCACTGCCATACCTGCACGGGCCAACTCTAAAACTTGTGCCCTGCGCCCACCGGAAGCCGCCCCCATCGCATCGCGTTGTTGTAAGGAATGAGTGACATCAAAGATGATCGGCAAATCATTGCAAACCTTTTTCATCACCCCAAAGCCCAGCATATCTACCACTAAATTATCGTAACCAAAGCAAGTGCCACGGTCGCAAAGAATCAGCTGCTCATTGCCTGCTTCTTTGAATTTCTCAACAATATTAAGTACTTGAGATGGACTTAAAAACTGCGGTTTCTTGATGTTGATGATGCGACCCGTCTTCGCCAAGGCCACTACCAGATCGGTTTGCCGAGCCAAAAATGCTGGTAATTGCAGAATATCCACCACCTCTGCCACTGCCTGAGCCTGCCAAGGCTCGTGCACATCTGTAAGCATAGGCACGCCAAACTCAGCCTTCACCGCCTCAAAAATACGCAAACCTTCCTCCAAACCCGGCCCGCGATAGGAGTGAATTGAAGAGCGATTTGCCTTATCAAAGCTAGCTTTAAAGACGTAAGGAATCCCTAGTTTTTGCGTAACCCTTACATATTCAGCGCAGGTTTTAAGTGCGAAGTCTTTGGATTCTAAGACGTTGATACCGCCAAAGAGAGTAAAGGGGGCTGAGTTGGATTGTGTAATGGAGTTTATTTTCATAAAAATCGGAGTAGTCATTAGTTCTTGCAACTATTTAAGTAGTATTTACCAAATTTTTTTACAAGTGGATTTTTGGCATCATGGAAAAATATGTATGGGTTTCGTAAGAATTTTTGTTTTTTTTGATTAGTTAGTGTATTTACTAGTACCCAATGGATTGTTGTAGCTTTCCAGTCAAGGGTAATTTCAATATTAGATTTATTTTGTATTGTTTTTTGTTGTAAATTTCCATTTGCGATAGCAACGGGTTTTCGTTGTGTTTGTTTTGCATTTTGTTGTTGTTTTATTTGTTGGTCACGAACGAGTGCTTCGAGACCTTTTTGCCAAACGCATTCATTTTGAAGTTTATCTTCTGTTGGCAGAATAGTTTTGTGGCTGCGACCACCATAAGCATCTTCAAACATTACTCCTGCGAAAATACGCGCATCTCGGGGATGTGGATCATTAAAGAGTTTATCAAGCATACGTAATGATTTACTTGGCTCAATATCGATGGTTTTAAGGCGTGGTCCTAAAATACGTACAACATCTTCAATGAAATCTAGCGCTCCACGATGGACTTCGCGAACAAGTTTTTCTCGTGTTTCTTCAATTGGAGAGCGTTGCATAAAGATTGGATACAGTTCGCGATTCCAATTTCTACCCATTCGTACGAACGAAGTATCAGTGCTACTAAATAATGTTTCGTAGAGAGGGACATTTCGGCAGAAAGGGTGATATGTGTCATGACGATCAACAAAATTTGCAAGGTAGCCAGTAATTGGTAATCCGCGTTGTTTAATCCGCTTGAGTGCAGCGCGGAATGTCATTAGGTAATAGCCACCAATTGGTTTATTCTTTTTTGATAAAAGAAATAGTGATTCTTGCATAGTACCTGCGTAGCCAATATCAACTATCGAGGCATTATTGTTTGCAAACAAACCACCTTGATTAATGTAGTCGAGGTAGTTTGTGCGTTCTTCGGCAGCGATTGTAAGTAAAGGCTCTTTGATATCTACAAATAATGCTCGTAACCTTGGCAAATCATTTGCTGTGAGGCTAGATTCCCAAGCGTAGCCATGCTTTTCCATCGTTTCTTGTGGAATATCATTTTGTGTTACACCAAAGCGGTGAGTGAGTAGATGTCCAAGAGATGTGCGATGAGCAAAGTCAACGTGCAACAGATCCATAATGCCTGTTTCATCTTCAATTTTTGCAAGGTTAACAGCTCGTCGAGAGCAGAGCATGTAGTGTGATTCAGGGGCTTTTCCATATAACGGGCGAAGCCGGTCATAAGCATCTTTCATGATCTTTCCATCTCGGGATAGAAAATAAAGGTGCTCTACTCCATCATGATGTGATCGTTCGATTAGCCATTTGGCATAGCCTAGTAAGAGCGGCCCAAAGCCGGAGTAGCCCAGCTTCCATGGGTCTCCGCCAAATAAGGTTCCCTTGCGGTGGGGAATGTATGGATTATCATGAATACGATTACCTATGATTGCAAGGATCATGCGCCAATCTAAGGAGTGTCGATTTTCATCACGTGCCCAAGGTATTTGGTAATTATCGTTTTTAGTGAAGACTTCTGAGGCGCGTGTTAGGTGAAATGGTTTAATTCCACGTTCTTTGGCGCGTTTGACATCGGCATCGACATTATCTCCGATGTGAAGAATTTGGTTTGGCTCTATATCTAGTTGTTCAAGCACTCGATCAAATAAAACCCCATTATGTTTTTTTGCTTTATAGTCGGATGAAACGAAAATTTGTTCATAGCCGTTATAACCATTCTTTTTTAATACTTCACATAGAAAGTCTTTTGATAGGTACATGTCTGATATTAAAATAATCTTTTTGCCTAGACTTTTTGCTTCTTGGAATGCTTTGTACCCAGATACTCGAGGGTAAAGTAATTCATGCTCAAGGCTCATTTCTAGATTCATGAGACGATCGCAAGTTTCTTCGCTTAAATCTAGTTGTAAAGCGAGAGCTTTGTAAATATCTTTAAATGTAGTTTCACCTTCGCCACATTGGATTGCAGCCTTAAACGCTTCATTCTCCGCGCTTCGTCTTGCCGCACGAAAATCAAGGGAAGCAATTCCTGTGATTTCTTCCACCTCTTCAGCCATAAGATCAAACATATCTGCTGGAGATTTAAATGGCCGATAAAGTAAAGTATCAAAAATATCAAATGAAATAATATCGTGTTTAATAATTTGATGAGATAGTTCATTGCAGTGGTCAATAGATGAATCGTTTCGAACTTTTTCAAAATATCGAAGTTGCTGCAATACATCAGATTCACGGCGCTCTAAAATAAGCTGTTCTGCTACTGCACCCTTTGTCCAGCTCGAAAATTCACCTGTCTCATGAAATTTATTGAGCCATGATGCAAACGCATCACCTGAAACAAATTGCATGGATAGATGGCGAGTGCAAAGAGCAGAGATTATCAAAGGATCACGATTTTGATTAGACTTTAATTTAGCTTGTATTAATAAATCTTCAAGTGATTCTGCTGTCGAAAAAGGGGTTATATGGCTATCCCCAAGTGTTAATAATGGCTTCTGCCAAAAAGCTGCTTGATACCCAATCGAGGATGAGATTGTAATGATTGCATCAACCTCAGAAACTAGAAATTGGGATACACAAGGGATACTGTCCGTTTCTTTTCTATATATGAAATTTGGGAAGCGTTTTTCTAAAAAACTAATATTATTTTCCGTTAGTACCGCACTCTGTGCGTCGCGTGACTTGTAATTTGTAACCCAAAGAGCTTGATTTTCAGGGATTTGAGTAAGAAGATCAATTAGCTCACTAAATTGGGAGCGGCCTTCTTTTAGCACACTGTTAATCATAAAATAGCCATCAATTTGAAGTGGCAATAAAATGATGCTGTCAAATTTACACTTAATATTGTTAATCATTTCCCGTACTGGTGAAATGGTACTTAGAAAGTGTTGCTCATGTTTTCGGAGACGGCTAAGGGCTTCCAGCTCTTCCGTTAATTCTTTATCTATATGTTTTACTACTTGATGGTGCTCGAGAAGGCCTGTATCCATTGATACTAGCGATGCAAATGGTGGGCGAGAGAAAAAACCAGGCATTTGATAAATAATTCGTGAGCTTGGAAAGATAGTTTGTAAATAATTAACAGGGCTTTCCCATACAATTATTAAATCTGGCTCAAAATCATTTGGCAATGAGTTTCTAATAAGACCTTCCAAGCGGGTAATTTCACCTGTGCGGAAGTTCCCAGCATGGTGGCGCATAGAGCGGTCATGGTTATTTTCGCCATCCATCCAGTTGATGGGGTCAATGACAGCCATTTGAGGAATTACACGTGTATGCCCATCTTCTATTGCTTTTTCTGCTACAGGAGCACTTAACAGAAGAACGATATTTTCACCTGTGTTATCCAATGCTTTTATTTGTGGTAATAGTGAATTTCGTAAAGTTGCGTAACGAAAAAGTGGATTTCCAAATTCAATAGCCGGTTCTAAATAAAATAAGATATTCATGGGTGTATTCACAATGGTTAATATTGATTTTGTAATTATCTTGAATTTTGATAAGTACTCTTAAATGGTTTTTGTTCGTATATATTTACAACCCCAACACCACCTTCGCACTCACCGCAATCTGATAAATAATCTGCGTCATATCTTTCCAAATTTGCCTTGATTTCACGTCTATTTTTGGTAGGACCAAAATTTCGTCGCCAGATTGAATGGCGATTTTGTTTTTGGCGGAGCCAAAGATGCCGGTTTCGCTGCTGGCTTCGTTAAAGCTGCCATCCCGGCGGGCGACGATGATGCGGGCTACGTCGGTGTTTTGGGTGTAGCCGCCGGCGCGGTTAATGTAATCGTCTAGCTGTAGTGTTTGATCGAAGGCCACGGCGTTGGGGAAGAGCACTTCGCCGCTGACGAGTACCAGGCCGTCTTTGACGGGCACACGTAAGACGTCGCCGTTTTCTAGCAGTAGCTGATCGCGGCTGCTGGCTTGGGCGATGACGACTTGGCCGCTGGGTTCGATTTTTTTGGCGCGCTCTACCCATTGCAAGATCAGCTCTGATTCTTGTTTGCGTAGTACGGCTTCGTCGCTCGTGCCTGATCGGGCGGTGAGGGCTGCGGATTCGAGGGAGCGGAGTGAGGTGTCGAGCATTTGCTTTTGCCGTACTTTTACGCTTTGGCGAAATAGCTGCAGGCTGGCTTGATCTGAATGATCGGTGTATTGGATTTGCGCTAGCAGCTGGCTCATACGTGCGCCGTAGGGCAGTACGTATTCTTGGGCGCTGTTGTGCTCGCCTTCTACCCGCACGGTGATGCTGCCGGGTTTTTTGTCGGCGGTGAATTCCAGCTCGTCGCCATTTTGTAGCGCTACGCTGGCGGCGTCGCCTAGTGGGTAATATTCGATATTTTTGATGCTGCCAGTGTTGCGAATCACGCGCACATGGGTGGCGGCAGCGTTGGGCTTGGTGATGTTGATCAGGTCGGCCACGGTGCGGGTTTTGTCGCTAAATTCAAAGCGTTTGGCATTGGCAGCTAGCCCGCTTACTTTTACGCTGTACTGACGTGGCGCTACAAAAATAACGTCGCCATCGCTCAGTTGAATCAGCGGCATGGTGCCATTTAGTAAGAATTCGTAAAGATTGGCGCTGGCGCGGATAGTTTGGCCGCGTTTTACTTGCACGTTGAGGAAGGAGCCGCGCTCGGCGTCAATCCCACCTGCTTGGTCTAGGTAATGCAGCAGGCTATCCATGCTGGTGCCGCTATAGAGGCCAGGGCGGTTTACAAAACCGCTGACAAATACGCGCACGGGTTGGGCGGCGGCCAGGCTGGCGTAGCTATTTACATTGCTGCGAAAAGTTTGGGCGACGGCGGCTTCAACAATCCGTTGTAAATCTTGATTACGCACGCCTAGCACGGTGACGGGGCCAACATGAGGCAGAAAAATATTTCCCTTGGGGTCTACGGTGAGTTTTGTATCAAAATCAAACGCGCCCCATAGGCGAATCTGGATTTTGTCGCCCACGGCCACGGCGTAATCGGGGTTGAATTGGGTGGCGCCTGCGCGGGCAAATGCGCCGGTAAATAGGTTGGCACCAAATACATCACTTTTTAAATTGGCGCTGTAGTCATAGCTTTGTGGTGGCTCGGCTAAGGGCTGCTCGTTGGCGGCGGGGAGGGCTGGTTTGGCGAGGGGTTGTTCTTGTATTACTGGTTTTTGAGCGGTATTGCTTTCAAAAGGGCTAAAGGCGGCGGCAGGGGCGGCGCAAAGCAGGGCTAGCATGCCGCTAATGAGGGCGGAGGCGATTTTCATGGGATCAGTCCTTATGGTCGCGAATAATGGCGGCCAGCAGCTGGGCCACACCGGCCATAAGCATGATGACGAGCATAAATACCAGCGTGTTGTAATAGCGGCGTGGTTCTAGTGGGTATTCGGCTTGGCTTGGGGCTTGGATAACCGATACTTTTTTGATCATGCGGGTGGCTTCGATATGGCCTTTTTCTAGCGCCACCAGTGCTACTTTGTAAACGTCTTGGGCAAAGGCAGCCTGCATTTCTAGGCGCTGAAATTCTTCTACGGTGCGGTTGAGTGGCTTACCTGTGGGCGAGGTTAGCTTGGCCTGCTCTTGAGCGAGCTGCTTGTTGATGGCTTCAATTTGCTGATTCAGCTGAATAATGCTGCTGTGATCCTGAACTAAATAAGATTGCAGGGCGCTGCGCTGGGTTTCTAACTCGGTGCGTTGTGCTTCTAGCTTGGCCACAATACCGACGATGTTTTCTGCTGTGGCTTGTGGGGAAACAAGGCCCTGTTTGTTTTGGTAGCTTAATACCGCTTGGCGCGCTTTGATGGAGCGCTCGTTCATGGTGATCACTTGTTTTTCTAGGAATTCAACCTGCGTTTTACCTAGGCTATGGGCTATTTCATTCATAAATAGCTCACCTTCTTGCACCAGTAAGGTGGTGATGGCTTGGGCCATTTTTGCGTCGTAGCCTTGAGCTTTGATAATCAGCACGCCGGTGTAGTCGTCAAATTCCACGCTCACACGGGATAGGTAATAACTATAAAAGTGCTCAATAGCATTATCCGCAGACCACATGCGGGATAGCAGGTCGTGATGGGTGTCGCTGTAATGGGCGCGCAGATTTAAGCGGGCATCGAGCTTTTTAAGCATGTCGATAGACAGCAAATGATCGCGTAGTAGCAGCTGATCGGCCCGGTTGCCGTTAGAGCCGCCCAGTAGGCTAGAGAAATCCATCCCTTGGCCACCGGCCACGTCAGTGCGTTGAATAATCACATGGGCGGTAGATACATAGCGGTCTGATGCAAGCGCCAGCCAGTAAAAGGCCGATAGCGCAAAGGCAACTAAGGCGATGCTAAAAATCAGATTGCGCTTGAGTGGTGGCGACCATTTTTTGCGGTTTCTGGCCCATGTTTTGGCTACGCGACCATTTCTAAATTTTTTAATCATTTCTTTAATGTGTCTTTATATGCTTTGAGCGCGTCGTCAATCTGGTCGAACCAGTGCGCTTTGCCGTCGTGAATCCAAATGCCTGCAGAGCAAAATTGCTTTAGCGTGGCCTCGCCATGCGCCACCATAATCAGCCCGGCTTTATCGGCTAGATTTTTAAAGGCAGCGGCGGCTTTATTGCGGAATGCGGCATCACCTACCGAGGTCACTTCGTCGGAGATATAGACGTCAAAATCAAAAGCTAAAGACATGGCAAATTGCAGCCTTGCTTTCATGCCCGATGAATAGCTTTTGACGGGGTGATCAAAGGCGTCGCCAATTTCGGCAAAATCTTGAATAAAGGCCAGCCGATCAGGAATATCGTCTTCGTGGCCATGAATGCGGCAAACAAATTTGGCGTTTTGTCGGCCAGTTAAGGATCCTTGCAAGCCTCCGCCAAAGCCCATCGGCCAAGACACTTTGCACTGGCGCTCTACGCTGCCTTTATTGGGGTGATCGACTCCCGCCACAATCTGCAATAGGGTGGATTTACCCGCGCCATTGGCACCGATCAGCCCAACATTCAGCTTGGGTGGAATCGTAAAATTAACGCCTTGTAATACCCATCTGCCGGGGCCGTGATCGGTGAGGTAACGTTTATGCACATCTCTAGCAATAATCATTTTGTGGTCAGCCTTTGGGCGAAACGGCGGTGTAAAGCCAAGCCTAAAAAGATGCTGACAAGGGCAAAGTTATAGATATAAGCAATGCTCAGCTCGGGTACGGCATGGTAATTGCCTGCAAAACCAAGCCGAGCGGCCTCTAAACCATGGGCTACAGGGTTGAATAACAGCCAGTCGCGGTAAGGCTGCGGCACAGTAGATATTGGTAAAATAACGCCGGAAATCATATACAGCGGCATCATGATTAAGCCAATGACCTTGCCAAGCTCTGGGATGAGTTCGCTGAAAATAGAAGTCACCAAGCCAAAGCCCAAGCCAACTAGCCACAGCCCGAAAAATGCTTCGAGTACCCCTAGAGGGTTACTGGGGGCAACGGGGTGATTAAATAGCGCGGCACACATCAGCAAAATGCTGCTGATGATAATCATCAAAAAGCCTTCTAGTGCGCCACGCACCAGTACGGTATCGACGGGCTTTACTTGTCGGTAAGCAAATAGTGCTTGGTTGGCACTAATTGCATTTTTGACCTGCGTACCGGTACGGTTAAACATAAAGTAGGCCAGCATGCCAACCATAATCCAGATGGTGGAATCGATGCCGCCAATATTGCGTACGCGGATGCCGGTAAAAATAAAAACCAGATAGGCCACATGAAATATCGGCTCGGCCAGCAGCCAAAACCAAGTGGCGCGCCCAGAGAATAAGCGGCCGACGGCTTCGCGCAGGAATAAGGCTTTCCAAACAGCCAAGGTGATGGCTGTGGCGCTGCGGGCCATTTTATTTGGCACTCTGGTTTAGAGCGGTGGTAGGGGGGGCTGAGTTGAGGGGGCGTTGCTTATCGGCATAAAAGTCTGGTATGGCCAATTTTTTATGTTCAAGCAGCCCTATTTGATAAGACGTTTTTATTTTTTTGATTGATTGATACATCTAAGTTAGCCAAATTAATGAGTTGTTTAGCCCCACTAAATGATCAACTAGATTTTTGATGCAAGTGAGAAAGAGGTATTAAAGCGTGTAAGTGATCTAGACGTCATTTTATATGACATTTGCGTTAATCTTTTATTACATTGACGCTGAATGTAAACACTTTGAATTATCGTGTCAATAATAGGAGTCGTTATCATCCGTGCTAGCTCTATCTATATTAAAACACTTGTTTATGATGTTGTTTTAATGTGTTTTATTTTTCGAATATGATTATGTCGTGGTGATTTTTGTAAATATTTACAGTTTTTTTATTTGATTTAGTTCGATCTGGGGCAGGATTTATAGCTTTTTACTTTCAATATATCTTTTGCTATTGGTAAGATTTTGTCGGTTAGTTATATGCTTTTCACATTTTTATGGGCTGAGTTCAGAGCATAAAGAGGCATAGTTTGTATTTGCTCGATACGTTTATTCATTTTTGTAAGCATTTTTAGTATGTCATCTTGTGATTATTTGTTTGCTTTCAATAAAATTACTAATAATTTGGTTTTGGTAATTTATTTTTGTGCTGAGTAAGTTTATGTTTGAGTGTTGCCGTGGCTCGACAGCAAAGTTGCTTGATATTTTTAGTAAATACTTACTTATAAAGATCTTTTACTCTTATGCTTGTGTAATCCCTCCCTCTTCCTGTGGTATCACGCTGCTCTGGTATAATCAGCAAAAGCTTCTTGAATGAATTGCCGGATGCAAAATCTGCTTGTGTGCCTCTGTATGCCATTGCTCGCAAAGCCGGTATAAGCAGTTTTTGTCATTTTCTAGAAACATAAATGTAATATTATTGAGGTGATACTAATGAGCCGCACTGTGAACTGTGTAAAGCTGGGCCGTGAAGCTGAGGGGATGGAATTCCCGCCATTGCCAGGTGCTTTGGGTAAGAAGGTATTTGAGAATGTTTCTAAAGAAGCATGGCAGGCCTGGATTAAGCATCAAACCATGTTGATTAATGAAAATCGTTTGAGCTTGGCTGATCCGCGTGCGCGGCAGTATTTGCAGCAGCAGTTAGAGAATTATTTCTTTGGCGATGGTGCAGAAATGCCCGCAGGCTTTGTGCCGCAATAATTCTTAAGCACAGGCCACTTATAGTGGCCTGTGTTGTTTCTGCTGTAGGCGGCAGAGTATTTTGCTACTGATCTTACGCATAACGATTATTAGTCCACGAAAAGCACTAAATACACGAAATAAACCGATCAAACGGGGATGATCTTACTTTGTTTTATTATCACGACGTATAGATCTTTGTATATATATAACTATTTGATTTTAAATAAAATTTATTATAAAGAATTCAAATGTTGCTGGTTAATTGGTATCTGTTCATGTTTTTTGATTTTGCTATGTAATATCAGTTAGGTAGCGTGTGTAGGGCGGGTGAAACGCAATCTCGTTAATATATGGATGGGAAAGGCGGTTTGGTTGGCCTGCGCGATTGCATGGCGTGGGCAAAAAACGTGCTTACCTTATAAATGCTTAAATTGGCAGAATTGGCGTGAAATTTGCAATTGAATTTTTAGCTTAAAATTGGTTCGAAACCTTATCCATTCTAGGGTTTTATTTATTCCTGACAGCGTGTAACGCTATACCAAAGCGAAGAAAGATGAGTTACAAACCTACAGACAATCAGTTAATGCTCAATCGTGAAATGGGGTTGTTGGAGTTCAATCGCCGAGTATTGGCTCAGGCGGAGGACGCTAGCAATCCTTTGTTGGAACGTCTGAAGTTTTTGTGCATTGTTTCATCTAATTTGGATGAGTTTTTTGAAGTGCGGGTAGCGTGGCTTAAAGAAAACATCTGCCATAACCCAACGCGTTTACTACCCGAAGGGATGACACCGCTGCAGGCGTTTGAGCTGGTGACGCGGGAAGCACATGATTTAGTGGATCGCCAATATAGCTTGCTGCTAGAGGTATTATTCCCTGCTATGGCTAAAGAAGGGATTCATTTTTTCCGTCGCAGTGTGTGGACAGACGAGCAGCGGGAGTGGGTGCGTGATTTCTTTTTCCGTGAGCTGATGCCAATTCTGACGCCGATTGGGCTTGATCCTTCGCATCCTTTCCCACGAGTACTCAATAAATCCCTTAATTTTATTGTTGAGCTAGAAGGCAACGATGCGTTTGGTCGCAGCTCGGGGATTGCCATTGTGCAAGCACCACGTATTTTGCCGCGCTTTGTAAAAATGCCGGACGAGATTTCTGGTGTAGAAAATGGCTTTGTTTTCTTATCGTCCATTTTGCATGCGCACGTGGATGAGCTGTTTTCTGGTATGCAGGTGCTAGGTTGTTATCAATTCCGCGTGACGCGCGATTCTGATGTATCGGTGGATGATGATGATCTAAAAGACTTACGGGCGGCGCTAAAAGGCGAGTTGTCGCAACGCTCTTATGGCGATGCCGTGCGTTTAGAGCTGGCGGATAATTGCCCTAAGCATTTACAAGCTTTCTTGCGTGATCAGTTTGGTTTAAAAGATGCTGATTTATACCGCGTAAACGGGCCTGTAAATTTAGTGCGCTTGATGCAAGTGCCGGATCAGGTTGATCGACCCGATCTGAAGTTTGAACCATTTATGCCAGGTATTCCTATTGAGCTACGCAAACAGCCAGATATGTTTGCCGCGATTCGCCAAGGCGATATTTTATTGCATCATCCTTACCAAAGCTTTACCCCCGTGATTGATTTGCTGCAGCAGGCAGCAAGGGATCCACAGGTGGTGGCGATCAAGATGACGGTTTACCGTACCGGCACTGAATCATCCTTGATGGAGGCCTTAAGCGAGGCGGCAGGGCGCGGTAAAGAGGTGACGGCAGTGGTTGAGCTGATGGCGCGCTTTGATGAAGAAGCCAATATTAACTGGGCTGCCAAGCTAGAGCTGGCGGGTGTGCACGTGGTGTATGGCGTATATGGCTATAAAACCCACGCCAAGATGTTGTTAATTGTGCGTCGCGAGGAAGGGCGCTTAAACCGCTATGCCCACGTTGGTACGGGTAATTACCACCCGCGCACCACTAAGCTTTACACCGATTTTGGCTTGATGACGACGAATGAAGAAATCGTTAGCGATGTGAATGACGTGTTTATGCAGCTTACCGGCCTTGGCTTGGCTGGCGATCATCATCAGTTATGGCAAGCGCCGTTTACTTTGCAGCCGAATATTTTAAAGTATATCGATAAAGAAATTGCCCACGCCAAGGAAGGGCGTAAGGCGGTGATTATCGCCAAAATGAATGCGCTATTAGAACCAACAGTGATTGATAAGCTGTATCAGGCATCGCAAGCGGGGGTAACAATTCACCTGATCGTGCGTGGGGTGTGTGCGCTGCGCCCAGGTATTCCTGGGGTGTCGGACAATATTCGGGTTCGATCGATTATTGGGCGTTTATTAGAGCATCACCGCGTGTTTTATTTTTATAACGATGGTGCTGAGGATGTGTACTTATCCTCTGCCGATTGGATGGGGCGCAATTTATTCCGCCGTATTGAGATTGCCTTCCCAATCTTAAATCCAAAAGTAAAACGCCGTGTGATTCGTGAAAGCCTGCGCCCTTGCTTAGTGGATAACACCCAAGCTTGGGAAATGCTGTCGGATGGCCGCTATCGTCGCAAGACGGCGCGTGGGGGTAAGTTGCGCTCTTCACAAGCAACCCTATTGGCAGAATTAGCGGCTAAGCCACGTAATTAAGTGGTTGGGATATGGCAAAGTGCTGTGTTTTTTTAGAGGGGAACCCCAGTCCTATTAACTTAAGCCAAGCGAGTAGGGCGGGTGCAATCTTTGATCGATGTTGAAAAAAACGTGGGTTGTACCCGTCTTACAGGGCGCAGCAAGCAGCGCCTCTACATTTTGTTTCAGGGGTGTGAGTCTAGGCCAGTGATGTTTGTGGGGCGGGCCAGTCCTGTTTATTCCATCGTATAAAGGCGTAGTTTGTGGATTTAATTTTGTGGCGGCATGCCGAAGCGGAGGAGGGCGAAAACGATTTACTTCGTCCGCTAACGGCTAAAGGGCGCAAGCAAGCCGAAAAAATGGCGGCTTGGTTGAATAAACGTTTAGATGGTGCTGCGCTCACGGTGATCGCTAGTGAAGCGTTGCGGAGTCAGGAAACCGCTAGGGCATTAAGTAAGCAATTTAATATTGATGCAAGGCTTAATCCTGGCGCACGCGCCGCTGCTTATTTAGAAGTGAGTAATTGGCCGCGTGAAACGGGTAAGGTTTTGGTTTTGGTTGGCCACCAAAATGAGCTTGGACATGTGGCGGCGGTGCTTATGGCTGGCAAAGAATTAGATTGGAATGTGCGTCGTGGCGGCTGTTGGTGGCTACAAAGGCGGGTGAGAGTTGGGCAAATAAGCTACTTATTGCGGGCGGTGATGTCACCTGATTTGTTGTAAGTATTTTCTAGTGATTTTGATTTGGCTAAGGGCAGACTAAGGGCTTTTGCTTGATTTTATGGCAGTTTAGGTTATTTCTTACTGTGTAAATTGGACTAAGTAAGAAATTGTTTATCTATATGTATTTTGTGTTACTGTCATGGACAGCTAATAGCTTGTTTTAAGTCAATTAATGGGTAGTTATTCCAATGTATTGTGTTAACATCCAGTAATATGCTATTGCAACTTACTCGGGGGCATTAAAATGCTAATTCATACGCAAGTCCGTAAACCCGTTGTTCCTGTTCGTGATGCTTCAGCTCTACCTAATTTCTTTGAGCGCAATAAGAGTGCCTCGCCCTTTGCGTGGATTACTTTATCTGATGAAGCTAAACGGTCTGCTCCACCGAAAAAACAAACGGTGAAATAAGCAAAACGGCTGCAAGATGCAGCCGTTTTTTGTTGGGGCGAGTCTTAGCTACAGTAAGCTAGCCTGCGGTAGGGCCAAGGCCAAGCTGGCACGGTAATGTTTGCTAGCCGCATCATTTTTATCCAGCGAATCTAATAATTCCGCCAATTCTGCATGGGCAACCGCCGTAGGATGTACAGCAATGCTGGCTTCTAGATAGGTTTGCGCCTTGCCCCATAGTGCGCTTGCACGGCACAGCCTACCCAGAGTCAGTAGTAGCAAATGATCTTTAGGGTGCTGCTTCAGCCATAATTCAGCTTGTTGTAGCTGAGAGATCAAAGCCTCCCCCGTTAAGCCAAGTGAGCCATAGCGCCCCGCTAAAGTACTCGACCACTCATTACGTAGCGTTTCTTCGATCAAGGTACGGGCAAAAGCAGGCTCGCCTTGCTGCTTATGGCTGTCGACTACGGCTTCTAACAGCTGTGGTAGGGTTTTATCGCCACTTGGCAGCTTATGCCACCAGTCTTGCAATTGCTGGCTGGATAAAGGCTGCTGCTTAAGTTTTAGCAAATAAGCTTGATTACGGATGCGTCTTGCTTGCTCTGCATCCACGGCTTCGCTTTTAGCCAGCTGCTCTACCAAGCGTAAAATAGCGTCAGGATTTTCTTCACGCAAGCGTAAACGCAGCTCTAATTGCAAAGCGGCGGTGAGCTTGGGTGAGATTTGCCTTGCCGCAGCTAGGGCATTACCCGCGTCGCTATAGCGGCGCTCATCCAGATAAAGCTCCGCTGCCATCATGGCTGCAGATAAGTGTTGATTGCCAAAACGCTGCTGAAGTTTTTCTAGGTATTGATCGCGGCGGGCAAAATCACGCATTTGATGCGCAGCCCGCGTGGCCAACAGTGCATTCACGGCGAAGGCATCGTTGTTCTCGCTATTATTGAGCGCCTCTCCAGCCAGCCGTTCAGCGCGTTGGTAGCGGCCTTCAAAAAAGGCTAAGCGCGCTTCACGCTCTAGTTGAATGGAGGCGTCTCTTTGCTGACGTTCACGGTATTGCTTAACTCGTTGTGGCAAGCCGCCAAATTCAGCCACTAGCTTTAGTAATAAATACAGCAAGGTAATGGTTGCCAAGGTCAGCATGGCGAATACATTTAGCGATATTTCAATACGCCAAGGCGGTAAAAACAGCAGTACATAGCCGGTATTGAGCTGGGCAAATAGGGTCAGGCCAACTGCCAGCGCAAATAGGGCGATGATCCAAAATAGGATTCTCATCGGGTAGCCTTTGGTGTAGCCGTAAAGGTGTGCGTAAAGCTGATGCGGCAAAGCGTGGTCATTGCTTAGCCCTTTCTGCAATCGTGCGCGCGCTGCGAACGGCGGCCAAACTAGTACCAAGCTCAGGCAAGGTAATCACTAAATCTTGCGATCCCAGTTGCTTGAGCGTGGCAATAGAGGTAGCGGTTTGGGGTGATTTTTGATCGAAGTATTGCTCTAAATAACGTAGCGCGGCAGCAATATCGCTGCGGTAGCTGGTTTCGTCTTTTAGCATCAGCGTGGTGCGGGCGTCTAATAATCTGAGCTTAATGTTTTCGCGCAGGAAAAAACCTTGCTCTGGGGATAGCAACATGGCTTCTGGTTTATCCATCCGGCGAATTTGAATCAGCTGCTTAAGCTGGTGCCAAAGATCATCAGAAAAACGCCCAAATGCGCTGCTGCTAACAGATTCCTTGGCTTGGGGTGGGGCCTGGCGATAGCTATCAATAGCTAAAGGTAAGTCATCTAGGCCTGAGATCAGGCTATCGAGCTTGGCGCTAATACCAATCGTATCCACATAAGGGAGTGCTTTCAGCGTATCAATGTCGCGGGTAATACTTTGGCGTAGGCTGATCAGCTCTGGGCGATTGAGCTGAGTGAGTTTTTGATCGATATTGGCCAGAGCCAGCAGGGCACCATTGATATTGCCGCCCAATTGCAGTTGTTGGCTGGCAAAGCCTAAGATTTGTTCTATTTCGGAGAGGGCACGGTGTGTTTCGTTATGCGTCAGCGCCTCATACATATTATTGAGGGCTTGCTGCTGATTCAGCGATTCAGCTTGCTTGGCTTCAAGTAGAGCCAGTTTGCCGACAAACTGCTGCTGTAATTTAGTATTTTCGGTGAGTTGCTGCGTCAGTTGGCTGGTACTGGTTTTATTGCCGGCCAGCTGGCGGCTTACATCGAGCTTGAGCTGCTCCATTGCCTGCTGTTGGTACAGCCATACGCTGCCAGCGGCAATTAAGGCGGCAGCACTGAGCACAATGGCCGTTTGAGGAATAAAACGACGACTGGGAGTTTGCAGCGCCGCAGAGAGTGATTCTTGAGAAGTATCCTGAGTCATCTTAGTCTTGTTTCCTAGCGGGGAAGGGTGAAGTGCTGATGTAGGCCACGCAAAATACCGCTATCCCCCGCATCTGTTAGTTCTATTTGTTTGGCACCTAAAGCGATCAGTGACTCTGCAATGCGCGGATGAGGCACGAAATATATGCGTGATTGTAACGCTTGCAGCGCACCATCTCCAGCGAGCTGAAATAAGTGTTGCGCCGCTTCTGAGCTAGAAATGACGATGCCATCGCAGCCTGTGGCTAATTCGGCATTTAAGCGTGCTAGATCAAAGCGGGGCGGTTGTCTTTGGTAGGCGCTGATCACAGTGAGCAGTGCTCCCCGCTCTTGTAAGGCATTGGGTAATAATTCACGCCCACCATTGCCGCGAAATATAACTACTTTTTTATTTTGTAAGCTTTGCATGGCGGGCTCAAGTAATAAGCCCTCACTATCAAATTGACTGCTTGGGCAGATAATTTGTTCCATGCCTAGTTCTTTAGCTCGGCGTTCGCTACCTGGGCCAACTACGGCAACGGGTAAATTTTTTGGCCACTGCGGTAATTGCGAAACTACCGCATCCAGCGCCGACGGGCTAACAAAGATTGCTAGATCAAATTGCGCTAAGTTGGCTAATGCCGCCGCTAGCGGGGCTGGATCGGCGGCGGGGGCAATTTCCAGTAGTGGCATTGCTACCGCCTCTGCACCAGCCTCAATGAGTAGGTTGATTAAGCCGGCAGCTTGCTGGCTGGGGCGCGTTACCCACAGGCGCAGACCTTGAAGAGTTTGGCTCATCGTGATGCCCTAGAAATGTAGCGTGGACAAATAGCCAGCCCTATATGCATCAAGTTAGTCAATGCCATGCAAGATAAATCGCCTGAGGCGGGTAAGCACCCAACCCAACCCAGCAAAGCCTTGCTAGTGCTAAGCCGCAGCGGCTAGGTTTTTTAAGATCTCAGTTGCGCCTTCGGTGCAGAGTAATTCAGCAACTTGTAAACCAAGACCATTGGCGGCGGCGAGTGAGCCATTGGCTTCGGCGTACACAATATCGCTGCCATCTGGGTTGGCAATAAAGGCGCGCAGGCGCAAAAAGCCATCATCTTCTTCTGCAAAAGCACCCAGTGGAATCTGGCAAGACCCACCCAAGCGGCGCGATAAGGCGCGCTCTGCCGTGACACAGGCTGCTGTGATGGCATGGTTTAGTGGTGCAAGCAGCGCTTTTAAGTCTTCCCTATCACTACGAATCTCAATACCGAGTGCGCCTTGTCCTGGGGATGGCAGGCTATCTGCTGGGGCAATTGCGCTTTTGATTCGATCGCCTAATCCCAGCCGAATTAAGCCGGATGCAGCCAGAATAATGGCGTCGTATTCACCCGCATCTAATTTGCCTAAGCGTGTGCCTACATTGCCACGTAAGGGCTTGATGGTTAGGTGCGGAAAACGAGCGCGCAGTTGTGATTCACGGCGCAGGCTAGACGTGCCAACGATGGCAGCAGCAGGCAGTTGATCTAAGGATTGATATTGGTTTGAGACAAAGGCATCGCGGGGATCTTCACGCTCGCCAATAGCGGCCAGTGCAAAACCTGTGGGCAAGAGCATAGGCACGTCTTTCATGGAGTGCACGGCCAGATCGGCACGGCCTTCTTCAATCGCGGTTTCTAGCTCTTTAACAAATAAACCTTTGCCACCGATTTTATTTAAAGTGACGTCTAAAATCCGGTCGCCTTGGGTAGTCATTCCTAGCAACTCAACGATTAGCTCTGGATAGAGCGCCTCAAGCTTCGCCTTGATATGGTTAGCCTGCCAGAGTGCAAGCGGGCTTTCACGAGTTGCGATAACGAGGCGAGTAGGCAGTATCACTTGCGATTCCTTGAGTTTTTCATACAAGGGCGCATTCTATCATTAGCCGCCTGTGGGCTGTCTGCTGGAGTTTGACGCTTATTTTTTATGCGGCTCAAAAAAAGACAGTGGGGGTTGCAGCTCAATATCGAGCTCCACTAAATCAATCTCTTCAAAAACCTCCTCAGCATCGTTAGCTGCTGTAGAAGCTTCGATGATTTCTTCTTCGGCAACAATTAAAGAAAGATCAAGCGGGCTGTTTTCCTCTATTGCTGGCGGTGCAAACTCAAGTGGTGGCAAATCTAGCGAGATAATTTGCAAGGGTGAATTTTCTGAGCTGGATGTGTTGTGCTCGTTGTTTTCTGCTGGGGCGGTTAAAAACTCCATCAACATGGCGTCTTGTGGCCGCTGCGACTCAATTTCTACAGGGATTTCTTCTGGCTCAGCCAGTTTGGCAGGCAGCGTGATATCTAAGGGCTGCTCAATTTCTATAGGCGCTGGAATTAGCGGCAGAGGAGCAGTCGATGGCTCTTCTTCAGCATGTGGCACGACGTCTTCAGGCACGCTATATAGCGGGTTTTCAGGATCGAGTCGGTAGCCAATATTACGAACCAAGGCCCAGTCTTCCGCATCATTACTGAGATCATGGAAGCGTCTGGCAAGTTGTGCGTATTCGGTTTTCATGCCTTGTTGGCGCAAAACACGGAATAGCAGTAGCCAAGGCTCTGTTTCAGCTTCGTTTTCATCAATGGTGATATACAGAAGCTCAATAGCTTGGTCTGTTTCACCTTGGGCAACCAATAATTGTGCGCGTTCTAGCGTGGCGCTGCCATCTTCCTCTTGAACTTCAATCCCGCCATGAAACAGTTGGCTATGCCTGAAGATAGAGTGTTCCTCTTTTGGATCAGTTGGGCTGGGTTTGATATTGCTACGGTGTAGGCTAGAAATGCTGCTATCGGAATCGGCCTCCCAAGCATTTTGTTTTTGCTTACGGCGCAGCCAGATCCAGCCGCCTGCAACGGCTGCTAAGAGGGCGAGTGCTAAGGTCATCCACCAGTTGCTGCTAGCTGCTTCGACGGGGTGCCTTTGAATGGCGGTTGGGGCAGGAAGCGGGGTACTGTTGGTGCTGGGTTTAGGTGTGGCAGCTTCTTCTGCATGATCAATATTTAAGCTAGCTTCAGGCGCGCTAATAATACTGCTGGCCGCTCTTTGGCCCCCAGCCAGTGTTTGTAGGGTGAGCATCGATTTTTGTAGGCGTATCATTTCTGATTGCAGCTGCTCTTGCAGGCTCTGCATCATCGCAATTTTAGTTTGTAAATCTTCAGGGCTAAGTACGGCGGGCGCTACGTTTTTGCTGTTTAGCTCGCTCTCAATCCGTAACTGGCCACCCGTAGAGGGTAGAGGGGGTAATGCGTGGGTAGCATCTAGCGATTTAGGCGCTTTGGTGGCCGTTGTGCTTGGCTCGGTATTGAGCTTTGGAGCGGGTTTGGCTCTAGCTGTGCGTGGGTGCTTTGGTGCGACTGTGGCTATCGCTTTGTTTGGATGCGTTTCTTCTGCAATGCTCGGGAGATTGATTGGCGCAGGGTCTAAAAAGACGGTGTAACTACGCTGTAGTTGTTGTCCTTTGCATTCCATCTTGAGGCTAAAGCTGGCTACTGGCTCAAATAGAGATTCGGCCGCTTGAATTAAAATTCGTCCGCTGCGCCCACTACTTTGCAGGCGTAGCGAGGCTGGGCCTAGCCCTGGTAAATCATTATTTGCAGCAATAACACTTAGCTTGCTGCAGTCTTCTGCCAAGCCATCTTCAGGGGAAAGTTGGTAGGTGACAAAGCCTTTAAAACGCTGGCCAACCGATGATTGAATCGTCAATTCCCCAAGCGTAAGGGCCGCCGCAGGTTGCTCAATAATTAGCAATAGCGCCGCGCATAGCAATTGCCAGCTTATATTTTGCTTGAAATGGGAATGGATTATTGTCATTGATTTATATGTGCCGTTTAGTACCGTGTAATTTGATGCTTTAGCTGGACTTTAGACTATTTACTATGGGCTGACAAAGTGAGCGTTGTTATTGATAGCAATTTAGCTGCTTTTGTCATCCCCCTCTCTTCCGATTACCTAATTATGGCCTCTTGCTCAATCTCATTATAAATAGCGTAGGGCGGGTGAAACCCGCGCATTTATTCAGCATGGCTCGTGGGTTTCACTCGCCCTACCCATTCAAAAACCAAACCCAATACTCAAGAAATCCATCTACACAGAGTCTATTGAGCAAGAGGCATACTCGTCCGATTGAGGAAAAGAGGGCAAATAGATTTAGTGAGCTTCTTCCCAATTCATGCCTACGCCTACTTCGGCCAGCAAGGGCACGGTCAGTTCTGCCGCTTGCGCCATTCTAATCGGCAATTGCTCACGCATCATTGCCACTTCAGCGTCGGGCACTTCCAGTACCAGCTCATCGTGTACCTGCATGATTAATCTGCTTTGCAGGCCTTCGGCCTTAATCCAGTCCGCTACATTAATCATCGCCAGCTTGATTAAATCGGCCGCCGTGCCCTGCATTGGGGCGTTAATTGCGGCGCGTTCTGCTCCGGCGCGGCGGGCCGCATTGGATGATTTGATTTCTGGTAGCCATAGGCGGCGGCCAAACACGGTTTCTACATAGCCGTGCTCTTTGGCGCTGGCGCGAATGTTTTCCATATACATGGCCACGCCTTGGAAACGGGCAAAGTAGCGATCGATAAAGTTTTTTGCGGCGTCACGCGGGATTTCGAGTTGCGCGGCTAGGCCAAATACGCCCATGCCATAAATCAGACCAAAGTTAATACTTTTGGCGTAGCGGCGTTGCTCGCTGCTGACTTGATCGAGCGCTACGCCAAACACTTCGGCGGCGGTGGTGCGGTGAATATCTTCCCCAGAGGTAAACGCAGCAATCATCGCCTCATCGCTGGATAAATGCGCCATGATGCGTAGCTCAATTTGCGAGTAATCGGCAGACATTATTTGCCAGCCTTTAGGCGCAATAAAGGCTTCACGAATCTTGCGGCCTTCTAGGCTTTTAACCGGAATGTTCTGCAGATTAGGTTCGGTAGAGCTTAAGCGCCCAGTTACGGCGACGGTTTGGTTGTAGCTAGTGTGAACGCGGCCAGTGCGCGGGTTCACCATCAGCGGCAGTTTGTCGGTGTAAGTGGATTTAAGTTTGGAAAGCGAGCGATGTTCAAGCAATACCTTGGGCAGCGGAAAATCCTTAGCCAGCTCCTGCAAGACTTCTTCGTCGGTAGAGGGCGCGCCCTTAGGGGTTTTTTTAATGACGGGCAGCTTGAGCTGTTCAAAGAAAATCTCGCCAATTTGCTTAGGGCTGGATAGATTAAAGGGTTGCCCTGCCAAATCGTAAGCGCTTTGCTCAAGTGCCAGTAAGCGCAGGCCAATTTCGTGGCTTTGCTGATTGAGCTTCTGGCTATCGAGCAGCACGCCGGTGCGCTCCATTTCAAACAGCACCGCACGCGATGGCATTTCGATATCGCGGTAAACCGTGGCCAGCCCACCAGTCAGCCGTGGCAGCATGGCGTGGGCCAGTTGCAAGGTGATGTCGGCGTCTTCGGCGGCGTAAGTGCTGGCAATCTCTACGGCTACTTCATCAAAGCCAATTTGCTTAGCCCCTTTGCCGCAGAGTTCTTCATATTTAATGGTGGCAACGCCCAGCTCGCGCTCGGCTAGCGCATCCATATTGTGTTTCTCAAAGCTGGCCAGTACATAAGACATCAGCATGGTGTCGTCAGAAACGCCAGCCAGTGCAATGCCGTGGTTGGCAAAAATATGCTGATCGAATTTTAAATTCTGGCCAAGCTTTTTGTGATCTGCGGATTCTAACCAAGGTTTTAGCTTAGCCAGCGTGGCATCTAGCGGCAGTTGCTCAACTGCATCTGGCCCACGGTGAGCAAGGGGCAAATACGCGGCAAGGCCCGCTTTAATGCAAAAAGACATACCAACAATTTGTGAATTTAGCGCGTCAAGGCCGGTGGTTTCGGTATCTAGCGAAACCACCTCGGCGGCCATCAGTTGTACCAGCCATTCATCTAACTGCTCTTGGCTGAGGATGGTTTGGTAGTGGCGCTCAACAGGGGCTGGCTCGCTCATGTTTTCCGCTGCTGCGGCAGGCTTGGCTGGAGCGCTGAATAAATCAGCGCTGGAAGGGGCCGCTGCGGCGCTGAGCTTGCTTTCTGCCTCGCGGATCCAAGTTTTGAAGTTGGCTTTGCGAAAAATGCCCAGCAGCGTGTCCCAGTCTTCTGCCTGTGGTGTTAGATCGGTAAATTGCTGCGGTAGCTCGCTGCTTAAATCCAGATCACATTTGATGGTGACCAGCTGTTTAGCCATCGGCAGCCATTCCAGCGTATTACGCAGGTTGTCACCGACTACGCCTTTGATGGCGTCGGCATTGGCAACGATGGCATCCAGCGTTTGGTATTCACTTAGCCATTTTTGTGCGGTTTTGGGGCCGCATTTGGGCACGCCGGGTACGTTATCCACGGTGTCGCCAATCAGTGCCAGATAATCGACAATTTGCTCAGGGCGCACGCCAAATTTATTAATCACGCCTTCGATATCTAACACTTCTTCGGTCATCGAGTTTTCAATTCGCACGTATTGATTAACCAACTGCGCCATATCTTTATCGCCGGTAGACATGATGGTAGTAATACCGTGCTCTGTACCCCAGCTTGCTAGCGTGCCAATCACATCGTCAGCTTCTACGCCATCAACCATCAGAATCTTAATGCCAAAGGCTTTCACTGCTGCATGAATCGGCTCGATTTGCACCCGCAATTCATCAGGCATAGATGGGCGTTGCGCCTTGTATTCGGCGTATAAATCGTCGCGAAAGGTTTTACCCTTGGCATCAAACACGCAGGCTATATAATCGGCAGGAGTTTGCTGACGTAGCTTTTTCAGCATATTCACAAAGCCATAGAGGGCATTAGTGGGTGTGCCATCGGGAGCCGCCAAATCGCGGATCGCATGGAAGGCTCGGTAGAGGTAGGAAGAGCCGTCAATTAAAAGCAGGGTCGCCATGCGATGAAACTCTCTATACTAAGTGTAAGAAAAACGAAAACACTGGGGGGCTTACCCCTTTCCAGTGTTCGGGTTGATATTAGAATGCTTTGAATCCAGCGTATTATAAGGCTTAAGCCGCTGTGTTTATATGTCAGCTTTGTACGATGTATCCCATGATAAAAGACGTCTAATTAGCGCTTGCCTGTGTAAAGAATAATTCAGACTCCAGTATCGACTTTAACAAGGAAACCACCATGCGCCTGATTTTGCTTAGTCTATTACTGAGTAGTTATGCTTTTGCTGCGTCACCAAGTGATGCGCCACCGCCTTTGCCCGCCAAGGGAAGCGAGGCAAAAGTGCTCGATGAGCCAGAAATCAAGGTGATCGAAAAATCTGACGCAACCATTGCTGAGTATCGCTTAAAAGGTAAACTTTACATGATGAAAGTAACGCCTAAAGTGGGTAAGCCTTATTTCTTGATCGATAAAGAAGGGCAAGGGCGTTTTGATCGCAGTGACGATTTGGGTGGCAGCAATTTATCTGTACCCCGCTGGGTTATTTTTGAATTTTGATGGTGTAAGTCATTTCATTTTGAGTCCACGAACAACATAAAATCCACGAAAAATATTAATGCAAATTCTTGAGCTAAATGAGCTGATCCACGGGCTGCACCCAAGTTTGATTTGCGGTGCGGCTTATTAAATCAAGCCATTGTTTGTGCATTGAGTGGTCTGCCTATTGTTTGATTTTTCGTGGATGAAAAACTAGTTTAAGAATGCCCATTTGAGCCAAATCTATGTCAGTTTTTACCACCGTGACAATGGAAGACCTCGGTCCCTTCCTAAAGCGTTACTCCATTGGCAGCTTGCTTGAGCTTAAAGGCATTGCCGCTGGGATCACAAACACCAATTACTTTGTGACCACCACGCATGGCCGCTATGTACTGACTTTGTTTGAAACCTTGGCGGCGGATGAATTGCCGTTTTATGTCAATTTGATGGCGCATCTGGCCCATCATGGCATTGCGGTTGCTGCACCGATTGCTAATCTGGAAGATCAATACGTTGATGAGTTAAATGGCAGGCCAACGCTGCTGGTGCAGTGCGTACCTGGCACGGTGGTGGATGAGCCTAGCGCAAACCAATGCGCTGAAGTGGGTGAAATGTTGGCGCAAATGCATTTGGCTGCGCGTAGTTATAAGCAGCAGATGCCCAATCCACGTGGGCCAATGTGGTGGAATGCCACCGCACCACAGTTATTTGACTTGATGCAGGCGGATGAGGCTGAGCAATTGCGCGCCGAGTTGGCTTTACAGGTCGAGCATCGTTTCGATCACTTGCCCCAAGGCGTGATTCACGCAGATTTATTCCGCGATAACGTCTTACTTAATGGCGATCGTGTGGGCGGTTTTATTGATTTCTACTATGCCTGTAATGATGCCTTGGTCTATGACTTAGCCATTACGCTGAATGATTGGTGCGTAACGGAATCAGGCGATATCGATCAGGCGCGGGCAAGGTCATTGCTGCAAGGTTATCAGGCGATTCGGCCCTTAAGCTTAGATGAAATTGCCGCGTGGCCCTTGGTATTGCGCGCTGCAGCGCTGCGTTTTTGGGTATCGCGTTTATATGATTTTTATAAGCCTGCGGCCGGTGAAATGACCTATGCCAAAGATCCTGGGCATTTTCAGCGGGTGATCAGTGCGCATGCAAAACGGCAGGATTTTTGTTTGTGAATATTTTTTTAGATGAATTACGCCTATTGCTTGATACGGCAGGCGTGTTAAGTGGCAAGGATACGGCGGCTTATTGCCTAGATCAGCGCCGTCGTTATCAAGGCGCAGCGTTGGCGGTGGCGAGGCCACGCAACACAGCAGAAGTGGCGGCCGTGATTAAGCTTTGCGCTCAGCACGGCGTGGCAATTGTTCCGCAAGGGGGAAACACCAGCCTTTGTGGTGCTGCTACGCCTGATGCATCAGGGAAGGCGCTGGTTTTATCCACAGAGCGCATGAACCGAGTGCTCAAGGTAGATAGTGATAACAACACCATTATTGTGGAAGCAGGGGCCATCTTGGCCGATGTGCAGGCGGCTGCGCGTGCGGCAAATCGCTTGTTTCCTGCTGATTGGGCCGCAGCTGGTTCTTGCCGCATGGGCGGCGCTTTGGCGACCAATGCGGGTGGGGTGAATGTGCTGCGTTACGGCAATATGCGTGAGCTGACCTTGGGCTTGGAAGTGGTGCTGCCCAATGGTGAAGTGTTGGATGGTTTACGCGGGCTCAGAAAAGACAATACTGGTTATGATTTAAAGCAGCTGTTTATTGGCTCTGAAGGCACTTTAGGCGTAATTACCCGTGCGGTACTGCGGCTTTATCCTTTGCCCACGGCGCATGCAACGGCCTTGGTGGGCTTGGATCATCCTGCCGCAGCGGTGGAGTTACTCCGTGGTATACAGGCCGCGGTGGGGGACCGAGTGACTTCGTTTGAGCTGATTTCCAAACCTTGTTTTGAGCTGCTGGCTAAGCAATGTCCTAGCTTGCCTCACCCTTTTAAACCTTTGCCTGAATGGGCGGTGTTGTTAGAGCTATCTGATGGGGGTAGCAGCGAGGTGTTGAGTGATCAATTAGCGGGGGTACTGGTCTCTTTGGGCTGTGAAAATGCTTTATTGGCACAAAACAGTAAGCAAGCCAGAGATTTTTGGCAGTTAAGAGAGCATATCCCTGAGGCTCAACGTAGAGAAGGCGTAAGTATTAAGCATGACATTAGCGTACCAGTAGGCAGTATTCCTGACTTCTTAACAGAATGTGGCCAAGAGTTGGTGGCGGTTTTAAGTGATGCAGCTATTATTGCTTTTGGTCATTTGGGTGATGGTAATTTGCATTACAACGTATTTAGATCGGATAAAACTGCAGCGATTTACTCAGATGAGCCTATGGTGAATGATATTGTTTACGCTTGCGTTGCAAAGCATAACGGTAGTATCAGTGCAGAACACGGGATTGGCCAATTAAAGCGCCAGCATTTGGCTAAATACAGAAATCCGTTGGAATTGGCATTAATGAAAAGCATTAAACAATCGTTTGATTCGGCAGGAATTATGAATCCTGGAAAAGTATTACTTGATTAAAGCAAATGTAATCATTTACTTATATATTAGTGTTAATTAAGTAATGTATATGTTTTAGCTTACAATCTGCGTAGAATATATTTTCATAACTACTAAAACGAAATTCAGGTATGAGCGAGTCCAATCCCAGCCATTCGAAAGCTTCTGACCGCCCTGATTGGCGTGTGGGTGAGCATCAAAGCCGCTTTGATCCCCTTTTAGATTGTTTGGCCGAGCTTACACGCATTCATGGCTCCCCTTGGACGTGTGAGGCTTTATCTGCTGGCTTACCCCTGAGCGATAACCTCTTATCGCCATCCCTCGTGCCACGGGCTGCAGCTAGAGCAGGCTTATCTGCTCGAGTGGTGCGCCGTGCCTTGAATGAATTACCCACCAGCTTATTCCCCGTTATTTTACTGCTTAAAGATCGAGGCGCTTGCTTACTGCTGGAGTGGCTGGATGACGGCATGGCACGGGTATGCTTTCCTGAAACGGGTGAATCCTCCGAGCTGATCAGTGCTGAGGCATTACAGGCTGTTCACACCGGCATCGTTATTTTTGTTCGCCCTAAATTTAGATTTGAAGCCCGCGCACCAGAGCATGGCTCGGTGCGAGGCCGCCATTGGTTTTGGAGCGTAGTTAAAGATAATTGGCGTTTATACCGCGACGCTCTATTGGCTGCGCTACTGATTAATACGCTGGCGCTGGCCATGCCGCTGTTTTCGATGAATGTTTACGATAGGGTCGTGCCCAACCATGCTTTAGAAACACTGTGGGTGTTGGCGATTGGCGCTTTGGCCGTGTTAACGTTTGATTTCTTATTGCGAACGATCCGTGGCCATATTATTGATGTGGCGTCTAAGCGTATTGATGTGACCTTATCTGCATTGATTATGGAACGAGTGCTCGGAATCCGCATGGAGGCGCGACCCGCTTCGGTGGGCTCTTTTGTGGCTAATTTGCGCGCTTTTGAATCGGTACGAGATTTCATCGCCTCCGCATCGATTACCACCTTGGTTGATTTGCCCTTTGTGCTGATTTTCTTGCTGGTGATGATGTGGATTTCACCGTGGTTGGCGGTGCCTGCCATGGTTGGCATTGTGCTGGTGGTGGGGTTTACCTTGCTGGCCCAAGATAAAATGCGCGAAATGGTTGAGTTAACTCAGCGGGCATCCGCACAGCGCAATGCCACTTTGGTTGAGGGCTTGGTTGGGATAGAAACCATCAAGGTGATGGGCGCAGAGAGCGAGTTTCAACGTCGCTGGGAGCGGTCAACGCACTTCTTGGCCCAAGTGGGCTCAAAACTTAAATTACTTTCATCAACAACGGTGAATTTTGCGTCGTTTATTAGCCAATTGGTGAGTGTGGTTGTGATTATTGTGGGGGTGTATTTACTTACCGAAAACATGGTCACCATGGGGGGGATTATTGCCGCCTCTATGTTATCTGGCCGTGCTTTAGCCCCGCTTGGGCAGGTGGCTGGCTTGTTGATGCAATACCAAAATGCGCGCACCTCGTTGGCGGGAATTGAATCTCATATGAAGTTGCCGGTTGAGCGCCCGCAAGATAGTAATTTCTTACATCGCGAATCGTTCAGGGGTGATATTGAATTTAAAAACGTTAGTTTTGCCTATGCCGGTAGTGATGAAAAAGTACTTAATAATGTTTCATTTAAGCTTAAATCCGGTGAAAAAATGGCCATTATTGGCCGGATTGGCTCAGGCAAAACCACGATCGAAAAACTGATCCTTGGCCTCTACTACCCAACCGAAGGGGCTGTATTAATTGATGGCGTAGATACTCGGCAAATCGATCCTGCCGAATTGCGCCGTGCAATTGGTCATGTGCCACAAGAACCCATCTTGTTTTATGGCACCTTGCGCCAGAACATAGCGATGGGCGCGCCATTTGCAGACGACAGCAGTATCTTGGCTGCGGCGGATTTAGCAGGGGTGAAGGAGTTCTCAGATCTGCACCCACGTGGTTTTGATATGCTAATTGCGGAGCGGGGTGAGTCCTTATCCGGCGGCCAGCGGCAAGCGGTTTCGATCGCTCGCGCTTTATTGAATGACCCACCAATGCTGTTGCTGGATGAGCCAACCAGTGCCATGGATCACCTTTCTGAAGAAAAACTAAAAGCGCGCCTGAAGGCTTATGTCACGCAAAAAACCTTATTGCTGGTGACGCACCGCACGTCTTTGCTGGATTTGGTCGATCGTTTGATTGTGTTGGATCAAGGGCAAGTGGTTGCGGACGGCGCGAAAGCGCAGGTGATTGAAGCCTTGCAGCAGGGCAGAATAGGTAGGACGAGCTGATGATGGAGATGCAAACCGTTAAGCCTACATTTTGGCGCAAAAAATGGCAGACCGTAGTGAGCAAAAGTTCGCACTGGTTTGATCGCTATTTATTCAGAGGCGAAGCTGCGGATGTCGTTGATCATAACGATTTTATTGCCGATGCCGATTGGGTGATTGTTGAGCAAAGCTCGCGTGGTGCAAGGATCTTGGTCTGGGTATCCGCTTTAACCGTGCTGGTGGTGCTGCTTTGGGCTAGTTTGGCAAAAATTGATGAAGTCACACGCGGTGAAGGCAAGGTGATTCCTTCACGGCAGATTCAGGTGATACAAAGCTTAGATGGCGGGATTGTAAAGGCTATCTTAGTTAGAGAAGGTCAGCAGGTTAAGGTAGGACAATTACTGATTACGATTGACCCAACTCGCTTTGTGTCGTCATTAAAAGAAAATCGGGCGCAGTATTTGTCGTTGAAAGCCAAAGCGGCGCGGCTGGAAGCTCTGGCTTCGGGTAAAGATTTTGTAGTGCCTGCCGAAGTACAGGCCGAAGCGCCAGAAATCGTGATTCAAGAGCGTGGCTTGTATGAATCGCGCCGTGCTGAAATGAATGCTTTGATTAGTGGCGCACAGCAGCAACTGGTGCAACGTGGGCAGGAGCTAAACGAAGCACGTACTCGCCGCGAACAAGCAGGCCAAGGCTATGCGCTGACTTTGCGTGAGCTGGAAGCCACTAAGCCTTTGCTGAAGAGTGGTGCCGTTTCTGATGTAGAAATTTTACGTCTAGAGCGTGATGTTTCGCGTTATTTGGGCGAGCGTGATTCTGCAGGCTCGCAAATTCCACGTATTCAATCGGCCATGTCTGAGGCTGGCAGTAAGATTCGTGAGGTTGAGCTTAGTTTCAGAAACGTCGCGCGTTCGGAGCTGGGCGAAACAGTGGGCAAGCTCAATAGCTTAACGGAAGGCAGCGTTGCCCTCGCGGATCGAGTAAAGCAATCAGAAATACGCTCGCCAGTGAATGGTACTGTAAAGCAATTGCAAGTTAATACCGTGGGTGGCGTGGTGCAGCCTGGTAAAGATATTATTGAAGTGGTACCTGGGGATGACGCGCTGCTATTAGAAGCTAGGATCTTGCCGAAAGATATTGCCTTTTTACGCCCTGGCGCCACAGCAATTGTGAAATTTACAGCCTATGATTTTTCTATCTACGGTGGCTTGGATGCCAAGCTAGAGCACATCAGCGCAGATACCGTTGTGGATGAAAAAGGTAACGCTTTTTATATTGTTAAAGTAAGGACTAATGCCAGCTTCTTGAAAGCAGGAGAGAAAAAACTACCTATTATCCCTGGCATGGTCGCTGAGGTTGATATCTTAACTGGTAAAAAAACAGTGCTTTCCTATCTGTTAAAACCGGTACTCCGTGCAAAATCTAATGCGTTGACTGAGCGATGAACTTCTCCATTTTAACTGCCGATATCTCTTTGTTTGCACACATCCAGCAGGGTACTCAGCAAGAGTTCCTAAGGCTGGATTCTTTGCCTGCATTAAGCCAGCTTAGCGGTAGTGTGGTGCTGATCGATTTAGCCTTGCCTACCTTGCCAGCATTGAGCGATGCCAGTTGGCTTACATATACAGCGTCTAATCAGGTGCTTTTTTTAAGCTCAACACCCAGCGATGCAGAGCACCTAGCCGCATTAACGGCGGGCGCGCGGGGCTATTGCCATGCCTATGCTGCCAGTGAGTCTTTGCAGGCTATTCTTAATGTGGTGGCTGCAGGTGGGGTTTGGGCAGGGCCGGCTATTTTGCAGGCGCTGATTCGCTCGATGCATAAATTATTTGTACCCAAAGATACTCAGGCTTGGATGGGGCCACTGACAGAGCGGGAGCGTGAAGTGGCCACCTTAGCTGCTAGTGGCAGTGCAAATAAAGAAATTGCCCGTGAGTTGGGTATTACTGAGCGTACAGTTAAATTTCACCTCAGCTTGATATTTGAAAAGCTGCATGTTAATGATCGCTTACAACTTACGCTGCTGGCTAAGGGAATACGCTAGCAATATTTACATTGCAGCTGTGTGTCAGAGTAGCCCCGTTTATACGGGGTTTTTTTCTGACCAGCGGCCCTTGCTGCTGTACTCAGGTACAGTAGGAATGCCGCATGAATAAGCTTAGCCTGAAGCCTAACTTATTCACTGGTTGACCTATCATGGCCGAGCAAATTAGTACAAGCAAACCCAACGTTACCGTTGTTCATATTGATGGTAGCGTTTTTTTGCGAGATGCAACTGGGAAGTCTGTGCCTTTAAAAGAAGGCCAGCAGTTGAATGAGAATGAAATTTTTGTTACCTCAGCAGATGGGCGAGTGCAGCTGTTGATGCCCAATGGCGAGCTGCTAGAAATTGGTGGGGATCGCACGGTACAGGTAGATGCTCAGATGCTGGGCACAACCCCCGTTGATACCGCATCAGCGGCCATTGCCGATCTAAATGCTTCAACAGATAAAATTGCTGCGGCAATTGCCAGCGGCAAAGATTTGACCACTGAATTAGAAGCAACCGCTGCGGGTTTGGGGGGCGCTGGGGGCGCTGGAGAGGGCCACTCCTTTGTTGAGTTGGGGCGAATTGCTGAAGGTGTAAATCCGCTGGCGTTTAATTTTGCGGGTTCTGATTTAGGCACAACAGATCTGCCTCTTGTAGGCGCATTACCTATTCAGCCCAGCCCAAATCCATCCATTTTGGGCGCAGATGCAGTGAGCGTCGCAGAAGATACCCCCGCGTCTGGCAATGTACTCAGTAATGATAGTGATGCTGATGGCCCGCTCACTGTTACAGGCTTTACGGTTGCGGGCTTACCTGACACCTTTGCTCCAAACCAGCAGGCAACAATTCCTAATGTAGGCACCTTGGTCATTGCGCCCAATGGTGATTTCACCTTTACACCTGTCGCCAATTACAACGGGCCAGTGCCGGTAGTGACTTATAGCGTGATTGATCCTGTTGGCGGAACCGGCAGCAGCACCTTAACGCTCACCGTTACCCCCGTTGATGACCCCGCAAATTTACAAGCCGATGTGGCCACGGCAGCCGAAGATACTCCGGCAACGGGTAATGTATTAAGCAATGATAGCGATCCGGATGGCGCATTAACGGTAACAGGCTTTACTGTCGCTGGCCTGACTGGCACGTTTACAACTGGGCAGCCTGCTAGCATTCCGAATGTGGGTACCTTGTTGATTGCGGCTAATGGTGATTACACCTTTACTCCCCTTGGTAATTACAACGGCTCCGTACCAGTAATTACATACAATGTGGTCGATCCACAGGGTGGGACAGGCAGCAGCACTTTAACTATCACCATTACACCTGTTGATGATCCGGCAAAGTTACAAGCAGATACCGCAACCCTATTGGAAGACACCCAAGCAACAGGCAATGTATTAACCAACGATAGCGATCCAGATGGCGCTTTAAAGGTTACGGGCTTTACCATTGCAGGCCTAACTGGCACGTTTACCACAGGCCAGCCAGCCATCATCCCCGGCGTAGGCACTTTGGTGATTGCACCCAACGGGGATTACACCTTTACCCCAGAAAGCAACTACGACGGGCCGGTTCCCGTTATCACTTACAACGTAACTGACCCACTAGGCGGCACGGGCAGTAGCACGTTGACACTGACTATTACACCCGTTGATGATCCCGTGATTAGCAAGATCGAAGTCGGCAATCCAGGTATTGCGGATGACAATGTGGTGGAAGGTAACAACCTTGTCTTCAACGTTACCCTCAGCACCGCTACGACTAAGGTTGAAAGCTATGCCTTCAGCCTCGGTGGTGGTACGGCCAGCACTGCCGATTACGGCACAGCCACCTTTAGCAATGGTGTGACCTATGATGCTGCTACCGGCAAAATCACCGTGCCAGCCGGAGTGACCAGCTTTGCAGTCACCTTGCCAACCGTTGATGACACTCTGGTTGAAATCTCCCCAGAAACCGT
>NZ_JANXSO010000085.1 GCF_025352645.1 Iodobacter sp. | reverse complement strand
CTCGCGTTTGAGATCACAAACAGCAATCGCATGCAACTCACGAACAAAGTGTTCGGTCACGTTTTGCCCAGACTCAAAATGATCTTCGATGTAGGTCATGGCCTCTTCGATATTGGCCATTTCACGCAGTTGGTCGGAAGGCGTCGCGGGCTGTTCCTCAAGACGGCTTTCAACATAGTCCGCCAGCGTAGTGTGATTCCCTTCAATTCGCGCGGAGCCCAAACTCTCCAGCATATGGAAAATAGACTTAAGCTGAAAAAATACCAGAGCAGGGGTAGTGCCCCCCAGTTGTAAACGTCGCAAATGCTCCAGCTCTGTCACCACATCCACGAGAGGCGAATCAAACGCTGGGTTCAGCAACGTCAGGTCTTGGTGACAAAAAGCAGGCATCATGCAACTCCAGTTAAAAATAAGTGAGAAAGTATCACAGCTTATCCTAAAGCTGCCTTTTAATTATCTATAAATAATGCATAGAAAACATAGTATTTATAACGTTTTATCGTAATAAAATATTTTAATTATCTTTATATTATCAAATCTAACATCTGTACTCTGCCCCTTCATCATCTAGAAAACGATACCAACTATTCAGCTTTAGGCATACCTAGCAGCCTGTCGGGCTTAGGACTAAGCTGACTACTAGTCATGGCTTGTTTTAAGCAACAACACCACACATTTTGCGCACTTACCTTAGCAAACACGCCATCTCTAGCGCTCTGCTGGTAAACCCCAATAGGACAAGCAAGAGAAATCAGGCTAAGGTTAATTCAAACAATCGTTTGGAAGTGCCGCAATGTCGACCTATACGCAGCTATTAAGCCCGCTCGATCTGGGCTTTACCACCCTTAAAAACCGCGTTTTGATGGGATCTATACACACGGGGCTTGAAGAGGCAGCTGATGGGCCAAATATCGATTGCCGCTGCTAATCCTCAATTCAAGAAGAAAAATCAGCTTAATTTTTAATCATGACAATTGTTGGGAAATGCACCGATGTCGACCTACACACAGCTATTAAGCCCGCTCGATCTGGGCTTTACCACCCTTAAAAACCGCGTTTTGATGGGATCTATGCACACGGGGCTTGAAGAAGCACCTGATGGGCCTGAGCGCATGGCCGCTTTTTATGCTGAGCGTGCCAAAGGGGGCGTGGGCTTGATTGTAACCGGCGGCATCGCACCCAATGCAGCAGGCCGTATTTATGAAGATGCGGCCATGCTGGCCGATGAAGCTGATATCCCCCGCCATCTGCCCATCACCCAAGCCGTGCACGATGCAGGTGGCAAAATCTGTTTACAAATTTTACACGCAGGCCGCTATGCCTACCACACCGCCAGCGTGGCCCCTTCCGCAATTGCTTCTCCCATTACCCCGTTTACACCGCACGCATTAAGTGATGCAGAAATTAAAGCCACCATCGCCGATTTTGCCACTACCGCAAAGCTCGCACAGGTCGCTGGCTACGATGGTGTAGAAATCATGGGCTCGGAAGGCTATCTGATTAACCAATTTCTTTGCAGCCATGTTAATCAACGGAACGACGAATGGGGCGGTGACGCCACCCGCCGCCAACGTATCGCGGTTGAAATTAGCAAAGCCGTGCGCTCTGCGGTTGGCCCTAACTTTATCGTCATCTTCCGCCTGTCTTTGCTTGATTTAGTCCAAGACGGCGGTACCCTGCCAGAGGCAATTATCCTTGCCCAAGCACTTGAAGCCGCTGGTGTCACCCTGATTAACACCGGCATCGGCTGGCACGAAGCACGTATCCCAACTATCGCCGCCGCCGTGCCGCGCGGTGGTTTCAGCTGGGTTACCCGCAAACTAAAAGATCATGTGTCTATCCCGCTGATCGCGGTAAACCGCATCAATACCCCAGAAATTGCCGAGCATATTTTAGCCAGCGGCGATGCGGATATGGTTTCCTTAGCTCGCCCGCTTTTGGCCGACCCTGATTTTGTCAATAAAGCGGCGAGCAAGACGGCCAATCTGATCAACACCTGTATCGCCTGTAACCAAGCTTGCCTAGACCATGTATTTGAAGGCAAACCAGCCTCTTGCTTGGTCAATCCTCGCGCCTGC
>NZ_JANXSO010000083.1 GCF_025352645.1 Iodobacter sp. | reverse complement strand
ACGTCAGTATACGGTGGGCTTTAGTAACAACTTTTTGATCCGAGGTGTAATTCAAGCGCTTTCGAAAGAGGGATTTATTCCCGAAGCCCTGAATGGATCAAGATAGGAAAACCAGCGATCCTTGCCCTGTTTATTTCAAATATCACCGTGTTTGACGTTCAAGATAGTTTTCTGCTTTTGTTTGTTAAATGCTTGCTTTGCGGTAAGGTAGCGCCTCTATTTTACCGCCAGCTACTATGACTACTACTCACTGGAAATCGCTCTTGTTCTCGCGGCGCATGTTGATCTGTGTATTTACCGGATTTGCCTCGGGTTTGCCGCTGTATATCTTGCTTAACTTAGTCCCTGCGTGGTTAAAAAGCGAAGGGGTTAATTTAAAAGCAATTGGTTTTTTTGCGCTGATTCAATTTCCGTTTACGTGGAAATTCATCTGGGCACCACTACTCGATCGCTATGCCTTGCCTGGTCTTGGGCGGCGGCGCGGTTGGATGCTACTGACGCAAGTGGCCTTATTGGCCTTGATTGCATCGTTTGGCTTATTTAACCCAAAGCTCGATTTATGGTCGATTGCCTATCTGGCCATGGCTTTGGCATTTTTTAGTGCTAGTCAGGATATTGTGCTGGATGCTTATCGGCGTGAAATTCTGAGCGATGAAGAATTAGGCCTAGGTACTTCAGTGCATGTAAATGCCTATCGCATTGCCAGCCTGATTCCCGGCGCGTTTTCTTTGATTTTGGCCGATCATTTGCCATGGGCGCAGGTGTTTATGATTACCGGTTTGTTTATGCTGCCGGGAATTGTGATGACGCTGTTGGTGAGCGAGCCGCAATTAGTCCGCCCGCCTAAAACACTGCGTGAGGCGGTGGTTGAGCCTTTCTACGAATTTATGACCCGCCACGGCTGGCGTAATGCCATATGGATTTTGGCATTTATCTTTTTATATAAATTAGGCGACAGCATGGCCACCGCGTTGGCGACGCCGTTTTACTTAGAAATGGGTTTTAGTAAAACAGAAATTGGCGTGATCGCTAAAAATGCAGGGCTATGGCCTGCGGTATTTGGCGGTATTGTGGGTGGCGTGTGGATGTTAAAGCTGGGGATCAATCGCGCATTGTGGCTGTTTGGCGTGGTGCAGGTCTTGTCTATCTTAGGGTTTGCTTGGTTGGCGACTATGGGCACGGATAAAATTGCCTTAGCCAGTGTGATTGCTTTTGAGGCCTTAGGTGTTGGGCTGGGAACTGCAGCTTTTACTGCTTTTATCGCCAGAACTACTGATCCACGCTATACCGCAACCCAGTTTGCCTTGTTTACCAGCCTAGCAGCAGTGCCCCGCACCTTTATTAATGCCAGCACGGGCTGGTTGGTAGAACAAATGGGCTGGATCAATTTCTTTTTCCTATGCACCGCTTTGGCGATTCCGGGCATGTTGCTGCTGTTTAAAGTAGCACCGTGGAATTCAGAAAAATCAACACCCAAATCTTAAAGTACAGCAACGATGCAAGAATGGAAAAAACCTAAATCTTGAATCACGGAGAAAACTATCCGTAATGGATCAGGTTTTGTTTGCATCTTTTATGCACTAATACTTTTGCCTTCTACAGCTTAGAGTATTGCCAAATTGCTTTGATTCTCTCCGTGAAACGCTGTGCTCTCTGTGGTTCAAGATTTGGGTTTAGATTTAATTAACTTGGTAGTCGTAGTCCACAATCAGCGGGGCGTGGTCGGAGAATTTTTCGTCTTTATAAACGACCGCACTTTGCGCCGTGGCTGCAATGCCGGGGGTGGTGATGTGGTAGTCGATACGCCAACCCACATCTTTGGCATAAGCTTGGCCACGGTTGCTCCACCATGTGTAGCCGGGGATTTCTGGGTAAAGCTTGCGCCAGATATCTACAAAATTCAGCTCGCTGAATAGTTTACCCAGCCAACTACGCTCTTCTGGTAAGAAGCCTGAGTTTTTCAGATTGCCTTTCCAGTTTTTAAGATCGATTTCATTGTGAGCGATATTCCAGTCACCCAGCAGAACCACTTCGCGCCCGCTGGCGGCAAGCTGCTCTAAATGTGGGCGGAAACGCTCCAGAAATGAAAATTTAACCTGCTGTCGCTCGTCTGACGATGAGCCTGATGGCAAATAAAGGGAGATGACAGATAGATTGCCAAAGTCGGCTTGTAAATAGCGGCCTTCAAAATCGATATCGGCAATACCAAGGCCGGTAATGACACGGTCTGGTTCGCGGCGGCAATAGAGGCCTACGCCGCTATAGCCTTTTTTGTTCGCATAATGAAAAAAACCTTTTAGCCCTTCTGGTGTCTTCATTTGCTGGGAAAGATCGGCTTCTTGTGCTTTAAGTTCTTGCAAGGCCACCACATCGGCGTCTTGTTTTGCCAGCCATTCAAAAAAGCCCTTATTTGCAGCCGAGCGAATGCCGTTTAAATTAGCACTGATAATGCGCATTCGGTGTCCTTTTGTAAGAAATGTTATGCTTCGCAATATTGAGATCAATAATAAAACAGGAAAATGCAGCATGAGTGATTTTCGCCGCGACTTTATTTCTTTTGCTGTAGAGCAAAATGTGCTGTGTTTTGGTGATTTTATCACTAAGGCTGGCCGTCAATCGCCGTACTTTTTTAACGCAGGTTTATTTAGCGACGGCACATCGGTAGGTGCGTTGGCGCAGTTTTATGCACAGGCGGTATTAGCATCTGGCGTAGAGTTTGATGTGTTATTCGGGCCAGCCTATAAAGGAATTGTGCTTGCATCGGCGACTGCTGTGGCTTTAGCTGCCCAAGGCCGGAATGTGCCCTTTGTATTTAATCGCAAAGAGGCAAAAGATCATGGCGAAGGCGGCGTTTTAGTAGGCGCACCGCTGAAAGGCAGAGTGATGATTATTGATGATGTGATTTCTGCCGGTACTTCGGTACGTGAGTCGGTGAATATGATTCGTGCTGCGGGTGCCGAGCCAGCTGGGGTATTAATTGCACTTGATCGAATGGAGCGCGGTCAAGGTGCGTTGTCGGCAGTGCAAGAAGTGGAACAGCAGTTTGGCATTCCTGTGATCCCTATTGCTTCTTTGGATGATTTGCTAGGGTATTTGGGAGCTCAGGCTGGCACGGATGAGAAATTAGCTAAAGTGAGCGCTTACCGTAATCAGTACGGCATCTAAAAGGTCTATTTCATGTTGCGTGGTTTCTTTACCTTTTTACTGTTGGCGCTATTTACGGCAACGGCCTCGGCTAAGCTGTATCGCTGGGTTGATGAAACAGGGCGGGTGCAATATAGCGACAAACCACCGTCGATCACACCTAGCAGCGGTATATCTGAGCTCAATAAATCAGGAATGGTAAAAACCACGCCCGTGCCTGTGATAAGCAAGGAAGCGCAAGACCAAAAATTACAGGAACAAGCGCAGCAAAAAGAGCAGCAGCGGAAAGATCGTGCCTTATTACAATCGTTTTCTCGACCTGAAGAAATTGATATTATTCGAGATCGGCGTATTGGCATGATTCAATCTGCAACGATTGCAAATACTATGCGCTTGCAAACGGCAACACAGCGTAAAGAGCGTATAGAAAAACAAATGAGTCGCTTAAATAAAAATAATAGGCCTATCCCTGCTGATTTGGACGCTGAGTATGCTTTGGCTAAAAAAGAATTGTTGGATATTAATGCGGATAATAAAAGTAAATTAAATGATATTGAAATAGTTAAAGCTAAGGCAGAAGAAGATAAAAAACGCTTATTAGAGCTTAAATCACCTGCTCCAAAATAAAACCATGCACTATTTTTTATAAAAATAATTAATATATAATTGAAGAGTAAAAAACCATGACAGAGCAACTAACTTCCCCAAAAATTGTTTTGGGAATTGATATCGGTGGCACAGGGATTAAAGGTGCGCCGGTTAATGTTGAGACCGGCGAGCTATTGGCTGAGCGTATTCGTATTGATACGCCGCAGCCCGCCACGCCAGAGGCTGTGGGCTTGGTGGTTAAGCAATTGGTTGAGCAGTTTAATTGGCAAGGCCCGATTGGCTGTACTTTTCCTGCCATTGTGCATAATGGGGTGACACTTTCTGCCGCCAATGTAGATCCTTCTTGGTTGAATGCACCCGCTCAGGATATTTTGGCGCAAGTAACGGGCTTGCCCCTTAAATTAATTAATGATGCAGATGCCGCTGGCTTGGCCGAAGGCGTATTTGGTGCAGCTAAAGGTGTTGCAGGCAAAGTACTGATGATTACGCTTGGTACGGGTATTGGTAGCGCTTTAATTGTGGATGGTAAATTAATTAGCAATACCGAATTTGGTCATCTTATTTTTAAAGACAATGAAATTGCAGAAAAATATTGCTCTGGTAAGGTAAAAGATGATTTAGATTTAAAATGGAAAGAATATACTCAGCGGCTTAACGAATATATCTTACACTTGCAATTATTGCTTTCACCAGATTTACTTATTATTGGTGGTGGAATTAGTAAAAAGCATGAAAAATTTATTCCAGAATTAACAGGCTTGCGTTTCCCTGTGGTGCCCGCCGAGCTGAAAAATGATGCCGGTATTGTAGGCGCGGCGATTGAAGCCGCGCGTGAGTTTGGTGTGCTGTAGCTGGGGTAAGATAAAGTTTTCTGATTGGTCGCTTTATTCAGCCAGACTTGGTCGTAGCACTTTAGCCGCGAATATCTTAGGTTTTTTTTATTTAGGTTTCGCGGCTAAGGTTATCGTTACCTCAAGGCAAGCAAGTAAGCTGGAACATTCTGCTATCTAGAAGGCGTTTGAGCACCTTCGTTTAAATCCCATCTTGCATGCCCTATGTGGACTTAGAATTTTGTTCCACGTGAAACGCCCCGAAATAATCGGGGCGTTTTGTCGCGTCGTGATAGTCGTCAGGGCCGATAGGGCGTAAAATCATTGCCCTTTGCCTGCTGGGATGCCCACTATGCTTTATCCTACTCGATACGACGTGATTGTCGTTGGCGGCGGCCACGCTGGGACTGAGGCTGCGTTGGCGGCCGCGCGCATGGGGAATAAAACTTTACTCCTCACGCATAATATTGAAACCCTTGGTCAGATGTCTTGTAATCCCTCAATTGGTGGGATTGGTAAGGGCCATTTGGTTAAAGAAGTGGATGCTTTAGGCGGCGCTATGGCACTGGCTACCGATTTTGGCGGCATCCAGTTTAAAACGCTTAATTCCAGCAAAGGCCCAGCTGTTCGTGCCACTCGCGCGCAGGCTGATCGTGTTCGCTATAAAGCGGCCGTTCGCCATATGCTGGAAAACCAACCCAATCTAGATTTATTCCAGCAGGCAGTGGACGATTTGACCCTCGATGGCGATCGTGTCACCGGCGTGATAACGCAAATCGGCATTCGCTTTGAAGCGGGTGCGGTGGTACTGACTGCCGGTACTTTCCTTTCTGGCA
This sequence comes from Iodobacter sp., assembly GCF_025352645.1. Classification (GTDB taxonomy): domain Bacteria; phylum Pseudomonadota; class Gammaproteobacteria; order Burkholderiales; family Chitinibacteraceae; genus Iodobacter. The sequence goes on along the minus strand of NZ_JANXSO010000083.1, from coordinate 17,284 downwards.
AAATTCACGTTGGCTTAGAAAACCACGTGGGTGGCCGTGCTGGCGACCCAGCGTCGGTGACGCTGGCAGCACGCTTACGCGATTTAAATCTCCCCGTTGGCCGCCTAAAAACCGGCACGCCACCCCGTATTGATGGCCGATCCATTGATTTTTCGGTGCTAGAAGCGCAATACGGCGATACGCCTGAGCCGGTGTTTTCGGTACGTGGCAATGTGGGTATGCATCCAAAGCAATTGCCTTGCTGGATGGCTCATACCAATCTTAAAACGCATGAGATTATCCGCAGCGGCTTTGATCGTAGCCCGATGTTTACCGGCAAAATTGAAGGCGTTGGCCCGCGTTATTGCCCGAGTATCGAAGATAAAATTAATCGCTTTGCCGACAAAGACAGTCACCAGATTTTCTTAGAGCCAGAAGGCCTAGATACCCATGAGTATTATCCAAACGGTATTTCGACCAGCTTGCCGTTTGATATACAGCTAGCTGCCGTGCGCTCGATTGCCGGTATGGAAAACGCGCATATACTGCGCCCTGGCTATGCCATTGAGTACGATTACTACGATCCGCGTAATTTAAAAGCCAGTTTCGAAACCAAAAGCATTGCCGGTTTATTCTTTGCTGGGCAAATTAATGGCACTACTGGTTATGAAGAAGCTGCCGCACAGGGTTTACTGGCAGGCTTGAATGCAGGCCTCTATGTGCGTGAAAAAGACGCATGGACGCCAAAACGTAACGAGGCTTACCTTGGCGTGCTGGCTGATGATCTGGTCACTAATGGTGTAACCGAGCCTTACCGTATGTTTACCAGCCGCGCTGAGTACCGCCTGCAATTACGTGAAGATAATGCAGATTTACGCCTCACCGAAATGGGCCGTGAGCTAGGCCTGATTGGTGACGTGCAGTGGGAAGCCTTCTGCAAAAAACGCGATGCAATTGAGATAGAATTAGCGCGCTTGCGCACTACATGGGTAAATCCACGTATTCTTGCGGCAAGCGACGCTGAGCGTGTGTTGGGTAAAGCGATTGAGCGTGAATATACGCTGGCCGATTTGCTGCGCCGCCCGCAGGTCTCTTATGAAAGCTTGATGACGATGGAAATGGCCCAACCGGCAGTGGAAGATCCGCTGGTGGCCGAGCAGGTAGAAATTCAGTTGAAATACCAGGGTTATATCGAGCGGCAACAATCTGAAGTGGCTAACCGCGATAATCTAGAAGAATTCAACTTGCCCCATGATTTAGATTTCACGCAGGTATCGGGTTTATCTAAGGAAGTGCAGCAAAAATTAAGCAAGCATAAGCCGGAAACCATGGGCCAAGCGTCCAGAATTTCGGGTATTACCCCAGCAGCCATCGCTTTAATGCTGGTTCATCTCAAGAAAAAACAAGCGCTTGATGCGAGTAAGGTTACTGAATGACAGCTTCTGATTCCCTATTTTCTGAGCTGGCCGCTGGCCTAGCTGAGCTTAAAATTGATTTATCGATGTCCCAAGCCGCAAATTTATTGGCTTATGTGGCCTTGATTGCGAAGTGGAATAAAACCTATAGCCTAACGGCGATTCGTGAGCCAGAGCGTATGGTTTCGCACCATATTTTAGATTCACTCGCACCCTTGCCACAGTTTAAGGGCGAGAATATCCGTATCTTGGATGTGGGATCGGGCTTTGGTACGCCTGGAATTCCTTTGGCGATTGCGCGGCCTGATTGGCAGTTATTTTTGCTCGATTCAAATCATAAAAAAACCACGTTTTTACGCCAAGTGATTGCCGAATTAAAGCTTACCAATGTCACGGTGCTGACCGAGCGCGTGGAGCTATATAAGCCAGAAGCGCCATTCCAGATCATTACTTCGCGTGCCTTTGCTGAGTTGGGCGAATTTATTAAACTGACTAGCCACTTATTGGCTGAGGATGGCGAATGGGCCGCTTTGAAAGGCGTTTACCCGTTTGAAGAAATTGCCCATTTACCCGCAACTGTTAAAGTTACCCACGTGGATCATTTAAAAGTGCCAGGTATTGATGCCGAACGCCATCTGGTGCATGTGGTTAAGGCGTAGTTGTGTTTTTTAACGGCCTTTAGGGACTCAAAGATGAAAATTCTGGCAATTGCCAATCAAAAAGGCGGGGTAGGTAAGACCACTACGGCCGTTAATTTGTCTGCAAGTCTGGCTCATCTGGGCAGAAAAGTTCTGCTGGTGGATTTAGACCCGCAGGGCAATGCCACGATGGGCGTGGGGATTGATAAAGCTAAATTAACCAGCTCTGTATATAACCTGCTGCTTGGCGCAACGCCAATTCAAGAGATTATTCAGCGCTCTGAATCAGCGGGCATCGATGTGCTACCAGCTAATCGTAATTTGGCAGGGGCCGAGGTGGAGCTGGTGAATCAGGAGCACAGAGAATCGCGGCTTAAAAACGCCTTAGCCCAAGTCAGCGAGCACTACGATTATATTATTTTAGATTGCCCACCGGCGTTAACGCTGCTCACCCTGAATGGCTTAGTGGCGGCGGATGCGGTATTGATCCCGATGCAGTGTGAGTACTACGCATTGGAGGGTCTATCTGATTTGGTGAATACGCTTAAACGTGTTAAACAATCGATGAATCGTAAAATAGAGATTGAAGGCTTGCTGCGCACCATGTTTGATCCGCGCTCAACTTTGGCACAGCAAGTTTCGGATCAACTGATTAAGCATTACACCAGTAAACTGTACCACACTGTCATACCGCGTAATATTCGTTTGGCCGAAGCACCTTCCTATGGTCGCCCAATCTTGTCCTACGACAAAAACTCCAAAGGCGCACAAGCGTATCTTCAACTTGCTGAAGAACTGCTGGCCCGTCATAACCTGCTAGAAGAGATTCCCACAGCATGAAAATGAAAGGACTTGGCCGCGGTTTAGATGCCTTGATGGGAGATAGTCAGGATTCTTTGCAAAACTTGCCAATTACGGCTTTGCAGCCGGGCAAGTACCAGCCTCGCTTGCAAATGGATGAAACGGCCTTAGAAGAGCTGGCGGCATCAATCACCGCACAGGGTTTAATGCAGCCAGTGCTGGTACGGCCTATTGGGCTGGATAAGTATGAAATTATTGCCGGTGAGCGCCGATGGCGAGCATCTATTAAGGCAGGGCTAACTGAGATTCCGGCCTTAGTGCGTGAGATTGCCGATGAAGCCGCTTTGGCAATGGCGCTAATCGAGAATATTCAGCGCGAAAATCTGAATCCGCTAGAAGAAGCGCTAGGTATTTCACGCTTGATTGAAGAATTTGGCATGACTCATGAAGCTGCGGCACTTGCGGTAGGAAAGTCCCGAGCCAGCGTTTCAAATTTATTAAGACTATTAAGCTTATCGGAGCCACTGCGGAATATGCTAATGGCCGATCAGCTCAGTATGGGGCATGCTCGCGCCTTGCTGCCTTTAGATGCCTTATTGCAGTTGGATCTAGCTAGACGGGTTATTGCAAAAGGTTTATCGGTCAGAGAAACCGAGGCTTTGGTTAAAAAACAACAAGAAACAGCCATAGACAAACCTGCTACGCAGCCGGATCCAGAAATATTTCGCTTAGAAAAAGAACTATCTACGCGAGTGGGGGCCAAAGTATCCATTAAGCCTGGTAAACAGGGCAGTGGCCGAATCACCATCGAGTACAGCAGTTCAGAACAATTGGATAGCTTGCTTAGAAAGATGTAATAAAGTTATGGCTAACTATGTGTCGGCCCCTTGTAAGTAAGCTGGCTTTTACTCGTGACTTACTTGAATGACAAGTAAATTTTACTTAAAAGTTCAATAGGTAAAATTGACGCAACACAAATCAGGTCAGTATAATCGCGGGGTTTTTCCCTAGTGGTGAAGCAATGATTGGGAAAGCGCAGGTTCGGGGCATAATCCGACTAAAGATTGGAATCGCCATTAGTACGGCTTTCTTACTCTTCTTGATCTTGGGGCAAAATCCGGCAATTTCAAGTTTACTGGGCGGATTTATCGCGGTGATAGGCAGTGTCTTGTATGCAGCCATCGCATATCGTGTTGAATTCGCTCCGCCAGCAGTGCTTCTCAAGCAGCATTTTGCTGCTGAAATGTGCAAGTTGGTTTGTACACTCGTCGCCTTTGCGGCGTTGTTCATTTTGTACCGAAAGGCAGATTGGCCATGGACGTTTGTGGGTTATCTTGCCACCACCAGTGCCTTTTGGTTTGGGCTTTTAATTAAATTTGACGGCAAAAAATAAAATGTCTGAACATCACGCACCAGCTAACGCCACCGAATATATCCAGCACCATTTATCCTTTAATCAGGCTGCAAATGGTTTTCACTTGGATACCTTCTGGGTTGCCCTTGCTCTGGGCTTTCTTTTTGTTGGCGTATTTGCGTATGCCGCAAGAAAAGCGACATCGGGTGTACCAGGCCCTTTGCAAAACTTTGTAGAATTAATCGTTGAAATGGTTGATTCGCAAATCAAAGATGCTTTCCACGGCAAATCAAAAGTAATCGGCCCATTAAGCCTGACGATTTTCTGCTGGGTGTTCTTAATGAACTCCATGGATTTCTTGCCAGTTGATCTGCTGCCTTGGATTGGTCTACACGTATTTGGCATTGAAAAGCTACGCGTTGTGCCTACTGCCGACGTAAACCAAACTTTTGCGATGTCCTTGTCGGTGATGCTGCTGATTATTGGCTTCTCTATTAAAGCTAAGGGTCTTGTGGGCTGGCTGAAAGAGCTATTTACTGCGCCGTTTCATGCAGAAGGCTTGGTCATGACGGTGTTATTAGCACCCGTTAACTTTGCTTTCCAGATGGTTGAGCTAGTCGCTAAACCGATTTCTTTAGCTTTACGTCTATTCGGTAATATGTATGCCGGTGAGCTGATCTTTATTCTGATCGCACTGCTGCCATTCTGGGCGCAGTGGGTTCTGGGCACACCATGGGCCATCTTCCATATCTTGGTGGTTACCCTGCAAGCCTTCGTATTTATGATGTTGACGATTGTTTATCTCAGCCTTGCGGTTGAAGATCACTAATTTTACTTGGGCCAGCTTAGGCTGGCCTCAGTGTTCGCTTTCCCCTTGTTTTACCCAACCTTCCTCTTGGAGATATTAGAAATGGTTGCACCAGAAGTAATTGCTAGCGTTCAAGGCATGACTGTTATCGCTGCCGCGATCATCATCGGTTTAGCTGCTATCGGCACTGCACTTGGTTTTGCTCTGCTTGGCGGTAAGTTTTTAGAGTCTGCTGCTCGTCAGCCAGAAATGATCCCAGTTCTGCAAACTAAGCTGTTTATTATTGCTGGTTTGTTAGATGCTATTTCAATGATCGGCGTTGGTGTTGCAATGCTTTACACATTCAACAACCCATTCCTGACTCCTCTGCTTAATGCGGTTGCTCAGTAATCTAGCCCGTCTTTTAGGAGGACAACAGCGTGGATATTAATCTATCGCTTTTTGGCCAAATGATCACTTTTGCGATCTTGGTCATCTTCACGATGAAATTCGTGTGGCCTCCGCTGACCCATATGATGGACGAGCGTGTTAAGCGTATCGCTGATGGCTTAGCTTCTGCTGATCGTGCCAAGCAAGATCTTGCTTTGGCCGAAAAAGCAGCAGCTGACAAGCTTCGCGAAGCAAAACAGCACGCAACTGAAATCATTGCGCAAGCTGAAAAGCGTGGCGCGCAATTGGTTGAAGAAGCCAAGGGCCATGCAAAGGCAGAGGGCGAACGCCTTGTTGCCGGCGCTCAAGCGGAAATTGACCAGCAAATTCAGCAAACTAAAGAAGCATTACGTCAACAAGTCGCAGGTTTGGTGCTACAAGGCGCCGAACAAATTCTGCGCCGTGAAGTTGACGCGAGTGCCCATGCTGAATTGTTAGCATCCATCAAAGCGGAACTGTAAGAGCGTCATGGCAGAACTCATTACCGTCGCAAGGCCCTACGCCGTAGCTATCTTTCGTCTAGCTAAAGAAACCAGCACCATCCCACTTTGGTCGGATGTGCTGGCTCAACTCGCCCTGGTAGCAGGTAACGAGTTAGCGCTAGAAGTAGTAGCTAATCCAAAGTTCTCCGTGGCTCAGGTTAAGGAGCTGTTGCTTGGATTATTGGGTGGTCAGCAAAGCGCTGAAGTGCAAAACTTCATCGATGCTGTACTTGAAAATCGCCGCTTCACTGCCCTACCGGCAGTAGCAGAGCTATTTGAAGAGTACAAAGCAGCGGACGCTGGTGAAGTTGAAGCCAGCATCGAATCCGCTTTTGCTATGACTGATGCCCAAGTTGCTGAATTATCAGCAACACTTTCCCAACAGCTGCACCGCAAGGTCACGGCCCAAGTCAGCGTTAACCCGGAACTCATCGGGGGCGTGAAGGTGACGGTAGGTGATCTGGTCGTAGACGCATCTGTCCGCGGCAAGCTAACCGCTCTCGCCTCGAGCCTGAAGAGTTAGGAGAAATCATGCAACTTAATCCGTCTGAAATCAGTGAACTGATTAAAGCCCGGATCCAGAATTTATCGACTGCCTCCGAAACACGTACCATTGGTACCGTTGTTTCCGTAACAGACGGTATCGTTCGTGTGCACGGCCTGTCAGAGGCTATGCAGGGCGAAATGCTGGAGTTCCCGGGTAATACCTTCGGTCTTGCGCTCAACTTAGAGCGTGATTCTGTTGGTGCCGTTGTGCTTGGTGATTACAAGCACATTCAAGAAGGCGACGAAGTCAAATGTACCGGCCGTATTCTGGAAGTTCCAGTTGGCCGTGAATTGATTGGTCGTGTAGTTAACTCACTTGGCCAGCCTATCGACGGTAAAGGCCCACTGGGTACTACAGAATCTGCACCAATCGAAAAAATTGCGCCGGGCGTTATTGCTCGCCAATCTGTGTCGCAACCACTGCAAACCGGTATCAAGTCCATTGATACTATGGTGCCCGTAGGTCGTGGTCAGCGCGAGCTGATCATTGGTGACCGTCAGACCGGCAAAACTGCCGTTGCTCTAGACGCGATCATCAACCAGAAAGGCACTGGCGTGACATGTATTTATGTTGCGATTGGCCAAAAGGCTTCTTCGATCGCCAACGTAGTGCGCAAATTAGAAGAGCACGGCGCGATGGGTCACACCATTGTGGTTGCTGCTGCTGCTTCTGAAGCTGCTGCTCTGCAATACATCGCTGCATACTCTGGTTGCACGATGGGTGAATACTTCCGCGACCGCGGCGAAGACGCTCTGATCGTTTATGACGATTTGTCCAAGCAAGCTGTTGCTTACCGTCAAATTTCCCTGTTACTGCGCCGTCCTCCGGGCCGTGAAGCATATCCGGGCGATGTTTTCTACCTGCACTCGCGTCTGCTGGAACGTGCTTCCCGCATCAACGAAGCAGAAGTAGAAAAACTGACTGGTGGCGCAGTGAAAGGTAAGACCGGTTCTTTAACCGCTCTGCCTATCATTGAAACCCAAGCGGGTGACGTTTCTGCATTCGTTCCAACTAACGTGATTTCGATTACTGACGGTCAGATTTTCTTGGAAACTGACTTGTTCAATGCGGGTATTCGCCCAGCAATGAACGCCGGTATTTCGGTATCTCGCGTAGGTGGTGCAGCGCAGACCAAAGTAATTAAGAAGCTCGGTGGTGGTGTACGTTTGGCTCTGGCTCAGTATCGTGAATTGGCTGCGTTTGCGCAGTTCGCTTCTGATCTGGACGAAGCAACACGTAAGCAGCTTGAGCGCGGCAAAATGGTTACAGAGCTGATGAAGCAGGGCCAATACAGCCCGCTGAAAGTTTCTGAATTGGCCATTACGTTATTGCTGATCAACAAAGGTGTGTTTGATGACATCAAAGTTGAAAAAGCCTTGGCGTTTGAAGCTGCATTCTTGGCTGAATTGAAGACTAACCATGCAGATGTGCTGGCTCGTGTAGAAGACAAGGGTGACCTTGTATCTGATGACGAAAAAGTGATCGTTAAAGCCGTGGAAGCCTTCAAGGCCAGCGCCGCGTATTGATTTGATACGTTGAGACAAGGATCAAATCATGGCAAGCGGTAAAGAAATTCGGACCAAGATCAAGAGCGTAAAAAATACGCAAAAGATCACCCGTGCTATGGAAATGGTTGCGACATCGAAAATGCGCAAGGCTCAGGAACGTATGAAAGCGGCACGTCCTTACGGTGAAAAAATCCGTAATGTGGCTGCCCACCTGAGCGCTGCCTTTGTTGATTACACGCATCCTTATTTGCAAAAGCGCGACGTTGTTAAGCGTGCGGGCCTGATTACGATTACTTCAGACAAGGGGCTGTGTGGTGGTTTAAACACCAACTCCCTGCGTCTGGCCGTGAACCGTATGAAGGATTGGCATCAAAACGGCGTAGAAACCTCTGTCACCGCGATCGGTAACAAAGGGATTGGGTTTATGAACCGTTACGGCGCAAAGGTTTTATCCTCTGCGCACGGACTCGGCGATACCCCGCACCTTGAGCAGCTGATTGGCCCGATCAAAGTAATGATCGATGCCTTTATTGCTGGTGAAGTAGACGAAGTTCACCTCGTTTACACTCGCTTCGTGAACACCATGAAGCAAGAGCCAGTGATTGAGCAGCTGTTACCGCTAACAGACAAAGCATTTGGTGCGCCAGATTCTGACGAGCCAAAGAAAGGCTACAACTGGGAATACCTGTTTGAGCCAGATGCTAAGACTGTGATCGATGAATTAATGAGCCGTTACATTGAGGCACTGGTTTACCAGGCCGTAGCGGAAAACATTTCTTCTGAGCAAGCGGCCCGTATGGTGGCGATGAAAGCGGCGACTGATAACGCAGACAATGTGATCGGCGATCTACAGCTCCTTTACAACAAAACCCGTCAAGCAGCGATTACGAAGGAACTCTCCGAAATCGTTTCTGGCGCGGCAGCGGTGTAATAGGCCCGACAAGGCTGTTGAAAAACGTAGCGAGAAGACCAAGGACAAGGCAAAAAATATCGAAAAACCGGAATTTACATTTGAGTAAATGAGGATTTTGAGAGATTTTTTAACGCGGTCATTGGCCTTCGCAGTAGTTTTGCGACAGCCTGTGGACGCACAACGAATAACTGGGATTTAGGAACAACGATGAGCCAAGGTAAAATCGTACAAATCATTGGCCCGGTCGTCGACGTGGAATTCCCACGTGACAGCCTGCCAAAGGTGTATGACGCGATCAAGCTCGACGCAATCGACCTGACGCTGGAAGTACAGCAACAGCTCGGCGATGGCGTAGTGCGTGCGATTGCAATGGGTACTACTGACGGCCTGAAGCGCGGCATGTTGGTAAGCGGCACTGGTGCACCGATTACGGTGCCCGTGGGCAACGCTACACTGGGCCGCATCATGGATGTGCTCGGTAACCCAATTGATGAAGCCGGTGAAGTGAAGAGCGAGCATAAGCGCGCGATTCACCAACTTGCACCTAAGTTCGACGAACTGAACCAATCTATCGATCTGTTAGAAACAGGTATCAAGGTTATTGACTTGATTTGCCCGTTTGCTAAGGGTGGTAAGGTGGGTCTGTTTGGCGGCGCGGGTGTGGGCAAGACCGTTAACATGATGGAACTGATTAACAACATCGCTAAGGCACACGCGGGTTTATCCGTGTTTGCTGGTGTAGGTGAGCGTACCCGTGAAGGGAACGACTTCTACCACGAAATGAAGGACTCTAATGTTCTTGATAAAGTGGCGATGGTTTACGGTCAGATGAACGAGCCACCAGGCAACCGTTTGCGCGTAGCGCTGACTGGTCTGACTATGGCCGAGCATTTCCGTGATGAAGGTCGTGACATTCTGTTCTTCGTAGATAACATCTACCGCTACACACTGGCCGGTACGGAAGTTTCTGCGCTGCTGGGCCGTATGCCTTCTGCCGTGGGTTATCAACCTACTCTGGCTGAAGAAATGGGTGCTCTGCAAGAGCGTATTACTTCGACCAAGACAGGTTCGATCACGTCGATTCAGGCCGTTTACGTGCCTGCGGATGACTTGACCGATCCATCACCAGCAACCACCTTTGCTCACTTGGATGCAACCGTTGTTCTGTCGCGTGATATCGCCTCACTGGGTATCTACCCAGCGGTTGATCCACTCGATTCAACATCGCGTCAGCTTGATCCACAAGTGGTGGGTGAAGAGCATTACATGGTTGCACGTGGTGTGCAGCAAACATTGCAAAAGTACAAAGAACTGCAGGATATTATTGCGATTCTGGGTATGGATGAATTGTCTCCTGAAGACAAATTGTCGGTATCTCGCGCACGTAAGATCCAACGTTTCTTGTCACAGCCTTTCCATGTGGCCGAAGTGTTTACTGGTTCTCCAGGCAAATATGTGCCACTGAAAGAAACCCTCAAGGGCTTCAAAGGCATTCTTAATGGCGATTACGACCATCTTCCAGAGCAAGCCTTCTACATGGTAGGCAGCATCGAAGAAGCGGTCGAAAAAGCCAAGACCATGCAATAAGGATTAGTGCCATGGCAATGACAATGCATGTGGACGTGGTAAGTGCAGAGCAACTGATCTACTCTGGCGTCGCTGAGTTTATCTCGGCTCCTGCTGAAAAAGGTGAGATTGGTATTCTGCCGCGCCATGCCCCACTACTCACTCGCGTGAGGCCCGGAGCGGTGCGCATCAAAGTTGCCAATAGCGATGAAGAAGTGATTCTGTATGTTTCGGGCGGCATGTTAGAAGTGCAGCCTCATGTGGTTACCGTGTTGGCCGATACGGCTATTCGCGGTAAAGACATCGACGAAGCTAAGGCGCTAGACGCCAAACGCCGCGCCGAAGAAGCATTAAAGAACCACGGATCATCGATGGACTTTGCGATGGCTCAGGCCGAGCTGGTAGAAGCGGTAGCAAAACTTGCCGTGATCGACAAGCTCAAAAAGCGTGGTCACTAAGCTTTAGTGGTGAAGTATTTGTAGTAAATAAAAAGGCAGCTTTGGCTGCCTTTTTATTTGTCTATTAAAAAATACATCATATTTCTTAAGCCAGTTGTAAATCTTCTTCTGGATGTTCCATGGTCACATCACGCTCGGTAGCGCGGCGCGCAATCCAGCGAACTTTAACAATTTGCCCACGCTTGCCAAGCGGAACAAAGGTATCGATAACCTCGCCTTTACGGCGGTCAAGCTGACGCGCCATGCTGGGAAGCATGTAAGGCAACTGATCCGCACGGATCTGGACGATTTGTTGCACTTTAAAAGACGGCATGGCGGCTAATCATACAAAGACTCAGAATTTGATCATAGAGCATCATTTATGACGGGTCAAAACCCGCCTCCCTTATTGCGCTTACCATTTGCTGGGGCGGCCGATAGTGTTTGGCAGGCAAGTAAATGAATGCGGTGGGGAAACATAGGCAATCCATTATTTTGCCACCTTAAAAAATGCCAGCTGAGTTTGTACTTGCAGAGCTTGTTCTGCGAGTTGCTCGGCGGTAGCAGATAGCTGTTCTGATGCAGCCGCATTCATTTCTATGCTTTGTGATACTTGAGCAATATTTTGGCTAATGAGTTCAAGCTCTTGGCTTTGTTCGTGGCTATTTGCGGCTATTTCTTGGACTAAGTCGGCTGTTTTTCTAATGTTAGGCTCAATTTTATTCAGTTGCTCGCTGGCGGTTTCTGCAAGCTGTACGCTGCTATGGGACAACTCGCCAATCACTTGGGCTGCGGTTTGGCAACGTTCAGCCAGCTTTCTGACCTCCGCAGCAACCACCGCGAAGCTTTTACCATTCTGGCCTGCACGCGCGGCTTCAATGGCGGCATTTAAGGCCAGTAAATTGGTTTGGTAGGCAATATCGTCAATAATTTTAATTTCTTTGGCAATGCTTAGCATGGCTAAGTTGGTTTCTTGTACTGATTCACGGCTACTACGTGCATCTAAAGTAGATTGGCGGGTCATGGTGTCGGTGATATGAGCTGTGTGGGTATTTTGGCTGGTGCTTATATTGAGATTATCAATGGATATGCTGCTTTCTCTGAGGATATTGGCATTGATACTGGTGTTTTGGCAGAGTAGCTGTGCCGCACTTGAAACTTCTGCAGACGATGTTGAGGTGGCTTCTGTGGCATTTCTGAGCTGGATAACGATAGCATTAAGTTTTTCTACCATTTGGCGCATGGCAAATAGCAGGCTATTTTGATCGTTAGCCCGCACTATTACTTGTAAGCTAAGATCGCCTGCGGCGACTTGCTGGGCTACTTTAGCCGCGTATGCAGGCTCGCCACCTAGCTGTTTGAGGATTTGTTGTGTGCATATCCATACGGCGGCAAGGCTGATTAAAAACCCACAGACAGCGGCAATAACGACGGTCCAAAAAGTGTTTTTACCCCGCGCATCAATCTGCTTGCGCGCAATGGCGATATCGTTTTCTTCTAATTTTACTAGTTGATTGAGATGGCTCATTGCGGCTTTATATGCCGTGTAGGCATCGCCGTTGATGAGTGCATAGGCTTCGGTGGGCATTCCTTGCCGAGTCAGCTTAAAAGCTTCTTTATCTATTTTTTCAAATTGTAGTAATTGCTTGCGTGCATTATCGATCAATACTTTTCGGCTGCTTACGCTTTCTATTGCATATAATTTTTCTAAAGCGTTGCGCCCTTTATCTAAGTTCGTTTGAAATTGCTTTTCGGCGGTCGCTTCCATTTGCGTCGACCAAGCGTGGATTTGGTTGCGATCATCGGTAGTCGTGCTCGTGATGAAAAATGCAGCTTGGTTGGCAAGAAAGACTCTGCGGGCATTTTCGTCTAAAGCCGTAGAGGCAAGGCTGCTGATGGATGCAATGGCGTGTAGAGCAAGTAGCACAATCGCAAAAGTGACCAGTGTTAGCAAGCCTGCCGGCAGCATGATTTTCCAGATGATTTTCAGATCTTGCATATCGGAGCTCCCTTGCTTTCACCTACATATAGATTAGCTGGCGTCTGGCTGAGCTGCTGTTTTACCTGCAGGTACTTTTTCCGTAGCCTAGGCTAGGGTTCAACGCAATTGCATATCTTGCTCACGCTGGCATGATAAGTATTATTACTTATAAGAGAGTCGTGGAATGAAAACTGCCTATCAAGCTGTGTTGGCCACTTTTACCCGTATTTATCGCTATGAACATTTGGGCTCTTTGGCTGCTTGGGATCAGGCCGCTATGATGCCATCTAAAGGTAATGATGCACGCGGTGCGGCGATGGCAGAGTTGGATGTATTGATTCACCACACACTTACGTCATCTGAGTTGGCCGCGAATATTGCAGGAGCCGAGCAAGAAAATTTAGATGAGGCCGAGCAAGCCAGCTTGCGTGAAATTAAACGCCAGTGGCAAACGGCAAATCTATTGCCAGCTGCCTTAGTTGAAGCCAAAACCTTGCTGGGGTCTCATTGCTCGCACGAATGGCGCACTCAGCGGCAAGGAAACGACTGGCCAGGATTTTTAGCTAATTTCCGTGAAGTAGTGCGTTTATCACGTGAAGAGGCGCAGCTATTAGCTCAGACTTCGGGTTTATCGCCGTATGAGTCTTTATTGAATAAGTATGAACCAGGCATGAGCTGTGCCGAGCTTGATCGCATTTTTGGCGATGTAAAAAGTTGGTTGCCAGGACTGATTCGCCAAGCGATGGAGCGGCAAGGAAATAAAGTGATTCTTGCCGCAACAGGCCCGTTTGCCATTGAAAAACAGCGGGCACTGGGTTTGGAAGTAATGGCCTTGCTGGGCTTTGATTTTGAGGCGGGCCGCCTAGATGTATCGCATCACCCCTTCTGCGGCGGTGTGCCAGAGGATGTGCGCATTACCACCCGCTATACCGAAGCCGATTTTATGCAGAGCATGATGGGCATCGTGCATGAGACTGGCCATGCCCGTTATGAGCAAAATCTGCCACGAGAAAACGTGGTTTTACCCGTAGGCCGAGCGCGTTCTATGGGGATACACGAAAGTCAGAGTCTATCTTTTGAAATGCAATTGGGTAGGAACCCAGCATTTTTAGAGCTGATTAGTCCGCTAGTCAAAAAGTATTTAGGTGATCAAGCTGCGTTTGAGCCAGCTAATCTAGCAGCGATGTATACCCGAGTTAGGCCAGATTTTATTCGCGTAGATGCCGATGAGCTGACTTACCCAGCGCACATTATTTTACGTTACGAAATTGAGCGTGCACTGATTGATGGCGAGATCGAAGCCGACGATGTGCCTGCATTATGGGATGAGAAAATGCAGGCCTATCTGGGTGTAGACACCAAGGGCAATTTTAAAAATGGCTGCATGCAAGATATCCACTGGACTGACGGTGCATTTGGTTATTTTCCAAGCTATACGCTGGGCGCGATGTATGCCGCGCAATACTTTGCCAGCATTCGTAAGCTGCACCCAGATTTGGACCAGCAAATTGCTGCAGGTAATCTTGAGCCGATTTTTAGCTGGCTAAACGCCAATATCTGGAGCCAAGCTAGCCAATGGGAAACCGATGAATTAGTGCGCCGCGCAACGGGTGAAGTGCTGAACCCTGCGCATTTCCGTGCGCATTTAGAAGCGCGTTATTTGGGTTGAGTTCATGAATGAGCGGGCACGGCGCATGCCTTGCCCCTTTTACCTATCAGCTTGTAACGCAAAAACAGGTAAAATACTGTCTTTTAGCATGCCGGAACTTGTCTCATGGCTGACTTACTTGATGTTGTTGTGCTTGCTGCCGGTCAGGGCAAGCGTATGTATTCCAAAATACCTAAGGTTTTACATCGTCTTGCTGGCAAGCCTTTACTTGGCCATGTGCTGGATACGGCAAGGCAATTGAAGCCGACTAAGCTGGTGGTGGTTTATGGCCACGGCGGTCAGCAGGTGCAAGAAGAGCTACTCAGTAGCAGCGATCTGGCTTGGGCGCATCAGGCCGAGCAGCTAGGAACGGGCCATGCCTTAGCGCAGGCCATGCCGCATTTGCAAAGTGAAACTACGCTGATGTTGTACGGCGATGTGCCTTTAACACGGCTAGCCACGCTGCAAGCGCTGCTTGAGGCCAGCATTGGCGGCAAGTTAGGGATTCTGACGGATATTCTGGATGATGCGAGCGGCTATGGCCGGATTGTGCGAGATGCTGCCGCTAAGGTCACTTGCATTGTGGAGCAAAAAGACACCACGCCAGAGCAGGCCGCTATTAAAGAAATGAATACCGGTATTTTGGCGCTGCCAACGGCCAAGCTGGCTGGCTGGCTGGCTGAGCTAAAAAATGACAATGCCCAGGGCGAATATTACGCTACCGACTTGATTGCTCTGGCCGTGCGTGATGGTATTGAGATTGCTACCGTACACCCACAGGATCATTGGGAAGCGGAAGGCATTAATAATAAAGTGCAGCTGGCACAGCTGGAGTGCATTTATCAGCGTGAAATAGCACAAAGTTTAATGCTGGCAGGGGTGAGCCTAGTTGATCCGAATCGAATTGATGTACGCGGTACGCTACGTCATGGCATGGATGTCATTATTGATGTGAACTGTGTGTTTGAAGGCGAAGTGATTCTGGGCGAGAACGTTAGAATTGGCGCGAATTGTGTATTAAAGAATGTAACGATTAACGATGACACCATTATCCATCCATTCAGCCATCTAGAAGGCGCCATCGTGGGCAAGGGCAACCTGATCGGCCCATTTGCCCGTCTACGCCCCGGTGCAGAGCTGGCCGATGATGTGCATATCGGCAATTTTGTAGAAGTCAAAAAAGCCACCATCGGTAAAGGCTCCAAAGTAAATCACCTCAGCTATATCGGCGATACCACCATGGGTAGCAAGGTGAATGTGGGCGCAGGCACGATTACGGCGAATTACGACGGCGTGAATAAATTTCGCACCGTGATTGAAGATGAAGTGCGTATCGGCTCGAACAATGTGCTGGTAGCGCCTGTGACCATTGGCGAGGGCGCAACCACCGGTGCAGGTTCGGTGATTGGTAAAAACGCCCCTGCCGGTGAGTTAACCGTGGCACGAGCTAGGCAAGTGACACTTTATGGCTGGAAAAGACCAACAAAGCTATAAGGGTTACGGCCTGCCGTGCCCTCACAGCTTGCTAGGGTGGGCAAGCTGCCCACTCGGCCATTCGCATGGTGGGTTACGGCGAAAAACCGCCTAATCCACCCTACACATCTTGCTTGTGGAATTTGTGCATGACACGGTGGGCAATAGGAGCGAGCAGGCTGCCGATTGTTGCTACAAACACCAGCCCTGAATACATTGCATAGAGGCCTACAAACAACTTGCCTGTATTGCTAAGTGGCGGGGTGAGTGGCCCCATCCCCCCTAGCATCATCGCGCCGTTTACAAAGCCATCGTGCCAGCTATGCTGCTCAAAATACATATGCCCCGCTGCGCCTAAGAGTAGCGAAAATGAGATCAAGCCCAGCGCCCCCAAAAAATGCAATAGCAAGCGTGTTCGAAATTGTGCCCAAGGCAGTAGGGGGTGATGTTTGGATTCGTACATGCTTTGCTTGGCTATGAATGGTCAGTAGATAGACTTTACTCCGGCCAGCTGAGTTCCCTTGGGCTTTCAAAACGTCGGCTTTCACCTGTAAACGGATCAACAAACTCAATTGCTCGCGCCAGTAATTGCAGAGGGCGGCTGAAGTCGTCACCTTTTTCGGGCAGCAATTCCGGATACCAAGGATCATTCAAAATAGGCACACCCAAGGCGCTTAGATGGGTGCGTAACTGGTGCTTTTTGCCAGTGTGCGGCTTAAGGCGATAGCGTGCCCAAGCATCGCGTTGCTCGATCAGCTCGATATAGGTTTCGCTATTGGGCTCACCTGGCGCTTCTTCCATGGTGAACATGCCCTGTTGCTCCCGCATAAAACTGCGATGCACGCGGGGTAGCTCTAAATCAGCGCGAAAAGGCGCGATCGCCTCGTATTCTTTTGCCACATTCCGCTCTGAAAACAGCGCATGGTAGCCAGCGCGGCAGGCCGGATCTAGGCTGAACAACATAATCCCTGCCGTTTCTCTATCTAAGCGATGAATCGGGGCAATGTCGGGCGCGCCTAGCGACTTACGTAATCGGGTCAGCAGTGTTTCTTGTAAATAACGCCCAGCCGGAATACAGGCCAAAAAGTGCGGCTTATCCGCCACCAGCAAGCGCTCATCCTGATAGAGAATATGCTCGGCAAACGGTACAGGCGTTTCTTCCGGCACTTCGCGGTAATACCAAATCCGCCCATTGGGCTGGTAAGCGCTCGCTACATTCAATACCTCGCCCTGATGATCGACAATCTCGCCGCGCTCTAAACGCCCACGCAAAATTTCGGCAGGCATATGCGGAAAGCGGGTGAT
>NZ_JANXSO010000039.1 GCF_025352645.1 Iodobacter sp. | reverse complement strand
ACTCAGGCAAAGACAAGCCCTTTTGCATTTGGATGCCATTGACGGACATGATTCACCTCCGTAAAGCAGAACGTTCGTTCACTTTACGCCGCACGAATTGCTAAATCAAGGGTTCCGGAGCAAGAGACATAATCAGGTTTATATTAATAAATAAAAAAATTTTATTTATTAATATAACATAAATGCTCACTTGATTATGTCTCTTGCTCAAACTCATCATAAATATCATAGGATGGGTAAAGCCCGCGTATTTATTGAGTATTGCTCGCGGGTTACACCCGCCCTACGAATATCATATTGCTTAAGTTAATAGGAGTGGATTTCACCCGCCCTACAAAAGCAGGATAAGGTCTAGAAAACACATTGCCATAAGCCTTATTGAACAAGCCTTACAATCAAATAAATACTTATTTTTTAAATAAAAAAAAGCTCATCACAGTGATGAGCTTTTTTTATTTGATACTTTAATTAAACACGTTTGAGCGCCAAGCCTTGTGCATCAAATAGCAAGCAATTCTTTTCAGGAAATACCACATGAATTGAATCACCAAATTTAATCACATCCGTTTCAGCAGGCAGCTTCATACAAAGAATTTCACTGATGCCTTTAACTTGGATATAAGCCAGTACGATATCGCCTAAATGCTCAACCAAATCAACACGAGCAGGAACCGAATTAATTGCATCAGCTGCCGCCAATTGCATATGCTCTGGGCGAATACCGATGGTGACTTTATCGCCTACTTTGCAAGTAGAAGCATTCACTGCCGCACGAATCTGAATGCCTTCTGGCAAACGAACGTGTGCCGAGCCTGTTTCAATGGCAACGAGATCCGCTTCTAGCAAATTCATCTTAGGCGAGCCCAAGAAACCAGCCACAAACAGATTAGATGGATTCTCATACATCTCTAATGGGCTGCCAACCTGCTGAATCACCCCAGCATTAAATACCACGATACGATCTGCCAAGGTCATTGCTTCCACCTGATCATGCGTCACATAGATCATGGTGGTTTTTAGTTCTTGGTGCAGCTTAGATAGCTCAACCCGCATTTGCAGGCGCAAAGAAGCATCCAAATTAGATAAAGGCTCATCAAACAAGAATACTTTAGGTTGACGAACAATCGCCCGGCCAATCGCCACACGCTGGCGCTGTCCACCCGATAAAGCCTTAGGTTTGCGATCTAACAAATGCGTCATTTGCAAGACTTCGGCAGCCCCTTTAACTCGGCTGTCAATTTCAGCTTTATCCGTACCGGCCAGCTTCAGTGCAAACGCCATATTTTCATACACGCTCATATGCGGGTAAAGGGCGTAAGACTGAAACACCATAGCGATACCACGCTTGGATGCGTGTAAATCATTGGCCACTACATCACCAATTTTTAACTCGCCTTCGGTGATGTCTTCTAGACCCGCAATCATGCGTAGCAAGGTAGATTTACCACAGCCCGAAGGGCCAACAAACACCACAAACTCGCCATCTTGAATTTCTAGATCTACACCTTTGATGACACAAACATCTTTGGTGTAGTTTTTCTTAATTTTACTGAGCGTAACCGAAGCCATATCTCGATTCCTTGCAAACTGTCTAAATAGGGGACCTGCGAATTAGCAGGTGATCTCATGCCAATACAGCCATTAATAATTACTTCACCGCGCCATCCATGCCGCCAATAAAGAAACGCTGGGTAAAGGCAAAGAAAATCAATACAGGAATCACAGTCATTACAATTGCAGCCATTACCATGCTATATGAAGTGGCAAATGGACCTGTTAGGTCATTAAACACCCCTACCGCCAATGGCAATTTATCCCGAGTGGAAATCACAATTGAAGGCCAGAGGTAATCATTCCAAGCATTCACTAAGGAAAAAATCCCCAGCGCCGCAATAGATGGGCCAGAAACCGGCACCATCACACGCCATAAGATTTGCATCTCAGTAGCACCATCCACGCGGGCCGCATCCACCAAATCTTGCGGCACAGCTTCAAATGCCTGCTTCATTAAGAAAATGCCGAAAGCCGCAGCAAAGTTAGGAATAATGACGCCCAAATGCGTATCTAACAAACCAAGGTGCTTTAAGGTAATAAAGTTAGGAATAATCGCCACTTCAGATGGCAACATCATCGTGGCCAGAATCGCCACAAAAATAAAGTTACGCCCAGGAAACTTAAGACGCGCCAGCGGATAGCCCGCCAAAATAGACACGGTTAATACCCCAATAATACTTTCGACGGTCATTAAGGTGGAGTTTTTCATATACGTCATAAACGGCATTTCATCAAACACGCGTTTAAACCACATCAGACTAATATCTGTAGGAATAAATGAGCGTGGAAAAAGCCAAGTATTAGAAGGATCTCCCGATAAAGCCACGGACAAAGCCCAAATAAACGGGAATGTAGTGAAGATACCAAACGCAATCAGGCCAGCATATTGCCCTGATAATGTTAAAGCAGTTTGTAGTTGTTTACCCATTGCCATGATTTCTTATTCCTCGATTATTTCTTTTCGCCTAAGAAGCGAAATTGAATGGCCGCAAGAATCATGCAGAAGAAGGTCACAACCAGACCAGCCGCAGCTGCGCGACCAAAATTGTAATTGCGGAAAGCTTGATCGTAAACGTAGAACAAGGAGGTATATGTATCCGCCTGCCCTTTCGTCAATACGATCACTTCTTGGAATGTCTTTAAGGCGGCAATGGTCGACATCAGTGTACAAAGCAAGATGGTTGGCTTCACCATCGGCACGGTGATTCTCCAAAAACGCTGAAATACATTTGCACCATCCAAGATTGCTGCTTCTTCAACTTCTTTAGGAATCGCTTGCAAACCTGCAAGGTATAAAACCATAAACCAGCCAATCCCTTTCCAGAAGGTAAACATCATTACGCCAAAAAGAGCGAAATCAGGATTACCTAGCCAATCTACTTGGCCATCTGATCCTTGTGGAATCAGGTGCAGCATTTGCAAAAACCAGGTCAGAATACCGTCGTATTTATAAACGTTTACCCAAACTACACCGGCAATTGAAACGGCAGTAATAACAGGGATATAAAAGGCCGCGCGGAAAAAAGTCATTCCTGGCAATTTGTTATTAACCAGCTTAGCCACTAAGAGAGCGGCAATTTGAATCACGGGCACAATTAAAAGATAAAGTAGAGAGTTTTTAAGTGCTTGATGAAAAAGTTCTTCGTGTGCAATATATTTAAAATGCGCAAAGTTATTCCAAGTGGCCACACCATCTGAAATGCTGTAGTCGTTAAACGCCAAGTACGCGTTATACCCTACTGGCCAAAAGGTAAAGATACCCATCAGAATAAGGGCTGGCGCCAAGAATAAATAGGCAATGCCTGTATAGCTGCTGGAGTTTTTCACGGCGCTACTCGACTGTAATTATAATATTCGGGAAAAAACGGAATTACCCAATTGGGCAATTCCGTTCATTAGAACATAGAACGGCTAATTTCTTTTTACTTCTTTAGCTTTTCGTTCCAAGCCGCTACTGCTGTATCCAATGCTTCTTTCACAGATTTACGACCTTCAACTGCGTTTTGAATTTCTTCTTGCAGCTTCTTAGTCATCACTGTTTCATCTGGCAATGTGCCTGGAGTCAGGGTCAATGTACGTGCATTGTCCATTGATTTAGCAGCAACCGCGCGTGCGCGATCCACTACATCTGCGCTCTTAGCACCAGACTGGAAGTATGGATCCAAGTTAGCTTTCTTAGTAGAAGGCATAGTGGATTCAGTTGCTTTAGAGAAAGCAAGCTGTTGGTCATCATTTGTCAAAAAGATACCCAGTTTAGCCGCAGCTGCTGGATCTTTTGTGCCCTTAGGAATAACGAAATCCATCATCCATGAACCCAAGTTCAGCTTACCCGCATCAAGTGGGAATGGAGCAACTTCAGTTTTGTCGTAGATGGCTTTAGCGTCTGTTTCTGTACGCTTCAGGCCTTGCGCAGCTGTAGTCATCATGGCGATTTTACCGCTGTTATACGCAGCGATTTCTTGCTCGAAAGCCATTTTGAAAACATCTTTAGGCATTACACCCGCTTTATACAGATCAGCAAACTTCTGAACAAAAGCAACGTGCTTAGGCGAGTTAAATACCGCCTTACCATCAGTAATGACTGGCAAACCTGCATAGAAGAAGAAGCCAATCATATCGCTCATTTTAGGAGCGAAAGCAGCTACGCCTGTTTTAGCCTTAATTTGCTTACCAATTGCAATAAATTCGTCAAATGATTTTGGCGGATTTTTGATACCGGCTTTAGCAAAGATATCTTTGTTATAAGCAATGATTTGTGTGGAGTTGTACCAAGGGAAGGCATACATCTGGCCTTTAACTTGTACATCTTTCACTGCATTAGTAGAGTAAACCGCTTTGTTCGCACCAAGGAATTGGTCGATAGGCAGAATATTGCCTTGTGCAGCAAACTCATGCACCCAAGGCACATTAAAGTTAACCAGCGCAGGTGGATTGCCAGCAGCAATAGAAGCAATCAGCTTAGGCTGGATTTGATCCCAGTTCATATCAACCCATTTAGCCTTGAGACCTGGATTGCTTTCATTGAACTTAGCAGTAGCTTGTTCAAAATAAGCATTGAACTTAGGCTGCATGTTCATAGTCCAGAATTCTAATTCTGTATCTGCAGCTTGGGCATTAACGCCAGCAAACAAAGCAGCACCAACAATCAACATTTTTTTGAGTTTCATCTTGTCTTCCTCTTGGGGTTTTCGACAAATCTAGTTGGAATATATTCCACTACTTTTATTACCACATTAAATTAATTGCATTCACAATTAATATTGTGGTTTTTTTATTCTTCCAAGCAATCCTAACAGAGATTACTTGGAAGAGTTTGATTCAAAGCAGAATCAAATCTATTTTTACTTCTTAACTGTTGCCAATTTTTTATTCCAAAAATTAACCGCTTCATCTAAAGCAGCTTTAACTGGCTTGCGACCTGTTACCGCTTCTAATACAGCGGCATCTAGCGTTTTATTCATACCTGCTTCATCAGGCAAGCCACTCACTGAAAGAGTGCGTGAAATTTTGATATGCGTTGCAGCCACTGCGGTGCCTTTTTCTACCGGATCAGCCGATTTAGCACCCGATTGGAAATAAGCGTCATCCAGCGACTTATTAGTAGATGGGAAAGTCGATGAAGCCTTAGCAAATGCCAATTGCGATTCATCGTTAGTCAGAAATTTGCCCAGTTTAATCGCCGCATCTACGTTTTTAGCGCCTTTAGGCACCGACCACATAAATAAGAAACCACCAAAGGGTGTTTCACCGCCCGCTAATGGGAAACCTGCCACACCCGTTGCATTGTAAACTTTAGGCGCGTCTGTTTTAGTGCGTTTTAAAGCGTGCGCACCATCGGTAAACATGGCAATTTTTTGTGCGCCATAAGCTGCAATTCGATTTTCAAATTGCATTTTGAACACGTCTTTTGGAAAAGCGCCAGAAGCGTAAGCATCTTTAAACTGCTCAATCAGTTTGATGTGAGCTGGGCTATTAAAAACAGCCTTGTTGTCTTTCACAACATCTAGGCCTTCATACAAGAACCAAGCAGAGAACTCTTCATTTACTTTTGGAGCAAACCCAGCCACGCCGGTTTTTTCTTTAACTTGCTTAGCTACTTGCAGCAGCTGGCTAAAAGTTGCTGGCGCTTCTTTTACACCGGCTTTAGCCAGTAAATCTTTGTTATAAAACAGCACACCGGTCACTTGGTACCAAGGCATACCGTAAATTTGTTTATCGCCCGCGTACGTCGCGTCTTTTAGCGCGCCTTCGGTGTAAACATTTTTAAAGCTAGCAACTTGCTTGGTGATTGGTTCAATCATTTTTGATTGGGCAAACTGATCCATCCAAGGCTTAGGCAAATTCACCAAACCTGGCACATTGCCACTGGCAACAGCCGTAATCACTTTTTGCTGGAAGGCATCCCAGCCTACATCAACCCACACCGCTTCTACTTCAGACTGCGAAGCATTGAATTTAGTGGTTAACTCTTTCATTGCGCCATCAAATTTTGGCGACAAGCTGTTGGACCAATACTCAACCTTTACTTTTTCTGCAGCTAAAGCGCTCATCGTTGTTGCAGAAAAAACTGCAGCGGATACGGCCAAAATGAATTTCAATTTCATTACTGCATCTCCAAAGTAAATCGTAAGTACTAGCGACAGCTAGCCGTTTCTGTACGGGCGCGGCAACCATAATGAAAAATCACGCTATACGTCAATTCATTTATGTAAAACCACCTCAGGCTAATTTAAGACACATCCGCACCAGAGTAAGCCCTCATTGACTAAATCCTAAAAATTTGGATTAACCAAAAATTGGTATTAACAAATACGTGATGATCCATACTGAAGTGGCATTAAATAACACTTTTTATCTATTTTTTATTTAAAAATATCCAGCAAGTGGAATTATGGTTTTTACTTATACTCACCCAGATTACAACAAATTACCGCAATGGTGAATAGCCCAAGTAAAAGGAAAAGGGGGTAAGAAGCAGACAAGCGGAAAAAGACAGAAATGGCCCACAAAACAAAAATGTAGGCAACAACGAAGAAGATTTGAATTCGACTACATCAAAAAATAAAATAATAATAAAATTATTATTAAATAACAGTAACTTACTTATGCAGTTCCACCACAAAATCGTAGTAATCATTGCGAAAATAAGAATGCGTTAGCTCGCAAACGACTCCATTCTCTAGATAACCCACTCGGGTTAAATGCAGCATTGCATCACCCGGTGCGACATCAACCAGCTGAGATAAAGCTTCTGTTGCGTTGATTGCGGCAATGTTTTGTATCGCTCTTACAACAGATAAACGTGCACCACGCAGATATTCATACAGGGAATCCCCAATAAGCGAGGGATCTGGCACTAGCGAAAAAGGCAACGCTGTTTCCTCTAAAGCCATCACCACATCATTGGCGGTGCGCACGCGCTGTAAACGGCTCACTTTGCTATTGGCGGCAAGATTAAGCTTTAACTGCTCTTCAGCACTGGCCAGCACCACCTCACGCTTGAGCCAACGAGAGCCTGGTGTAAACCCACGCTGCTTGAGCATCTCGGATAAATTAGTCAGCTTATTTAATGGTTGCTCTAATTTTGGCGTGATATAGGTTCCAGCGCCATGACGCCGAATAATCAACCCGTCAGCCAAAAGTAGGTCCAAAGCTTTGCGTGCGGTTACTCTAGATACACCCAATATTTCGCATAAATTACGCTCAGACGGTAGGGGGTCATCAGCCAGCCAAAAGCCAGCGTGAATAGCCGCCGCTAATTTATGCCCAAGTTGTAAATAAAGCGGGGTTGAGCTATCTGCATCAGGGCGAAGCACGAGTAGTTTTTGTTGTGGCAGCATTATCGGTCTTCTTTACGGCGGTTTATTTTAGAAACAATGCGAACATATTACAGCGATGAACGCGAGAAAAAGGCCAATATCCATCGTTGATGACGATCTGAGCCAGCACGCAGCATTCGCCCAAAAGGCTTCATACACGAAAAACTCGAAAGCCACTGCAAATACTTATATCGCTACATTCCTAGGCTGAATATAGGGGAGCAGCTGCCTGCGCCTTGTTCAGTATTGGGCACACAAACTGCGCCCTCAGGTGTTTGAAGTTTTCTAAATACTCGTGAAACCCACTTTTACGCACTGCATCACATCTAATAATGGTTCAAAACAAAGGAGAGCTAAGCCCTCCTCTTGTTTTAGTGCTTTTTGCTAAGCTCTGTTGACATTTGATTTACAACGTAACACAGCGAAGAATCAAATGAAACAGAGCCTAGTAGGCTGTAAACTTAAGCTAGCCTAGCAAAAAAATACATAAAATATGAGTAAATCTAGCATTTTTTCAGTAAGTTAGCTCTAAGCTTGGCAGGCTACTCGCTTAAATGACTAAAAATCAAGGCACCAGCGACTGGTAAATGAGGATCAAGGCACCAGCGCATGAATCTTTCTGTGGCCGAATCGTTGTCGCCAAAAAATCAGCAGAAATATACGGGCGCATCGCTTCAGATAAGCCGCCACCACAAATTGCCAGCGGCAGCTCTGGATGATTAGCCCGCAAAGCCTTGCCTATTGCCTCGATTTCTTGCCCAGCCTCTAGCAAAAAAGCCCTTGCATATTCATCGCTCGCGCCAAACTCAACCACAACTGGCGATAGGGAAGCACATTCACCCTGCTTCATTTTCCCCATCCAAGCAAAAACATCGGCCTTGCTACTACCCGTGATTGCAAGCAATTTACGGCCAAAATCAGTCATTGAGCGGCGACCATCAATGATGCGTTGCACATGGTTAATCGCTTTTAAGCCCAAAAATGCGCCACTACCTTCGTCGGAGGTTGGAAAACCCCAGCCACCCACTTCTAGGCGTTGACCATCGGGCAGCCATGCTTCACCAATCGAGCCTGTGCCAATCGCGATAATACCGCCATGTTGGCCATTGGTTGCACCTAGCAAGGTAGAAAAGCCGTCTGTTTCTATGATGATTTTGGCAAAACCTGGGTTTTTTTCCGCAAACTCTGCAGCCCATGCAGCGTTATGCACGCCTGACATGCCCAAACCCAGTGCACACTCTGCATAATTTGGCTCTTGAATACCTAGCGTGGCAAAGCCAGCATGAATCGCTTGGGTGATATGTAGCCAAGCCTTATCAATACCCTGCCCCAAAGCCGATGCCGCCCCATCACTGCGAGTTTTCTCGATACCATCCAAGCCCGCAATACAGATGCGGGTACCAGTGCCACCGCCATCTACACCAATTAGATATTGAATTTTGCTCATTTGGGGTTTTCACCTGTTTGGTTTTAATACCAATTAAAAACAGTAAGTAATACCACTTATTTAAGAAAAAAACTGCCGCTAGCCTATAAAATTAGCCAAAAAGCCATCAGTAGGCATTTGATCCAGCACCAATTTAGACAGAGAGCAATACCATGTCAATGGAATTTAAGTAGAAAAAAAATACCCGCAAGCTGCGGGTATCCTTTTATTTCTTTACATGTAATCCACATTCTTTATTTTCAGGATCTTCCCACCACCAGCGGCCCGCTCGTACATCCTCCCCCATAGAAATGGCCCGCGTACAGGGCTCACAGCCTATCGATGGGTAATGCTGATCATGTAGGGCGTTGTAAGGTATATTATTGCCACGTAAGTAGGCCCAAATTTCTTTTTCTGTCCATTCAATCAATGGGTTAAATTTTTCTAAGCCATTGCCTCTATCGTATTCTTGGTTACCCAAATCGGTACGGGTGGGCGATTGCTCACGGCGTAAGCCAGTTACCCAGGCTTTTTTCCCCGCCAGAGCCCGTTTTAATGGCTCTATTTTACGAATCTGGCAACAGGATTTACGTAGCTCAATCGATTCATAAAAAGCATTGATACCGTACTGGTTTACAAAATTTTCTGTAGCGGCGGTTTGTGGAAAAAACACCTTAATCGGCTGGCTTGGGTATTGCTCAGCTGACTTTTGCATTAAAGCGTACGTTTGCGCTGGCAAGCGGCCAGTATCCAAGCTAAATATATCGATCTTTGCCTGTGATTTGGCAATTAAATCAGTAATCACCATATCTTCTGCACCAAATGAATTGGCGAAGACGGCGGGGCTAAATTCACCCGCAATTTTATGCAATAGCGCGATAGTGTCGGCCAGTTTTTCTTCAAAAGTCATGGTGATTAACCTCTAATTAATGACTGATAGTACGCAAGAAGATCAAAAAATTTATGGTCCATGCAAAGACACAAAAATTACGAACAAAGCACTTACAAATATATTTTTTGTTTCTTGAGTGTTTTTCGTGGATAAAGAAACGGCTAAAACACCAGCTTGCTACCAATCAAAGCCAACATCACTGCCAAACAGGGGCGCAATACCGCTTCAGGAACTCGGCCAGTTAAATGACTACCGAAATAAATACCAGGCAATGACCCCATTAATAGAAACGATAAAAGGTGCCAATCGATATGGCCTAAGCCCGCATGGCCCAAGCCTGCCACTAAGGTCAGTGGAACCGCATGGGCGATTTCTGTGCCTACCAAGCGTGATGTTGAAATCAATGGGTAAAGCAGAAATAAAGCCACCGTGCCCAAGGCCCCTGCGCCAATTGAAGAAAGCGTAACAATCGCCCCTAAAATCACCCCCACGACTAAGGTCATGCCATTAAGCCTAGCGGGTGGCAGATGAAACCAAGACTTTGCATGCTGCTGACCCCATTTAAGCAAAAGGGGTTTAAAAATAATGGCAATCGCCGTCAGCATCAGCGCAATGCCCAAAGATTGCTTAATCAGCGCATTAATTGCTTTAAGATCAGAATGCAGATTGTGCAAAATAAATAGAGTGACAATTGCCGCAGGTACGCTACCCGCAGCCAACCAGCCAGTGATTTTCCAATCAATATTTTTCTTTTTATGATGAACAAAAATACCGCTGCCCTTAGTAATAGCGGCATAAAGTAAATCAGTGCCAACGGCTGTTGCTGGGCTAATACCAAACCAAAGCAAGATAGGTGTCATTAGGGACCCACCGCCCACGCCTGTCATGCCAACAATAAACCCCACCAGTAGGCCTGCGACAATATATCCGATTTCCATGATGTTGCCTAAAAGCCAAACAGCTCGCCAGCATAGCAACTGGTTTTATAATCCCATAGACGAATATGTTAAGATTTTATACGAATGAGTTATTATGGTTTGCAGGACGCGTGTTTTGCGGATCAGGATGGGCGTATCGCCCCCTATTCTGTGATGATAATTATGTGAAAGGATTTGCCATGAAGTTGCAACAATTGCGCTATTTAGTGGAAGTGGCTAAACAAGGTTTAAATGTTTCAGAAGCCGCCGAAAAACTCCACACCTCTCAACCTGGCATTTCCAAGCAAATTCGCCTGTTAGAAGACGAATTAGGCGTTCAAATTTTTATTCGCAACGGCAAACGTGTCGTGGATGTGACCGCTCCTGGCAAAGAAATCTTGCGTATTTCTGAACGCATGCTGATGCAGGCGCAAAACCTGAAACGTATTGGTGAAGACTTCATTAATGTAGAAGGCGGTAGCCTCACTATCGCCACCACCCACACTCAGGCCCGCTACGCCCTGCCTGAAACCATTCACAACTTTATGCTGCGCTACCCTAAGGTGCGCCTATCTATTAAGCAAGGCAGCCCAACGCAGATCAGTGAAATGGTGGTTGAAGGCGCTGCCGATATTGCGATTGCTACCGAGGGGATTGATCATTATTCCGAGCTGGCCATGCTCGATTGCTACAACTGGAACCGTAGCATTGTCGTACCGCTGGGCCACCCACTGACAACGCTTGATCACCCAATCACGCTAGAAGACGTGGCTGCTTGGCCGCTGATTACTTATGACTTTGCCTTTGCTGGCCGTAATAAAATCAACCAAGCCTTTGAAACCGCTAACCTCACGCCTAATGTTGTGCTCACAGCCATCGATTCAGATGTGATCAAAACTTACGTGGCACTTGGCTTAGGCATCGGTATTTTAGCCAGCATGGCCTTTGAGGCAGATCGTGACCAACAGCTGGTTGCCATTGATGCATCGCACCTATTTGCCAACTCCACCACCCGGATTGGTATCCGTAGAGATGCCTATTTACGTGGCTATGCTTACGATTTTATCGAACTATTTGCCCCACACCTTAGCCGTAAAGTGGTGCAAGCCGCCTTGATGTGCGATACCGAAGAGTAAGAGTATCCCGTGGCTTGTTGGCATCAAGCCATATATTTAATGATTGTCACATAGAGCACGGCATGCCGTGCCCCTACAATTTATATCTATGTTCTCCTCCAGCGATAAATCTGCCATCTACCTTGCCCTCTCTGATCATGAATCGGGCTCGCCTCGTCAGTGGTATTTCTTAGAGCTGGCAGCACTAGAGGCAAAAGGGCCGTACTCTAAACGGGCCCGCTGGTGGATTTTTTTACTGGCAAGATTAGGGCCAGCGCTGCTTACACCGGCATTGATTAAACGCGGCTTAAGCGGCGCAGCGCTTTATCAAAGCGCCGCCCAGCATCGCTACCAACTGATCTGCCAAAGCCTAAACGACACCATTTTGCTTAACGTCAGCCTATTAGCCCTGCTGGCAGGCTTTGAGCGGCTCACTGCATCGCAGCAATTTGCCCTCTGGCTACTTGCCATCAGTGGCGCAAGCTGGCAAATATGGCGAACTCGGGCTACTTATATCGAGCCAGCAGCACACAACTTACCCGGTGCTGAAGCCAGCCTTGGCCTCTATGGCCTGCTCATTGCCAAAGGCTTAGAGCCAGCATTTGCCACACAACTACTTAAGGGCTTACACCAGCAGCCAAGCCAAGCTCTCACCCAATTACAAAGATACTTACCCGAACTGATCCCCCCTATAGGCAGCCGTCATGCCAAATCATTAAAAGCTTGCAGCTGGCTTATTCCCCTGCTGCCTTGCACTTGGCTACTGGGCTTGCTAGCCACTAGCTGGGGCTGGATGATCTGCTGTCTGCTGCTGATTGCAGCCTCTTACCCTGTTAACCGGCAATGGCAAACCCCCGCCTTAATTGGCCTCGCTACGGTTTGCGTTTATGCATTGGCTAGGCTGGTGCATTGGTGGTGAGGGGCGATCCCTTTCCAAGCAATATTGCCGATTAAATAACAACAGCGACAAAAACCCTAAGCCTCCACACCTTTTACTTGCATTCCATCTACATTAGTAGTCTAATTTCTCCAAAGACAGAAACAAAGGAAATGAAATGCAGCTCAGCCCAACTATGGAGAAATATATCGCTCACTGGGGCGAGATGGGAACTAAATGGGGGGTGAATCGCAGTGTGGCGCAGATTCATGCCCTGCTGTTTCTGGTGAGCCAGCCATTAACTGCTGAAGAAATCAGTGAAACGCTTAGCTTGGTGCGATCCAATGTCAGTAATAGCCTGAAGGAATTGCAAAGCTGGGGGCTGGTCAAAAAAGATCTGCCCATATTGGGCGAGCGACGTGATTATTTTATTGCCTTGCAAGATGTGTGGGAAATCTTCCGTGTGATCACCGAAGAGCGTAAAAAACGCGAGCTAGACCCAACGCTCACCGTACTACGCCAGTGTGCCATTGAAGCCGAAACCGATACAGCAATCGAAGCCGCTACCCGTGTAAAAATGGATCAAGTGCTGGAGTTTTTAGAAGTGCTGCTGCATGGCTACGACGACTTTAAAAACCTCCCACCCAGCGTATTACTTAAGTTGTTAAAAATGGGTGGGAAAATTAGCCAACTGGCTTCGATGTTTGGGAAAGAAGAATAAAACGGATGGCAATCAAAGCGCCGCGCACGATGCCTAATGCTTACTCATCATCAATATCGTAGGGCGGGTGAAACCCGCGTTTTTATTACGTATTGCTCGCGGGTTTCACCCGCCCTACAAGTACAAAGTGCGGTTCTAAAAAGTTAATTTACATAGCGCTTATTGAGCCAGAGCACTTCATCAAGTGCTTTCTTAATCTCACCGCATTTTAAATACTAGGAGCACAAAATGTCTGCCTATATTCTTTTTTATGACCATGCCTGCCCGATGTGCCGCCATGAAATGCTGCGGCTTAAACGGCTAGATAAGCTGGGTATCTTTACCCTGGCCAATATCAGCGCAGCAAATTTTGAGCTTGCCACCGCCCCAGCCAGTATGGAAAAAATGCAGGCGCTGCTGCATATCCGCCGCGATGATGGGCTGGTTTTAGTTGGGATTGAGGCCATTGCCACGCTTTACCGTGCCGTAAGCAGGGGCTGGTGGACTGGCCCGCTAGTCTGGCGCGCAACGCGTGGCGTATCCAGCTGGATTTACGCCCGCATCGCCCGCCATCGCTATGGCATCAGCGTTTTACTTGGCTTTAGCCTGGCCTGCCGTGATGGCGTTTGTAAGGTTTAAAAGTTTATCTATATATTTCTCTTTATACAGAAACAAAGGAAATAAAGTATCAGTAATGAGCAAACAGCGGCCCTGTAGTGACGGGTATGAATACGCTCAATCTCGTCCCAAAATTGTTTTAAGGTAAAACGCCATGAACATCTTATTACTCGGTGGTAGCGGGCTAATCGGCAGCCGCTTAAGCAAGGCTTTATTAGCAGCAGGGCATAGCCTCACACTCCTTAGCCGCCATGCAGGCTGTGCGGCAGATTACACGCCGATTCAAGCCGATTTTGCTGCACTGCAAAGCCCTAATGACTGGCTGCCCCACTTGGCAGGCATCGATATTGTCATCAACGCGGTGGGCATTTTTGCTGAATCTGCTAGGCAGAATTTTGCCGATATACATTGTGCAGCACCACAGGCCCTCTTTAGCGCTTGCGAGTTGGCCGGTGTGCGGCGCGTGATTCAAATCTCCGCGCTGGGCGCAGCGCCCGATGCGCCTACAGCCTACTGGCGCAGCAAAGGCATCGCTGATGCCAGCCTTGCAGAGTCAAATTTAGACTGGACAATTGTCAGGCCGTCATTGATTTATGCCCCAGAAGGGGCCAGTTGCCGAGTGTTTTGCAGCCTAGCCACGCTGCCCTGCCTTGCCCATTTAAGCGGCGCAGCGGATGTGCAGCCAGTACATATTGACGACCTGATTACGCTACTGATCAAACTGGCAGCACAGCCAATGGCTAGCAAACAGGTGATCAACGCTGTAGGCCCGACGGCTATGCCGCTTAGCCACTGGTGGCAAAGTTTGCGGCAGGCAATGGGGCTAGCCCCCACCTTCATCATCCCGATTGCGCCGTGGCTGCAAAATTTAATGGCCAGATGTTTAGCCAATTCCTTACTTACGCCAGACAGCCTCAGTATGCTGCGCAGCGGTAATAGCACCGATGCACGACCATTTGCCACCTTACTAGACAGAGCCCCACAGCCTGCCCTGCCTACCCAACAAGATAAAATAGAAGTTAGGCGTCATGCACAGCTCAGCTGGCTATTGCCGCTCTTACAACTATCGATTGCTTTAGTTTGGTTTGGCACAGCGGCCGTCAGCTTATGGGCATGGCCGCGAGCAGAAAGCTATGCCCTGCTTGGTAAAACAGGCATTCCCAGCGCTTGGCAGCCGCTGCTGTTTTATGGATCGGTGGCGATGGATACGCTATTTGGCGTGCTTTGCCTGCTGGGAAAAGGCTGGCGATTACAACTCTGCTTGGTACTGACTTACAGCATCATCATTGCCTGCAAGCTGCCGGAGTTTCTGTGGCACCCCTTTGGCCCACTGCTTAAAAACTTGCCGATTCTGGCACTACTGAGCTTATTTGATCAGCTGGCACATAAACCATCGGCACGCCATTAAATACCACTTACACACCTTAAAGGCCTGAGAAATGAACTACTACCTGACCCTCAAGTTTCTACATATTTTGTCCGCCACGCTGATGTTTGGCACCGGCCTTGGCACGGCGTTTTATATGTTTGTAACTAATCGCAGCGGCAATGTCCAAGCGATTGCCGTGGTTTCTCGCTGGGTGGTGCGTGCGGACTGGCTATTTACCACGCCAGCGGTAATTTTTCAGCCGATTTCTGGCCTGCTGATGGCTTACAGCTTGGGTTATCCACTGACAGCAAACTGGTTGTGGATATCTATGGCGCTGTACGCACTTACTGGGGCCTGCTGGCTGCCCGTGGTATGGATTCAGCTAAAAATGCGCGATATGGCACAAAACGCGGCCCAAGATAACAGCGCTCTGCCCGCAAAATACTGGCGCTATGAACGAATCTGGACGGCCCTCGGTTTTCCAGCATTTATTAGCCTGATCGTGGTGTATTGGCTAATGGTAAATAAGCCTTTTTGATCGCCGCTTACCAGTTGATGTTATGCGGCAAGGTCAAAAAATGCGTCGTCCACGAAAAACACATAACACACGAACAGATGGCGCGTTGCAAGATCAAGTCAAGACCATGCGTTTTTTCGTGTGTTTAGTGTTTTTCGTGGACTAAAAGCCCTTAAGCGTCACCTCAGTGACAAGGTATAAATCATGCAAATCGTTCTGTATTTACTCGTCATTCAGGGCTTGATGGGCGCTTTTGATACCGTCTACCACCATGAATTAACCATTGCCCTGCCTCGCGAAAAATCCGCTAGGCGCGAGCTGCGCTTACATGCAATCCGCTCACTACTTTATGCCGTGGTGTTTGCTGGCCTTGCCTGGTTTGAATGGCGCGGCCTGTGGCTGTGGGGCTTAGCTGCGTTGATTTTGATTGAAATCATTCTGACGCTTTGTGATTTTGTTGAAGAAGACAAAAGCCGCCTTTTACCCGCCACCGAACGCATTACTCACACTGTTTTAGCCATGAATGGTGGTGCGCTGTTTGGGCACTGGGCCATCGCTATTGCCCCAACTTGGGCCAGCCAGAACAGTGCTTTACACCTTGTCAGTTACGGCCTATTTAGCTGGGTATTAAGCCTATTTGCGCTTGGAGTGGGCCTATCGGGGATTCGGGATGGAATTGCCAGCTACCAACTTTTTAAGGAGGCACAGATCATGAGCAGTAATCCTTTTTTAAACGGGCCACAGCAAAGTATTTTAATCACGGGTGGCACAGGCTTTATTGGCGCGGAGCTAACCGAGCAATTACTGGCAGCTGGGCATAGCCTCTGCCTTTACAGCCGCAATCCGCTGGCCGCTAATAGCCGCTTTCAGGGCCGAGTGCGGGCGTTTTCGAGCTGGGATGCGCTGTCAACTAATGAGAAATTTGACGCGGTCATCAATTTAGCCGGTAGCCCCGTGGTTGGCCCACGCTGGAGCGCTGCGCGTAAACAAGTATTGCTCGCCAGCCGCGTTGCCACCACCCAAGGCCTGCTGGGCTGGCTGGCCCGCGCCGCGCACAAACCTAGCGTGCTGATTAATGGCTCGGCCATTGGCTATTACGGCTGCCGAGGCGATGAGCCGTTGGACGAAAGCGCCAGCCCACAAAACGAATTTATGTCGCAACTTTGTAGCGAATGGGAAGCCGCCGCCTGCAAAGCCGAAACCTTTGGCCTGCGAGTGGTCAGGCTGCGGCTAGGCTTAGTATTTGGCCCTGGTGGCGCACTGCCTAAGCTGTTAATGCCTTACTACTTTGGCCTTGGCGGCCGCATGGGCGATGGTCGTCAGGTAATCAGCTGGATACACAGGGACGATGTGCTGGCCATCATCGCCCAAGCACTTTGCGATAGCCGCTTTAATGGCGCTTACAACCTAACCGCGCCCGAAGCCCCCACCCAAGCTCAGTTTGCTAAAACAGCCGCGCAGCTTTTGCATCGCCCAAGCTTCTTCACTACGCCTGCGTGGCTGATCGACGCACTGGCTGGTCAAATGGGCGCGCTGTTTACCAAAG
The DNA here is from genome assembly GCF_025352645.1 of Iodobacter sp. Taxonomy (GTDB): domain Bacteria; phylum Pseudomonadota; class Gammaproteobacteria; order Burkholderiales; family Chitinibacteraceae; genus Iodobacter. The sequence continues at coordinate 7,810 of NZ_JANXSO010000039.1, read as the reverse complement.
GCCAGCGGATCATTCCTCAGCGCTTGCTTGATGCAGGCTACAGCTTTAAATACCCAGACTTAGTCAGCGCTTTACAAGCGCAGCTTAGTAAATCCAAATGAGCCAAGCGAAGATTGGTAAATCGCAATGAACCCGCCATCTCTTTATCAGCAAGCCCTCGGCAGGAATTTTTCTTTACTGAGCCCCTTACTGCAAACCCTACACCTCAATGGGCAGCAGCTCTGGCAAGGGCAAGCCGATGTAAAATGGGGTAAGCCACGGCTTATCCGTAGCCTACTTAGCTTGGCGATGCTCTTACGTATTTTGCCAGCAGAAGGGCTGGGCGTAGCATGCCAAGTGAAAATTAGCCCTGATACCCGTGGTGAAATCTGGCAACGCCACTTTGCCAACAAGCCCATGCAATCCCGCCAACGCTGGCGCAATGGCCAGCTTTGGGAGCAGATGGGCCCGCTGGCTTTGCAATTACACAACCAAGTCATCGATGGCCAGCTAGTGCAAACCAGCCAGAAAACCCGCTACTTTGGCCTGCCCATCCCCTTACGAGTGCAGGCTAGGGAATGGGCCAGCGTAGATAAAGTGCATTTTGACGTTGAAATTGGCTTTAAAAATGGCGGCATGGTTTTGCATTACACTGGCGAGCTAAGACAGTCAGCCGCCGTTTAAACAAAGAAACCCATGAAAAAACTCTATCTACTTGCCGGTAATGGCAGCGCCAGCGATTGGTGGGACGATGTTTTGCCCCATTTCACAGCCTATGAAGCTGAAGCTATAGAGCTGCCCGGCTTTGGCGACAACACCGAGCCGCTGCCAGATTCCTTGCAAGCGCTATCGCTTGCGCTAGAAAAACAGCTAGAACCTGGCCATGCTATTTTGGCGAGCGGCATTAATGCGCTGCCAGTTTTGCATTTACTGGTGCGCCGCCCCGGCTTTTTTTCACGCGTGGTTTTGCTTTCACCGGTAGGTGTTTTACTGTGGAAACGGCGTTTACCTCGGCTAATGGCCGTGCCTGGTTTATTACCGCTCGTGCACGCCTTGCTTTCTCGCTATCCCAAACTATTTCACCGCCAATATGCCGCCGCTGGCTTTGCTCCCAATTATCCAAGAATTGCCAGTGGCTATCGCCGTTGCCGCGCTTTTCAGCCTTATTTTCGTTGGGTGCAGCCTGATTCAGCACTGACTCTATTTGAGCAGATTAAAGACCCAATCGAGCTAATCTGGGGCAGCAACGACAAGGTGGTCAGCCCAGCACACGCGGCAGCATGGGAGGCCGTGCTTTGCCGCGCCGATTTAACCGTTACCTTGCAACCAAGCTGGGGCCATTATCCTTTTTGGCAGCAGCCCGCCGCCTTTGTGCAATGGCTGGAGCAAGGAGAGCCAGGCTTTGCAGCGCACACCAAGGCTGGGCGTTTACAACTCGCCCGCCATGCAGGGCTGCCGGTGCCCACTTTAATTAGTATTCAACAGGCTGATGACCCCGCTTTAAGCGCCTTTTTGCAGACGGATGCGCCACATGGCTGGGCCGTGCGCTCATCAGGGGATGACGAAGACGGCATTGATATTGCCAATGCTGGGCGTCACCAGACTTTTCTGCGCGTCGCCAGCGCTGATGTCGCTGCAAAGAGTGCCGTTATTCTGGCCAGCGGTGTTAGAACCGTTGCCGTACAAGCAATGATCGAGCCGGTTTTATCTGGCGTGGCTTTTGTTCGCCCGCTGGCCGCACATATTGAATGGGTAGAAGGCCATTTAGCAGCCTTAGTGGACGGCACAGCCAGCCCACACACCATGCTGCTATCTCGCATGGGTGGTGCATGGGGGCAGCACGCCAAAATGTTTAATCGGGCAGGCCCCGATCCGCGCCGCTTATGGGATTTTCTGCAAAGTATTGTGGCAACGTTTCACCAAGCGCATCTGGATATCGAATGGGCATGGGATGGCCAGCAGTTCTGGATGTTGCAGGCGCGGCCGGTAACGATTTACCCGTGGCAACGTTGGCTCACTTCGGCCAATATCGACGAAATCCTGCCCGAATCCCCCAGCCAATGGATGGAAATAGCCCAACGGGGAGCCGCCGCCAGCATTCCTCAGGTCTACGCCCGTTGGGACACGCGGGTGCTGGATGATAATGAGCCCTTTACGGCCATTTTTAATGACGCAAGCTATATCAACAGCGATCTATTCCTTGCCAGAATGGCCGACTGGGGCATGGATGGCCAGCAATATGCGCGTGAAATTGGCGGTAGCACGCCAGCCATGCCAAAGCGCCCTTGGCGCTGGTTCACTTCCCTGCCGGTGTTTATCCGCATGCTGTTTGCCAGCCGCCTTGCGATTAATCAGCTGGATAGTGGGGTGGCCCAGTGGCAGGCAGAATTACAAAAGCTAGAGGATCAGCATGCATCCAGTGAGCAGTTTGCCCGCTGGTGGCTGCGCTTTTATTGCTGGCTGGTACAGCAAAACCTTTGCATTGGCGTTGCCTTAGCCAGCAGTGGTGGTGATGCCTTAGGCAAGCCAGCCACCGTGTATCAAAATCTTACAAGTAGCCCTCACCGCCTACCATGGGAAACCGACCCCGCCACACCTAGGCCAAACCATCCCACTCCTCGCTTACACGCTTTAGCTGCTTGGCCTTGGCCGGTACAGCTGGCGCACCGGCTGGGCCTGCCAGGAATGCGCGGCTATTACAGCCAGGTACGCGAGCATTTTCGTGATCAGCTAATGCGGATTTTTTTCCAGCTACACCATGCCGTTCCTGAGCGCAGCTTATTTGCACCCGTGGCATCGGCACGCAAACGACGCGGCAGCTTCTGGCAAACCGGCTCTGCCGAACGGGGCCAAAGTGCCAGCCTGCTGATTTACCCTGGTGAGGCGGAAGGCATTCTGGGCAAAGACATCCTACTGGTCGATAGCTTAGATCCTGGCCAGCACCAGCATTACCGGCAAGCCAGCGCTATCATTGCCCGCTCTGGCGGCATTTTATCGCATGGCTCCACCCTGCTGCGCGAGCTAAAAATCCCCTCGGCGATCCTGCCGGATATAAATACGGAATGGCTAGGCAAAAAAGTAAGCCTGCAAGACGGAAGAATAAGGCTGATTGATTAGCACAACCATTTGCTTTTGCCAAACCCTCAACGAAACAAGACACGTCATCCCCGAGTATTTTTATCGGGGATCCAGAGTTTTTTGGGGGAAAATATTATAGGGAACCTCGAAAAACCCATCTGATCTCATAATACTGCGTTGCACATTAAAAAAATCTCCTTACATATCAAACATATGCAGCATCTATTTTTTTAATACGCGCCTTGTCTTATTTAGAAATATAGGTTTTTCGAGGCCCCCTATAGATTACCGCCTGCACAGAAATGACGCCTAAATTACTGAGGAAAGCGACTCACTAGAAAACCTTTTATTGAAGATCTATTCCCCAATAATTTCTGCCCTAGCTCCGCTCTAAAAATAGGCACTCACCATATAGGCTCAAGATGAATTACGGCATTTATCTTATTTAAGGATAGATTGGCGTAATCCGTCCCTAATTTGGCCAATCAGCCCATTAACACGGCAAGCATACAGGTTTAATCTCTCATTTATTCCAACGCACTACAGAGAGATAAACCATGTCAAAAACCGCACTGATCGTGATCGACGTACAACAATCCTTTCTGCATCGCCCATTCTGGGTAGAAGATGATGTGCCAGAATTCCAACAAAATATTAGCCAGCTGATTGAAGCTTGTGTGGCAAAAAATGTCCCTATTGTGCGTATTTTCCACGTATCCAGCGGTGTATTTGCTCTGGAATCTGGCTTAGTCATCCCGCTGGATTGGCTGCCGCCGCAGCACGATGTGGTATTTCATAAGCATGTACACAACGCCTTTAGTGATACGGGCTTAGATTACTGGCTGCGTAAACGTAATATCACTAAACTGCTCATTACTGGCATCCGCACCGAGCAGTGCTGCGAAACCACCGCCAGAATCGGCAGCGATATGGGCTATGAAGTCGATTTCATCTCCGACGCCACCCTCACCTTTGCCATGCAGCACGCCCAAACAGGCCGTATTTTGAGCGCGGCAGAGATCAAAGAAAGAACCGAAGTGGTACTAGCTGGGCGCTTCGCCAATATTGTAAGTACAAAAGACTGCATCAACGCACTATAAGCATGGCACAGCCAAGGTAATCCCCCCACCACCAAAGCTGAGCGATATAAGCCCCGCTGTTACGACCGATTTATGATTTTCTGTAGCTGATGCAGCGGGCAGATGTCTTATAAGCTGAGCGTCTGCCCATAAGGAACCACCATGAAAACCAAAGATATAATGCTTGCCTTCTTAATTGTGCTGATCTGGGGCATCAATTTTGTAGCGATTAAAATTGGCCTGCATGGTGTGCCTCCATTACTGCTAGGCGCATTACGCTTTATGCTAGCTGCGCTACCGGTGCTATTTATCGCCCGTCCTAAAGTGCCATTACGGCTATATTTGGCCTATGGCTTAACGATTTCGGTTGGGCAGTTTGGATTTTTATTCAGCGCCATCAATATGGGCATGCCATCTGGGCTGGCTTCGGTGGTATTGCAAGCGCAGGCTTTCTTTACCTTGGTGCTTTCTGCCCTGCTGCTGAATGAGCAATGGAAAAAAGCCCAGCTTGCAGGGTTGATCTTTGCAAGTATTGGCCTCGCTTTTATTGGATCGGCCCACGGGCAGATAATGCCATTACTGGGATTTTTACTGACACTGAGCGCCGCCGGTATGTGGGCAATGGGTAATATAATTACCCGCAAAGTGGCCGCTACAGGGCCGGTAAATATGTTTTCATTTGTAGTCTGGGCCAGCTTGGTTCCGCCACTGCCTTTTTTGGCGCTCTCTTGGATGATTGAAGGGCCTGCAGCAATTAACAGTGCCATTAGCCATTTGAGCTGGACTTCACTGGCCGCCGTGGCTTATCTGGCATGGGCAGCCACCTTACTAGGATACGGCTTATGGGCGCGATTATTTAGCTTGTATCCCGCCAATCAAGTTGCACCATTTAGCTTACTTGTGCCGGTTGTGGGGCTGATTACGGCGTGGCTGGTATTTGGCGAAACACTCAATGGCTTACAATGGGCAGGGTCTTTATTGCTGATGTCGGGGCTATTGATCAATCTATTTGGGGGGCGCTTGAAAAGCATGATCCTATCGACGGCGTGGGCAAGATAAAGTATTTTTCCCACCCTACAAGGAATTCATCAGCATCATGCATCGCACCCCCATCTTTTTTGTCCTCACCCCGCATTTTTTATTGCTTGATTACGCAGGGCCAGCCGAGGCGTTTCGGATTGCCGCAGGGCTGGGTGCGCCGTTTGATTTACACACCATCTCCCCCACCGCCACCCTGCTCAGCTCATTGGGCTTAGAGATCAGCAATTTAGCGCCCCTACCACAAGAATTACCTAGCGGCGCCTTGGTCATTTTGTGCGGGGTGATGAAATCCAGCGATAACTACCAGCTACCCGAAGCACAAGCGGTTGTGGATTGGCTACACAGTATGCAGCGCCCAGATTTACAAGTGGCTTGCATCTGCTCTGCCGCACAATTAGCCGCCCGCGCTGGCCTACTCGATGGCAGGCGCTGCACCACGCATCACACTCTAATTGAGCGTTTACGCCAACAAGCGCCTAAAGCCCGTGTTGAAGAGGATAAAATTTTTATCCAAGATGGCCCCATCTGTAGCAGCGCAGGCATTACCGCTGGTATTGATTTGGCGCTGTTTCTGATCGAGCAATTGGCCAGCGCATCGATTGCACAAGAAGTGGCAAGGCATATGGTGATTTACCTGCGCCGTAATGGCCAAGAAGCGCAATTATCTCCTTGGCTGGCGCACCGCAGCCATCTGCACCCCAGCATTCACCGCGTGCAAGACGCCATTAGCCATGCACCAGAAAAACACTGGTCGGTGGCCGATCTAGCCGCCATCGCACTGATGAGCGAGCGCAACCTAAGCCGCTTATTTCGCCAGCACGCAGGCCTTGGCATGGTGGAATACCAGCAAAGCCTGCGCATCGCCCATGCTAAAAAACTGCTAGAAAATCCCAGCCATAGCCTAGAGAAAATTGCCGAATTAGCGGGGTTTAATTCAATCAGAGATTTCCGCCGCGTATGGGCGAAGTTTGAAATAGGTTTACCGAGGCGATAAATAAATAACAGGGCACGGCATGCCGTGCCCTTACAGTTTTAACATGCGCCTTGTCTTATTTGGTCAATAGGACTTTTAAGCTGCCTCCATTCAATAGGATGGCTAAAATTCAGGCGTTGGGTTTTTACCGCTCATTAAATGATATTTACCCTCACGGTAGCGAAATAGCTGCTGCTGCTGCTTAATGGTGGATAAAATAGAATCTACTATAAATGTAGAATCCTTAGCTCCATCTTCTGCCGCTATTTCTTCTGTATTAGTCCGCTCTTCAACAAAACCCGAAAAGCTAATCAGCAAATCACCTGGTTTGGGGCCGTTAATTTTAATATGCCAATCACTTTTCACATCAACACAATCAAACCCAGAATACGATTCTACTGGGTAACGTGTTTGAATTAGCTTCTTAGGTGCTTGCTTAAAAACCTGATCGCAATCTTCATGCGTCCCCTGCGTATCCGCAGCAATACGAATGGACTGAGGCAGTATACTTAGCACTTTTGAGCTACCTAACTCATAAAGCGATAAATCAGTAAAACATGCACCCTGATAGCAATTTGCAGACTCAATCCCTAATGCAAATTTATTGCTACTGAGTTTTACTACTTTGGTTTTACCAACTTGCCCCATCGCCCCCACCCAATCGACCTGAGTTTGCTTTCCATCAGCATACCAGCGGCCGTCTACCTGTTTAAACCAAAACGCACTGATCAGCCCAGCTGACTGATGAAATGATACAGAATTCCCTTGCTTATCAACGGGTGATGCAGAAGTCATTAACACCACTCGGTTTGCATCCAAGCGCACCAGCTGCTCAGCCACTATATTAAACAGGTAAGCTGAAGATTCATTATTTTCTGAGGCTGCAATTAAGTAATCAGGAATTGCTCCTTCTTTCTCAGCAAGCTCTAAGGCCTGTATCTGCGATTTATTCTGTGTTTTCCAGTTTGGAAAAATCAACTGCATCAATAAGCCCCGCTCTAGCTTTTCGCTTGAAGGCGCATTTTTAGAGCAAGAAACTAAACAACCTAATATCAAAAAAAATATAATCTCTCTGAACAACAAAACACGCTCCTAAGCTAAAATTAATGACACGAACAAAGCCAATCAGAGCACGGCATACCGTGCCCCTACAGTTTATTTTAAACCTATAGAAACCACAAAAAGTAAAAACAAAATAAAGACCATATTTGATACTCCAAGCAAAGCGCCTGTGCGCCATAGTGCAGATCCTACGCTGAGTTTATATGTGCCGCGTAATTGTTGAAACATATGAACAGGAGGAATAAATATAAACAATGTCCACGCCTGCCAACTGAAATTAAAATAGCCGATCACAGATAGCAATGAAAATAACAAACACATAAACGACATGGAATAAAGAGAAAAAACAGCATGATCGTACATTGCAACTTCTTTTCTCCAGAAAAACATCAGCCACAAAAACGGCAATGATATCGGTAGCAAAATAAATGCATATTTATAGGCTGTATTTTTAATTTTACCTGATTATGTCTCTTGCTCAGTTAATCTCCCACGCGGGCAAGGCTTAGCTATGAGTAATGCATGTAGCATTCGTGGAATTAGGGCGCACAAATCAAAACGCCGATTAAATCGATACTGCATTTCTGCCAAATAGCGA
>NZ_JANXSO010000038.1 GCF_025352645.1 Iodobacter sp. | reverse complement strand
GTCGCTATTTGGCAGAAATGCAGTATCGATTTAATCGGCGTTTTGATTTGTGCGCCCTAATTCCACGAATGCTACATGCATTACTCATAGCTAAGCCTTGCCCGCGTGGGAGATTAACTGAGCAAGAGACATAATCAGGTAGTTAATTTACTCTGATAATAGAATGCAAAAAAATAGACCACAATTGTGGTCTATTTTTATAGATACGAATCAGAACGATATACGTACATATATGAACTAGAAAATGACACTAAATCATAATGGCGTTCTGAATATCACAATCTCTGAAGTTTCAAAATAAGCAGAAACTCAGTCTGTCCTTTATCCCCAGATTTAGACAACGGAAATATAGGCAAAAATGAAAGCCCACTCTGTCCCGTCGTTTCTTTGTCCTCACTCAAACCACCGAGCACTATCACCTCTCCATCCTGAACGCTGACAGATGTTCGCAACTCCCTTTTAATCAGTGTGGGGCTATCATTGACACCATTATCCGTTTTTACAAAGTTAGACAATTGCTGGGCAATATCCAGATCAATAACGCTTTCCCGTACCGTTGGATTTAAGTCGAAAATCACCCCTGAACTTCGATATTCAACAGAACGAACAGGTGTTGAACTCCCTTGGGGATAACTAACGGTTCCAAGAATAGGGACTTCTTGCCCTACCATTAACCGGGAGCTTGCACCTGACCTGACGCGCAGCCTTGGCGAAGTGACAATTTTAAATCGCGTATCTGTTGATAGTGCAGAGGCAACAGCATCAATTGTGGCATTACTAAACTGGATCGAGTTTTCAAGCGTTTTTACACCCAAATTGAGCGAAAATTTCCCACCCAAAAGCTTTAGTGCCAATGAAAATGCAGAACCATCTGTTTTCGTGGTCGATACTTCATAAATGATGCCACTCACCATAACTTCACCAGAAGCAACATCGACCTCTACCAATAACCGCTTTAACTTCAGTATTTCATCGGGCGAACCATCAAAAACAAGCACGTCAGACTGCTGGTTCTGAATCATGCCAGCAGCAGATGCAGGTGGTGGATTAGACGGTGTTTGCTCACCAAGCTGTGTTTTTACAACCCGCTGAACAGAAAAAGCCCCGTTGCGAAAAACAGAACTTAGCAAATCAACGAGATATGGCAGTGACCGATACTTTGGCCGATAAACAAAGACATCATGATTTACTAATAAAGTTTCTGGTTTTTTAATAGATACAAAATCAATGCCGTTACGTGTTTCTATGACAATACCCAGCGAATCAAGAAAAGCTCGCCAAAATTGGCGAAGATCCCCTTTCTCTGATTCAAACCGAAATGAAACAACACGTTCATCACGCAGCACATCTGGCGAAATAACATACGGCTGATGTAATGCTTGCAAATATACGAGTCCAACGACTTGAGCCACACTGACCTGTTGAAAATCGAATTTAACAGGCTTTAATTGAGCTGAATTTACTGCCGACGATAAAAACAGGATTATGATTAAAAACACTTTTTTCATTTTGTCGCCTCGGTCTGAATAGCTGCCTTTAAAGGGACGCCAGAAAAACGCGTAACATGTTCACCGTCAATTTCACCGACCATAGAAATACCAGTTGAATAAAATGTACTTGGTGATTCAACCCGCAACCGGCCTGAATTATCTGACACTACAGACCAGCGTTCACCATTAGACTCAAATACCCCAACAACGCGCCAATTTTCAGAGAAAAGCTGCTTTTCCTTAACTGGGACAGCAGAAGGAACTTGAGATATGGATGTAGCAAGCGGGGGATTAAGCGAACTAGGTTTTGCTGATGATGAGGGATGAAAAAAACGCCACGCTAAAATTCCAGATACAGAAATAAAAATTATCACAAACACCGCATATGCCCATAGCGTTTTATTGCCGAAAATATTCTGGCGTTTATCAATTACCGTTTCTTGCCCTGCACCTCCGCTATAAGATTGATAAAGGGGAAATATTTTAATGTCGTAGCTTTTTTGTCGGCTATCAATACGTGTTTTGCTATTTAATTTCCATCCTTCGTGAATATCAACACGATATCGTTTTGAAAAACCTAGACTCTTATGTTTCTGCATCCTAAAAGTAAATTCAATTACATTTTTAACGCTCCGATGTAAACCAGTAACATCCTGGGTCATCAATACAACATCACATGCAACTGCAGTTTTCTCATGCACATAATGGCGGTGCATTCTAAAAAACTGCATGTGTTCATGACTTAGCTTGCCATTATCCGTCCCCCAAAATCGCCAAGCTTCATCAACTGCGACTAAATCACCGCCTCTAACAACGGACTCTAAATCCGTCTTTTCTTCATCTGGGAAAAAACACGGCTGAGATATTCTTTCATTAGTCACATGAATGATATTACCCAACTCATCTGGCTCTGCATTTTTATTATTAACTAAATGCTCATGAATTTTATCTTCATTAATTCCTGCCACATTAGTAACTACTCGACGACCTTTTAAAATGGCTTCTAAAATCACAGACGAAACAACTTCAAATGATTTCCCAGATCCCTGCAGTCCAGCATAAACATTAATTGCCATATATCAACCTATCACCGGGATTCTTCGAATTATAAAGCGAGTAACGTATGCAGAAAGAATTAATGGTATTCCAGACGACACATTGAACAAGTCCAAAAAATACCAGACTGATGCAGGAATGGCCCCAAGCGCAGAAGAAATTGAATTCGCATGTGGCAACAAACCAGACCCAATTAAAACTTGTATAAACTCTGTAACGATAAAAAATAAAGAAAAGAATAATACGAACTTAACAATAATTGATCTTACAACAAAGCCAAGTATTGTATTTAACGCCGATAATAAAATACCATACATGAAATTAAGCCCTCAAAATAATTATTGCCGCAGCCAATAACCAAACGGCGCCCATCACTGACAAAAGAATTGAGCGTTGTTCCTCTGCAATTTTGCAATGTGACTCAAGTACATATGTTGAGCCAAATGCATCAAAGGATGGCTTTGGGCATACCGATTGATGAGAAGGCATGACAAAAGATCGAAAATCAGGGAATAAATTAAATAGCGGTTGCAAAATCTGCTGAGCAGTCGGCGTATCTTCCAGGCGAGGTGCCCCAATATTGGGATCAGGCCCAATATTTTGTAATGGATTTTCGGCAGCAGGGTTGGTGTTTGTTGAAGAAGGTGGGTTTGTATTGGGGTCTTTGGCAGAAGAAGACGAAGACGGAACAGGGGGCAAGCTCCAAGGCTTATTAACTGCTGGCTGAGGATCAACAAAATGATGTACCTGCGGCCAGTCGGCCGCATTATTATTCTTCCACTCGACAAGTTCTGGAACGGTAAGGGGGTCATTTGGAAGGTAAGGCAAACCAGCGTACCCGGGCTTAGCGGCTGCATCACGCCACAGTTTTTCAAAAATTGGGATAATAATCTCTGGTGAAAGATCTTCTTCCAACTCTGCTGGGGATAAATTATTAATTGCTTGTGGAACAGTTAATTTAATAGCTTCAGGAGGGACATTCGGTAAATTTGGAACATTCTCAGGCAACTTCATAGGTGTAATGCAGCCTGTTGAATTTGATACCTGGCCTTGCGGACAATTTCGTGGAGCGCCACTAGAAAAAAACCCCGCTCGAAAATTAGAATAATTAGTTGTTGCTCCATTAGATATCGCAACACGTTTTACTATGCAATTAAATGTTGTTGGTGAATCAGCGGCGCAACCATCCAGATAAAAATTATAATCTTTGAATTTTGAGTATGTTGAGTTGTAAGCATCAGCAAACGCGGCCTGAATCGTGCTCATGGCATCACTAGCCATGTAATTATTCGTTTTCCAATATTCTCCGCCTTCAACTAAACCGCCAGTTGTAGGGGGCGTTGGTTTTGGCTTTCTTTTCTGCGTAATTGGTGTCGGATCATTTTCATTGGGTGAAAAAATCCACTCTATGGCTCCATTAATCGCCAAGTTAATTCCAAAAGTAACCACAGCTCCAACACCAGCAGCAATCGCAACTGTAGCCCAAGCTGGGGCTGTAATAGCTCCTGCCACGACAGCCGCAGCAGTTGTTCCAGCAACACTGGCTGCACCAAGAGACATAGAATTAAGAGTAGCCCCGTACCTCGGATCATTGACTGCGAACCCCCGTTTTGCTGCCTTGATTTGCACACCCGCAGAAAATACCCGCTGCATTGGACTGACTGGAAGAGCCTGACCTGCTAAAACATTTTTTGAGACAAATATGACAAACAACACAATCAGGAATTTATGCACTTTTAAACATCCTTTTTAAAGCCAGAGATTACAGCCCAAGCGCACACAATCCCCCATGCAAAAATGAACAAATACCACAGCTGATTAATTGTCATTTAAAGCACTCCAAATAATTGATGCGACTTTCGCCGCACCAATTTTTAATATCAACGAGTATTAACCACCCTTAATCATACCAATCACAATTTTTGCACCTTTAATTGTGATATATACGCCCGCCAACATTCCAGCAATTGCCAGCAAAGCGGTAATAACGGTGCCGAAATCAACAGCACTGGTTAAAGCAGTCAAATCTGGACCGGTTCCAGCAGCAAACGTAATTGGAGCTAAAACAGCGGCAATTACTAATAATCCTGCTTTTTTAAGTAATTTCATTTTTATATCCCTTATTTAAATACTGAGAAAACGCTCAGCTCGTTACAACGATTAGCCACGGCGGATTATGCCGAGAACTAAACCGATTCCGTGACTAACAAAATACAAACTTACGACTGTCGAAAATGACATAGCCCAAATACCCGACGCATATGCATAATCAAATTGAGCGACAGCAGCTTCAAAATTGTTTTGTTGTGATGTATCCAATAGATACGCCTGCGTTTGACGTGGCTGATAAAACTGACTGCCAATTTTTGGGCAAATTTGCTGCTGAACTTGTGTAGGTGCAACAGCAACGGGAGCACACACCAGCACATTTGCAACGATGCCTGCGCTCATGTGACACCTGCCATTTGCTGATTTATCGAATTGATAGTTGGCTTTAAACGACTTCTGCGCTTTAAACTCGTCTGATCAAATTCTAATATATTGGCAACTGCCAATTTATGTGTTCTACCAACTTCGGATTCAGTTTTTTTCTTATTAAATTCAATGGGTTGATCGTTTCTATAGTTATTGTCACTAGTCCGAGGAAAATCAAAAACAGAACCACCGACAAAAATCAATTCCCACTCACGTTCACGCGTAATGATTGAATCACCTGTTGCTACATCAATAAGCCCTTTAATCTTTTCCGTGGGCTCACGATATTTATTAAGACCATTGTCTTTCTTTAGTAAAACCTTGCGATCAACCTGCATAATTCTTGTAAATTCTGCCCAATCCCCACGATCTGCAGCATCAGCTGCCGCTGTAAATTCTTCGCTAACTTCGCCATCAATCCGGCGCAATTCACGCCATATTCCTACAGGTGGAGTACCAATAAACTGGAATTGACGAATGCCCCAGCAACTAGCCCAAGCATTCACGCGTTCTGCGGCATGAATTACATCTAAATCAGAATCAAAATCAGCAGCTAAAAAGCCTTGGGCATCAATCATTCCTGTACCATCGATATTCTTGCAGAGATATTTGATTAAATACCCCGCTGCGCTCCCACGCTTCCAATCAATATCTTTTACATTGAATCGATACTTCCATGCCATCGGCTCATCTTTATCCATAGCCTGAAAATATCGACGGAATAATCGCACGACCGTCGCACGATATTTTGGTTCGACAAACATCAACATATGCCAATGTGGGCATCCATTATGATGCGGCTCTGCAACCCGTATGCCGTACAGCTTAATACCGTGATCTGATAATGCAGTTCGGAGTAGGCCCCAAACGTTACATAAGTATTCATTAGCTTGCTTAGGGGTGTATTCCTGATACTTATCATTTCTAATTGAGTGCGTACCAGAATAATCTAATTTCTGTGCATGGAATTTCGACGGGCATGTAACTGTAATAAACAAACCGCAATGACCCAATTCCTGAGCGATTGACTCAATACCAGCAATACGCGTCATTAATTCAGCCATCCTTATTTCTGGATTAGAAACTGAAAGAGCAACAAAATCAGCAAGCGTAAATTCCTCGCCGAGATCGTTTACAACAATTATATTTTCGAGTGTATTTTTACTCTTGGTGCGTTGAGCAACGAATCTAATTAATTCATCGTAAGAAACATAAGGCGACTGTGATTTCCCGACAAATCCGAATTTAATTCGCTCATGCTCAAGCGCTTGCTTTTGATGAACGCGTAGTTTTCTTATCCACCACGCAGAGTCCATTAGCCGCAGAATCGCGCCCTCCAATGCTTCACTGTCAACCGGCGCAAGATATTTATCTAATGCATACTTAATTGTTTTTTCTGCAGCTACTTCTTCAGAGTTTTGACCGACTGGATTTAAACGAATAAATAATTTTTCATCCTCATTTACTCCACAAATCCCAGCCAAAAACTTCATGTCCCCTTGCGCTGCACTAACGCTGATTTCCCCACCCGCAAAACCCAAACGATTACGTGCGTAGATCTCTTTCATCTCATTTGCACGCTTTTTTGCCAACGCTTTCAACTCAGCATCATCTGCCGCCAGATCCGGCGAAAATGGAATACTGCTAAGCGAATCACGAAATTGTCGAAGCCAAAGGTTTGCTGCTGGTTCATTGACTGTATCGTGCAGCTCTTGCCATTTATTGCGCAGATATGGATGCAGCGATGAGTGAACTTTTTGCAGTACACCGTCAACAAAAGCAGCTTTACTAGCCGCTTGTCGCTGCTGAACTTTTTCAGGGTGAAAGAAATCAGAAGACGAGGCCATTTCTAGTCCTAGTCCTCGATTGACGAGAACGAATTAATAACGGGACGACGTGTAAAACGTTCCCCTGTGTCTTTGTCCTGATATGAAAATGACTTGCCACGATAGCCGCCACAAACAACAGAGACTTCAACTGTTTCACCAACCTGTCCAAGCCGTTTTCGGCTACGAATCTCAACTGTCGCTGGTTGCGAATATGCATCAGGCGATGGCAATGTCAGCTCTGTGAATACAACATCCTCAGATTTTCGAACTGCATTAACCCGCCCAGCAAGGAGCGTGCGATTCACGATGGTTTTTTCTGGCGTGCTCATGATTTGTTTCCTATTAAATTTGAATGTGTACAAAGTCCCCGTAACCGCGCAGCGAGCAGCAAATCATGTCCTCGCGCTCACGCGCTGCGGGCATGACTTGCTGGACGTTGCGCATCAAGGCTTACAATGTTGTCATTGAGTGGTTGAAACTCTTTTTCTAAACAGCGTGCATTAATCAAAGCAATGTTGACCAATGACCAACGTCCCATAGCAACGACCGGTAAATACCCGCGATCCACCCACTTATTCACCGTATCTAAAGTGACACCGCAAAGTTCTGAGAAGCGTTGGCGCGTAACCAGAGGAGAAATATCATTGCACGACATATGTACAGCCTTGAAAAGTGGTTAAAATACACGACTAGTGCACACAGTACATCATGCACCAATAGTGTATGTCAACCACTAAAGGGGGTTTAATAATGTCTTCTCGTGAAATAAAGGAAAGACTGTTGCAGATCATCCACACCTGCACGACTTCGCACCGCCGCCTAAAGCTGCTCGAAGAGAGCACTTCAATCAGTTCAGAACGGTGGAAAAACATGTTGGCCGGTAAACAACAGCCGACCGCAGATATGATCCAAGCCATAGCACGACAATGGCCACAATTTGCACTTTGGCTAGCAACGGGCATCACCGATAGTCAACATGGGCACATCTCCCCAGCCGAAGGATACGAATTTGAAATAAACCTTCGGCAAGACCCTGCGCGAAAAAGTGCAAACGCATATTTACGTCGAAAAGTTGAAATTTTAGAAACGATGTTTATGGAAGAGAGGAGTGAGCTTTTAGACAATGAAAGCCGTGAGATTTTTTCCCTTATGGAAAAAAGAGAAGAAGAGGATGACAAACTAAAAAGCAGGTTCGACCCACGCCTACTTCGCAGATCTAAATTCACGGTGGATCAGTCTAATTTCGCAACTGAACATGATTCCGAAGAACAATAAGAACACCAATGACTATTAAAAAAACTGAATCCGGCTGGATCGTTGATATTCAGCCCGGAGGAAGAGGCTTCAAGCGCTACCGCAAGACATTTGGCACAAAACGCGAAGCCCTAGAGTGGGAAACATGGCTGAAAGGGCAGCTCCAGCAAGAGCCCGATTGGCAGCCCAAAAAACGCGATACGCGTAGGCTTTCGGAATTATTAGACGTTTGGTGGATCAACCATGGCCAGCAGCTAAGAGCTGGTAAGAACACCCAATCTCGCTTACTTTTGCTCATCAATGCCATTGGCAACCCAACAGCAGATCAATTTTCCGCAGATGATTTTGCTGCCTACCGAGCAAAGCGACTTGAAGCTGGCATATCTGCAAATGCTATCAATCGTGAACATGCCTACTTGCGAGCCATGTTCAACGAACTTAAGCGCCTCAATCACTGGAGTGGGGAAAATCCACTTTCCGAAATTCGCAGCTTTAAAATTGTTGAGAAAGAATTAACATTTTTGACTAATGACCAGATAAAGCTGCTTTTTGCTGCTCTGTCCGAAAGCAGCAACCCCGACACTTTACTAGTCAGTCAAATTTGCCTCGCAACCGGTGCGCGTTGGAGTGAAGCAGAAGGGCTCAAGCCTACGCAGCTTCGACAAGGGGCAATTGAATACGCAGTAACAAAGAGTGGAAGAAACCGCACTATCCCGATTTCAGCTGAACTAGAGGCCGAACTTCAGCAGCTCGCCAAGGATGGGCGAGCACGGCTATTTGTGAACTGTTATTCCGCATTTAGAGAAGCCGTAGACCGATCCGGGCTTACTCTTCCCGCTGGGCAACTCACGCACGTACTGCGGCACACTTTCGCGAGCCACTTCATGATGAATGGGGGAAACATTTTGACGCTGCAAAGAGTGCTGGGACACAGTGATTTGAAGATGACGATGCGCTACGCCCACCTGTCACCAGAGCATTTGCAAGAGGTTCGCAGCCTGAATCCTCTGGCGCGGTTGACACTTGGTTGACAGTAGGCAAAAAAAAAGGACTCAGCCGAAGCTAAGTCCTTGATTTTTGGTGGGCCCGGTCGGACTTGAACCGACGACCAAAGGATTATGAGTCCTCTGCTCTAACCAACTGAGCTACAGGCCCGTCATTCTTTTATTTTCGAGCGGGCTCGAAAAGAGGCGCTATTCTAACCTTCGCTTGCCTGACTTTCAACAAAACTTTTCAGTCTTTCTGAACGAGTCGGGTGGCGAAGCTTACGCAAGGCCTTAGCTTCGATCTGACGGATACGCTCACGCGTTACATCAAACTGCTTACCCACTTCTTCCAGCGTGTGATCGGTATTCATATCAATACCAAAGCGCATACGCAGAACTTTTGCTTCACGTGGTGTAAGTGTATCTAACACTTCCTTAGTCGCTTCACGCAAGCCTGCGTAAATAGCGGCTTCAGCAGGAGCCAGATTGTTTGCGTCTTCAATAAAGTCGCCCAAATGGGAATCATCGTCGTCACCAATCGGCGTTTCCATCGAGATCGGTTCTTTAGCGATCTTGAGGATTTTGCGGATTTTATCTTCCGGCATTTCCATCCGTTCAGCTAGCTCATCAGGAGTCGGCTCAATACCGGTTTCCTGCAAGATTTGCCGCTGGATGCGGTTCATCTTGTTGATTGTTTCGATCATGTGTACCGGAATACGGATAGTACGGGCTTGATCGGCAATCGAGCGTGTAATTGCTTGGCGAATCCACCATGTTGCGTAAGTCGAAAATTTGTAACCACGGCGATATTCAAACTTATCTACCGCTTTCATCAGGCCGATATTGCCTTCCTGAATCAAGTCAAGGAACTGTAAACCACGATTGGTGTATTTCTTAGCAATCGAGATAACCAGTCGCAAGTTGGCTTCAATCATTTCGCGCTTAGCACGGCGAGCTTTAGCCTCACCCGTCGACATCTGACGGTTGATTTCTTTTAAGTCTTTAATCTGGATCATTGCATTAACTTGCAGCTGAGCCAGAGTTTGTTGCTTTTCCATAATGGCGTGCTGATAGCGCGCCAAAATAGCGGAGTATTTATGCCCGTAGTTGATCTCATCCACTACCCATGTCGTATCTGTTTCACGACCTGGGAAGGTTTTGATAAAGTGATCACGCGGCATTTTTACCCGAACGGTACAGATATCCATGATTTCACGTTCGCAGCTGCGGATTTCATCCACCATGCCACGTAGTTGATCGCAAAGCGATTCAACTTGGCGAGCGCCAAAGCGTGTAATCAGGAAGATCCCAGCAATTGCTTGCTGATGCTCCAGATAAGTTTTGCCGTGCGCGCCTTCTTTAGCCAGCGCTTTGATCATTTTGTCGAAGTGCTCACGCACGATGTCAAAATGCTCGCGCACTTGAGTTTTTAATAGCTCAAGATTGGCTTTAGCGGCTGCGCTACCGTCGTCTTCCTCGCCTTCTTCTTCGATCTCTGCCGCTTCGTCAGCATCCTCGGCTTCCGCTTCAATCACTTCGATTGGCGGTGGGGTGTTTTCGTCTGCGTTAGGATCAATAAAGCCGTCGATCACATCATCAATGCGGATCTCATCAGCCAAGCCTTTTTCTACCAAGCCTAAGATATAGGCAACAGTAGTAGGGCAAGCCGAGATCGCTTGGATCATGTGCTTAAGACCGTCCTCAATCCGTTTGGCAATTTCAATTTCGCCTTCACGGGTTAAGAGCTCTACCGTACCCATTTCACGCATATACATGCGCACTGGGTCAGTAGTACGACCAAACTCTGCGTCAACGGAAGATAGCGCTGCTTCTGCTTCTTCAGCAGCGTCTTCATCGGGCACAGACGGCGCCGCGTCGGACATGAGCATATCTTCAACGTCCGGCGCTTCGTCGTAAACCTGAATGCCCATATTGCTGATCATGCTGATGATGCCTTCGATTTGTTCGGCATCCAGCATGTCATCTGGCAGGTGGTCGTTGATCTCGGCGTAGGTTAGATAGCCGCGCTCTTTACCGAGCACGATCAGCGTTTTAAACTTCGCTTTACGTTGCTCGGGGTCGGCCTTCTCCTCGGAGGGCCGATTGGCCTCACGCAAATCAGCTTGCGTTTGGTCGTCTTTGTCGATTTCTTGATCTGCCGCCATGACTCTCGAGTTCAGGTATGTTCGGGAAAGCCGTAGATTGTATCACAAACTGATGACAACTCTTCGGCATAAGTGCATCCACCTTACTGCTATTGCAAAACGCCAAGTTGTTTGTACTGCGTATGGCTATCTGCCCAGAACCCTTATTACCCATGGTAATGCTAGGGTTCGCTTTGTATGCGCAGCAAACAATCGTTCGTTTTCAATGGCTGTTTATCGGTGAGATACGAGTGCTGCAAACTCCAGTTTTTCTCCCTCTGTTAGTCCACCATTCGCTTGCTTATAGGTCAGAGCATAAAAGCGCTCTTGCATCATCGGGCGAATCACACTGACTTCTACCGCTTTTAGCGTTGCTGCCAGCTGCTCTTCAAGCTCGGCCTCAGAAGCCTTGTCAAAGTACTCCCCGCCAGAAATACGCAAACGATGTAGTACATCGTAGTCAAACATTCCTTGCCATGACTCTACGAGTTGCAAACTACCCAATAATGGATAATTACAAATTTTATCAAGCAACTCTTGTGCTAAGCCTACCGCTTCGGTTTCTGGCCATGTTTGCCATACTGGCTCACTGCGCCGTGCTAAATCTGGATGCGCCAATACCAGTTGAATCAACTTATGTACCGGCCCAGTCGGCGCGGCTCTGGGTGCAGGCCTTGGCATTTGGTGAGCGGGGATTTTTTCACCCGCCCGCCCTTTCCACTTACTTTTAGGCTGCCAATTGGCTTGCCAAGTGCGTTTTTCTGGCTGAGCAACTTGCTGCGCCCAAGGCTGCCCGTAAGGCTCAGATGCCGATTCGCCTTGATAACTTTCAGTTGGCAAATATTCCGGCACAGATCTTACAGGGCCACCATCCAAAACGGTGCTTAATTCGCTCATTTCTAAGCGGGATAACTCTGCCAAGCGTTTGCGAATCATCATTCCAAAGGCTGGTGCTTTTACTTGAGCGAGCATTGGCGCGGCTAAAGCTATCAATTTAGCCCGCCCTTCTTCGCTTTCCAGCTGAACTTGACTAGATAATTCTTTCAGTAAAAACTGTGCTAGTGGCACAGAATCTTGCAATAACGCCGCTTCAAAGCGCTGTTGACCAAATTCTTGTACGTAAGAATCAGGATCGTGCTCGGCTGGCAAAAATAGGAACGCCAGTTTTTTACCGTCTACCAGTTGCTCTAAACTATTTTCTAGTGCCCGCCACGCGGCTTTCTTGCCTGCTTTATCGCCATCAAAGCAAAAATAGACCTCATCGGCCAGCTTTAATAGCTTACGAATATGTTCTGGTGTGCATGCCGTGCCTAGGGAGGCCACCGCGTATTCCACACCATGCTGATTAAGCATCACCACATCCATATAGCCTTCTACCACCAACACACGGCCACGATCACGGATCGCAGCTCTGGCCTGTGGCAAACCATATAGTTCCTTACCCTTCTCAAATACGGGCGTTTCGGGCGAATTCAAGTACTTGGGCGCACCATTACCCATAATACGGCCGCCAAAACCAATCACTTGGCTACGCTGGTTTAAAATTGGGAACAACACCCGCGAGCGAAATCGATCATAGCGACGCAGAGTATTTTCTTCTTCCGCCACCAAGCCTGCATCTTTAATGACCGCATTATGCTCATAATCTGCAAACACGGCTTTAAGCGATTGCCCATTACTTGGCGCAAATCCCAGCCCAAAGCGGGCAGCAATACGTCCTTCCACCCCGCGGCTTTTCAAATACTCAATGGCCGCCGGTGCCGTTTTAAGCTGGGCACGATAATAATTCATGGCGGTTTTAAGCACGTCATAAATACCAGGTGCGGCCTTGGCTTTTTCGCTGATGGGCGCGTCGCTCACTGGCACTTGCATGCCTACTGATTCAGCCAGCATCCGCACTGCATCTGGAAAACTCATACCCTGATGCTCCATCACAAAGCCCACCGCCGAACCGTGCGCGCCACAACCAAAGCAATGATAAAACTGCTTAGTTTGGCTCACCGTAAACGAGGGTGATTTTTCTTTATGAAAAGGGCAGCAGGCGCTGTAATTCTGGCCGGTTTTTTTCAGCGGCAAATAACGCTCAACCACGTCCACAATATCGACGCGATTCAGTAAATCTTGGATAAAATCGTCAGGTATTTTTGCCATCTTGTTGTTTTTCCAACCCTGATGGACCATTTAGAAACAAAAAGCCAACCAAAAATCTACATCTAAGCCTAAGAATTAAATGCAGATTTTCTAACCTCTGATGCACAGATCAGAGCCAATCAATTAAGCCATTGCCACTTTAACCAGCTTAGAGACTTCGCTCATATCGGCGCGTCCTGCCAGTGCAGCTTTTAGCTCCGCCATAATTTTGCCCATTGCTGCTGGGGTTTTACCATGGTTAGCCACTGCGCTCGCCACTGCTGCTGCGATTTCTTCTGTGGAACACTGCTGCGGCATATATTCAATCAACACCACCACTTCTTGCTTTTCTTTATCCGCCAAATCTTGGCGATTTGCCGCTTCAAACTGCCCAATACTGTCTTTGCGCTGCTTGAGCATTTTTTCAATCACAGCGGTCACCGCCGAATCATCCAGCTCAATACGCTCATCCACTTCACGCTGTTTAATGGCGGCCAGCAACAAACGAATTGTACCAAGGCGATCAGCTTCTTTTGCTTTCATCGCGGTTTTCATATCGTTCTGGATTTGCAGTCTTAGGCTCATAGATTCACTCCGTGAATGAAATAGAAATGCTAAAAGGCCGCTCTAGGCGACCTTTCGGCATGCGCTGCTGTAAAACTCTTAGTAGAGCTTTGGTGGCAGTGTTTGGCTACGCAGGCGCTTGTGCTGACGCTTTACAGCAGCAGCTTGCTTGCGTTTACGTTCAGCCGTTGGCTTTTCGTAGAATTCGCGCGAGCGAAGGTCTGTCAACAAACCAGTTTTTTCAACAGCACGCTTGAAGCGACGCATCGCAACTTCAAACGGTTCATTTTCTTTTACGCGTACGTTAGGCATCGAGCAATCCTGTTTTACGATGATCTCAAAAAAAGACCAGAATCGTTTACATCAATCAAGGCGTAGCATTATCCATAAACTAGAGCCACATGTCAAAGCCCAATCATCAACAGGCCATCGTAAACCTACTGCGATGCCCAATGGCTGCGTTTAAAAATGGCACTTTATATAATTGCATCAGGCCGTTAAGATGGCGGATTACATCACTTTTTGAGTACGCTGGCATGCTGGTATTAGGCATTGAATCTTCCTGCGACGAAACCGGCATTGCGCTCTACGACACCGATGGCGGGCTGCTGGCGCATCAAATCCACTCACAAATTGCCATGCATACCGAATACGGCGGCGTGGTGCCCGAGCTGGCCTCACGCGATCATATTCGCCGCGCCCTGCCGCTCACCTCGGCTTGTTTGGCTGAATCAGGAAAAACGCTGGCCGATATCGATGCCGTTGCCTATACCGCGGGGCCTGGGCTATCCGGTGCGCTACTGGTAGGCGCTTCGGTTGCCAATGCACTGGCGTTCTCTCTAGGCAAGCCTGTAGTCGCCGTACACCACCTAGAAGGGCATTTGCTTTCTCCGCTCCTAGCCAAGCCCGCGCCTGAGTTTCCTTTTGTTGCTCTATTGGTGTCGGGTGGCCACACCCAGCTCATGGCCGTACGTGGAATTGGTCAGTACGAAATCCTAGGAGAAACTGTTGACGATGCTGCCGGAGAGGCTTTTGATAAATCGGCTAAATTATTAGGCCTTGGCTACCCCGGTGGCCCAGCGCTATCTAAGTTGGCCGAGCAAGGGGATGCAAAACGCTTCACCCTGCCGCGCCCCATGCTGCATTCAGGTAATCTAGATTTTAGCTTTAGCGGGCTAAAAACGGCCGTACTGCAACTGGCTCAAAAGCAAGCCGAGCTAGACCCGCAAACGCAAGCCGATATTTGCGCGGCGTTTCAAGAGGCGGTGGTGGAAGTACTTAGCAAAAAATGCTTAGCCGCGCTTAAGCAAACCGGCATGAATCGCTTGGTGATTGCGGGGGGAGTTGGGGCCAATAAGCAGCTACGTGCGGGCTTAGATGCCGCCGCTAAAAAACGCCGCTTTGAAGTGTTTTATCCGCCACTCGAATTATGTACCGACAACGGCGCAATGATCGCATTTGCAGGCGCACAGCGCCTGAAATTTGCAACGGCGGCGGGAAGCTATGCAGTGAAGCCACGCTGGGATCTATCCAGCCTAGATGCGGTTTAAAAATCTACCTGATGATGTTTCTTGCTCATTTTTTTGTTGTTTATCTGAGATGATCAACGTGAATAGAGCTAACTTGTAGGGGCGCTGCTTGCTGCGCCCTCGCTGGATAGGGCGCAGCAAGCAGCACCCCTACAAGATATTGGTCAATCAAGCCACCACAAAAGTCTCATCGATTAGCTCACCCAAGCTGAGTCTTAAGCGATCTCCCGATTGGATTTGGCCGACGCCTTCTGGCGTGCCGGTGTAAATTAAATCGCCGACTTGCAAGGTAAACCGGCTAGAAATCCAAGCAATCAAGGTAGCAACATCAAAAACCATCAGCTTTGTGTCGGCCTCTTGCTTGATCTCATCATTAATTTCAAAAGAAAACGTCACCGCAGATGGATTGCTGATAGCGCTGGCGGGTACAAATTTAGTCAGCACGGCTGCGCCATCAAAGCCTTTAGATAAAGTCCACGGCATGCCATTTTGTTTAGCCTTAGCTTGCACATCACGGGCGGTTAAATCTAATCCTAGGGCATAACCAGCGATATGCTGTAGTGCGTCTTCAGCAGCAATATTCTTGCCGCCACAGCCAATTGCCACCACCAGCTCGGCCTCATGGTGCACGTCTTTAGACCAAGCAGGCAGTTGTAGCGCTTCACCAGATTGCCGTACGGCAGAATTAGGCTTGATAAACACCACTGGCTCCGTACCAATACTCGCGCCCATTTCCGCTGCATGCGCAACATAATTACGGGCCACACAAAAAATATTGTTCACATTTATGACAGCTTGATCAATCTGAATGCTTGGCATTTAAGACTCCTATGAATAAACTCAAGCTAAGCTTACAAAACTGCAACAGCTCCTAGCCAAGACCCCAGGCTAAATAGCAGTACGATAGCAATCCACAGAATAGCCGTGCGCCAGATCAAGCCCACGGCACTGGCTAAGTAATCGGGAGTAGCGGCATCGCCAACGCCTAGCTCAGGGCGAAATTTAACCGTGTGATCTTGATGCAAAGTGTCGCCCAAACGCACACCAATCGCCCCTGCTCCGCTCGATAATAAAACGCCGTCAATATAATCCGCCCAAGATTGAGCTTGGGTGCGCCAGCAATAAACGGCATCTTCAAAATTACCCATAATGGCAAAGCTGGCGGCGGTTAAACGTACCGGCAAGTAATCGAGAATTTCAAGCGCGGTCACGGCAAACTGCCCAAATGGACCTGAACTGCGGCCCCATTTTTGTGCCAACAAACTAGCCGCGCGGTAGAGCAGCGCACCTGCTGGCCCCACCAACCACGCCAGCACCACAAACCAAAACAGCGTACCAAACACATAACGATAAGAATCAGCCAAGCCTTGCTCGATGGCCACTTTAGACACTTCATCGGCGCTCATTTCTGATGCATGCTGGCCATTCCAATCCGAGAGCAAAGCGCGTGCAGCGTCTAAATCATCCGCCTGCAAGGCCTTGGAAATACCTGAAAACGCATGGCTAAACTGGCGAAACCCCATGGTGAGGTAAAGTATCGCCACGCTCCAAAACAGAGCAAAGCCCACATTGATGCGGCACAACAAGGTATACACCGCAAACGAAATGGCGAGCAAAGGCAACACCAACACCAGCCATGCGCCTACGCCATTTCGATATTCGCCAGCATTAAGGCCACGCTCCAATTGATTAGCAAGGCGCACAAAAGCCAAAGTGAATAAATTACGATTAGATAAAGGCCGGAACTGCTCCAGCGCCAGAGCAATAATAAGTGCAAGAATAGTCATTTTTAAATTCCTGAAGCCGAGCTTGCCGACAACTTTTTGTAGACGGCGAAAGATACCACAGGCAGCCGCCTGCCCCAAAACCGAGTGTTTCTACCACATAGGCTAGTTTGCGCGCAAAACAACTGCAAACATACTGTAAGCATCAAAGGTAGTGCAATCATTTAGCACAGATTAACGACTTAATTTGCCAGAAAGCTGGCAAAATACTGCCATTATAAAAATTAAGCTACCGCTCAGAACTTGAAATTAATGGGGATAGTCCCGATATTTAATCAAAGTTGTTTAGCGCCCAAAAACATACCCAATCGGAGATCACGATGGAACACAAACTGCCTGAATTGCCTTACGCACAAGATGCTCTTGCTCCATTTATGTCAGCAGAAACGCTGTCTTATCACTACGGCAAACATCATCAAACCTACATCACCAATTTAAACAATTTAATCAAAGGCACTGATAACGAATCATTGTCGCTTGAAGAAATCGTTAAAAAAGCCCCTGCTGGTGGTTTATTCAACAATGCAGCGCAAGTTTGGAACCACACCTTCTTCTGGCTAGGTTTCAAGCCAAATAGCGACGCTGCTGACCGCGCTCCTACTGGTGATTTAGCTGCGGCTATTGATAGCGTATGGGGCTCATTTGCTAAGTTTCAAGAAGCTTTCAATACTTCTGCTGCTGGCAACTTTGGCTCTGGCTGGACATGGCTAGTTAAGAAAGCCGATGGCACCCTCGCTATCGTAAACACCTCTGCAGCAGCTACCCCGCTAACAAGCGCTGACACAGCGCTGTTGACCTGTGATGTGTGGGAACACGCTTACTACATCGACTACCGCAATAGCCGCCCTAACTACCTAACAGGTTTCTGGAAGCTAGTTGACTGGGATGTAGTTGCTGCACGCTTAGCTGCTTAATTGAGATTAAAGGGCACGGCATGCCGTGCCGCTACAATAACGTCTGGCGCTTACATACAACAGTATGTGAGCCTAGGCGTTTTTTTATATCGATCAAATGAGCGATCAGCTTATGCTTTCGCACTTAATAGTGACCCTAGCGGATAAACTTAAATGAGATTAAAAGCGGCCAGCCTCTGTCTTAGCCTGATTGTTAGCGCCCATAGCCTTGCGGCCAGTGTGGAAGAAAAACGCTTAGATGCGGCCCAGTCGGCCATGCCACATTTGCTAGCGCCTTTTGAGACACAAATCAGCAAACTTGGCAGCGACTTAGCCACGGCAAAAAATAGCCCAGAAGTCGATACACTGTTAATCAGTGCAGGGCAGGCGCTTTGGAGTAATGCCCGCCAGCAAGCACGGCAAACCACAGACGATAGGCCACTTTACTGGGCTCGCCTCGCGATGACTCAGCAAATCCGCGATGGCAAGATTGGCTTTGATGCTGATACGACGCAGCGAAATAGCTGGTTAGCCCTATTTGAGCAAAGCAGCCGTGGCACTCAAGATATCCGCTACACCAATGGAGTAAAACGCATTCTGCTGACGGGATTTGATCCATTTTTACTGGATAGAAACATTAATCAAAGCAACCCATCTGGCCTAGCCGCGCTGCTGCTCGATGGTAAATTTATAGAAGTGAATGGCCAGCAGGCGCAAATTGAAACCGCAATTGCACCGGTACGCTTTGCCGATTTTGATGCTGGTTTTGTAGAAGATCTACTTACGCCCTATTTTAAATTGCCCGTAGATTTGATCGTCACCGTCAGCATGGGGCGCAAAGATTTTGATTTAGAGCGCTATCCAGGCCTGCGCCGCTCGGCTGATTTTCCGGATAATTTGAATATTAAAACCGGCGGCACGCTAAAAAATCCCGTGTTACCCCTGCTCAAGGGATCAACCTTGGCCGGTGCCGAGTTTGTAGAGTTTGGCCTGCCCGCCAAAGCGATGTTGGCCGTGCAACAGCCCTTTAGCGTGCATGACAACTGCACCATCAGCAGCCTGCGCCAAAAAGAGTTTTGCCCAAAGAATTTAGCCGAATTGGCAAAAGAAGTGTCGGTAGAAGGATCGGGCGGCGGCTATTTATCCAATGAGATTTCCTACCGCAGCCTGCGTTTACGCGATCAGCTTGGAGTAAAAATCCCAGTTGGCCATATTCATACCCCAGCCATTAAGCAATATGACGCGGATAAAGAAGCGGCGATTGTTCAGCAAATAGCAGAGCTGCTAAAGGCTGCGCTGGCGAAATAGGCGGGTGTAAGGGCGGGTTTAAAACCCGCCCATACCGCGCTCTAAAAACGCGTGGGCAAAAATCTCGCCCACCCTACATTAAACTGTTCTACTCTTACGCCCACTACGGCTAAATGCGGCGGCTTTGACGACCCCATTGGCAGAAAATGGGGCGGTATATAGCGTGGACGTGGCAGTTGGCTCGCTGCCATCCAAGGTATAACGCAAAGCCAAGCCTGGTGCGGACACATTCAAAGCGACTAAGCC
The DNA here is from genome assembly GCF_025352645.1 of Iodobacter sp. GTDB lineage: Bacteria > Pseudomonadota > Gammaproteobacteria > Burkholderiales > Chitinibacteraceae > Iodobacter. The sequence continues at coordinate 27,210 of NZ_JANXSO010000038.1, read as the reverse complement.
ATCTGTGCATTGCACGCCCGGCAGCGGGATACGGTAGCCATAACCACCTAAAAAGCCATCTAGGCGGGGCAATTCACGTTGGCCTAAGCGATTGGCAAACTGGTTCCAATCGGCATCCATTTTGGCATCACGCTCAGCTTTATTTGCAAGCGAAGTCCAAGCTGGATCTACCGCCCAAGCCCGCTCTGCCAAAGCAATCACCCGTGGCATGGCCAAATATTCAACCCGCGTTTGATTGCGGGTATTTTCGCCCCACAGTTGGCCTTGAATCCCCAATACGTTTTGTTTACCTGCTGGCGTTAAACGCTGCATTTGCGCCACTTTGCTCACATCTAATGGCTTGCCCAATAGATCAACCGTGGCCGTAGTGTAAATATCCAAAGGGCAAAACTCATAAGCGCCACGCGTTTCAATAAAGCCGCCCCAGTAATAGCCTGGCTCTTGCGGATCTTTGGCGTAAGACAAATCAAAGTAAAGATTGGTCACGTTCGACAGCACCACCTGATAGCCCGCATTAGCTAATTGGTAAGCAATATCTTCCTGCCCCCAGCCCCAAATATTGTTCCAGATATAGGTCTGGAACTTAGCCTCAATAAACTCAGGATTGGGGCCATGCTTGCCGTCTTGCTTAGACAGCGCAATTTCTTCCCAGCCGCCAAACACCAGATTATGCTTTTGCAAAATAGTGCGATAACGGGCTAAAAAGTAATTTTGCAGCGCTTGAATCGACTCCATACCCTGCTCTTGCATAAAGGCTTGGCAGATTGGCGAGCCTTCCCACGCGCCATGCGGCACTTCATCCCCGCCAGTGTGCATGGTAGTGAGTGGTGCGCCAGCCTCAGCAAACATCGCCTTCATATCCACCAGCACCGTTTCAATAAAGCGGTAGCAAGATTCCTGACCAATACACATCACATTGTCGCGCCAGAGCTGCACCGATTCATACTTGGATTGATCGTTGAAATCACTCAGCAAATATTCCTCTGCCCCCGCCAAATCACCCGCTGCTTTTAAGCGCTCATAACGCAGCTCCATCGCCTTAATCGCAGCACGGGCATGGCCTGGCACGTCGATTTCTGGGATCACTTCGATATGACGGGCCGTGGCAAATTGTAAGATCTCGATAAACTCGGCCCGAGTATAAAAACCCGTCCCCGCTGATCCTGCCACTTCAGCACCCGAGCCAAAGCTAGGCAATAAACTGGTTTTTTCGCCCACGCTAAAGCCACGCAAGGAGCCAAGCTCAGTAAGCTCGGGCAAGGATGGAATCTCTAAGCGCCAGCCCTCGTCATCGGTGAGGTGAAAGTGAAATTTATTTAGCTTATACAGCGCCATGCAATCAAGTAAGCGCAGCACCGTTTCTTTGCTCGCAAAATTACGGCCCACATCCAAGTGCATGCCGCGATAAGCAAAGCGTGGCGCGTCCAATACTCGGCCCAATGGCACCGCCAGCTCGGCTTGTGGATTCTGGTAGCTATCCACCGGTAGCAACTGGCGCAGCGATTGAATCCCGTTCATCACCCCTGCTGGGCTAGCGCCGGTAATAACAATGCCCGCCGCGCTAATTTCTAATAGATATGCCTCTAGCGGCGCGCCACTTTCTGCCACGCTGATCGCGCCAATTTTTAGGGTAATCCCCGCGCCAGTGCTGGCTCTTTGCAGCTCTACCCCACTGACATCCCTCAGCGCTGCACGCAAAAACGCCGCCTCTTTAGCCAAAGGCTCGCTGTGCACAATCAAAGTACGCGCCGTAATCAGGAATTCACCTGCGGCCCAGCTGGCCTCCAAGGGGGTGGGGGTAATCTTGCCCACGGTATGACTTGCGAGCAGGGTGAGCGCTTTATTTTCTTCAAAGCGTAATGCTGCCGTCATGGTCGGCACTTGATCGCTAAGGCTGCGATTACATTGCTCTGGTCGGCTAAAAGGCACGATCTCTGGATCCCCCATCGCTTCGGCTATTTCGTTTTTATAAACAATATAAAACCCCAGCGGAGCGTCCGTTTCATTAATCACCCACAACAGGCCTTGATAGCGAATCACCACCGATTCGCCCGCAGCTAAACCTGCAAACTCTGCTGAAGGTATAAAACGGGAAAGATCGCCATTTACATGCTCAACGCAAAAACCACCTTGCACACTTTCCGGCTTAATCTTGCGGCAGCTATTAAAATACAGCGCCCAATCTTGCCCCGTTAACGCCACATCAGAAAGATTAGTAATAGTAAGCTCGGCTAAAAAATGGTCTCCCTCGTAATGATTAGTCAGGCATTCCCACTTTAGCTGCAATTGTGCACCGGCTGGCTGCGTCATCTTGTCTCCCCGTCCCTATGATTTTTTTGAAAACATCACGCTCAACAGCGCACAAAGAGTTTAGAAGCATTCACCCTGCGAAAACAGCGAGGACTTTGCTTGTATTGCGGAATTGCTAAGGCCAGATAGAGCACACAACAAACCCAAACCCCCTCGATAGCAGGCACTCCACGCCATTTCATTGCTCCTAGTGTCATAAAGACGCAACAAATAACAAGCCACCTCATTTAAAGCGGGAATATTTACTAGGTAATTGTTACGATCTGGTTAATCGCTTACTTACAAGCGCCTCCAAAAAAAGCAAAGTCGTTACCTAGGATCAGAGATGAAATTCCCAATCAAAGCCTTAGCCCTCGCGCTAGCGAGCATCAGCTACGTATCTTTTGCAGTAGCCGAAGACTCGCCAAATAAAGTACAACGCGTTGAAGTAACGGGTTCCAGCATTAAGCGCATCGTTAAAGAAGGCGCTTTACCGGTTCAGCAAATATCCAGAGAAGAAATTGTTCGATCAGGGGCCACTAACGTTGCTGAATTGCTGCAAAACATTCCTGCTATGCAAGGCTTTTCTGTTGCAGCAACGGCAAATGGCACTAACTCGGGTGGTAGCGTATTTGCCTCACTGCACGATATTGGCCAGTCTTACACCTTAGTTTTACTCAATGGACGTCGCGTCGCCCCACAAGGCTCGGGCAGCAGTGTTAACTTAAACGCCATCCCAATGAGTGCAATTGAGCGCATCGAAGTGCTTACCGATGGCGCTTCGGCAGTTTATGGCTCAGATGCGATTGCCGGTGTAATTAACTTTATTACCAAGAAAAACCTGCAAGGTGGTCAAGTTGATGCTAGCTACAATGCGCCACAGCAATCAGGCGGCGGCTCTTCTTGGAACACATCGCTCACCTACGGCTTTGGCAATCTGGATGAAGATGGCTTTAACACTTTGATTTCTTACCGCCACGACGAACAAACTCCGCTCAAAGCTAAAGATCGTGACTTTGCTAAAACCGCTTATTTGCCAGTGAGCTACAACGGTAATAACTATATTTTTGATAAAACCAGCCCATCATCTGTTCCAGGTAATGCAACGGTTCAATTCAAAGATTCAAAAACTAATCCTAATAAAACCTTTAACCCTGGCCTGAAAAAAAATGGCAATTGCGGTGAATTAAACGTCCCAAGTTTAACCACTAAAGATGCATGTGGTTTTGACTTTGTAAATACCATTGAAATCTATCCAGAATCAAAACGAGACAGTTTATTTGCTAATACTCAGTTCAAAGTAAACGATAACCTCAAGTTCTTTGGCGATATAGCTCTATCACGCTATGACCTGACCGCCCGTATTGCACCGAATGCTGTATCGATTAATTTTGACAAAACATCACCTTATTACACCCAATCTATCAAACCATACCTCAATGCAGCACAAGATCTAGATGTAAAAAAAGTGGGGGTTACTTACCGCACCTACGACTGGGGCACTCGTGATACCCAGACGCTGACTGACTCTAACCACTTTGTTGCTGGTGCTGAGGGAGAAGCACTAGGCTGGAGCTGGAATACCGCCTTAACCTGGTCCCGCAATGAGCTGGAAGAGCGTTATGTTGGCGGCTATATGAAAGATACTGAATTCCGCGATATGTTAGCAAAAGGATCTTTCGATCCATTCGCCCCGATTGGCTCACAATCTGACGCGACTAAGCAGCTGATTAGAAATTCTATTTTTAATGGTGCAGTTCGCACCGCATCCACCACACTGAAAGGCATCGATGCCAAAGCCTCTAGTGAAGTGTTTACTCTACCAGGAGGTGCAGCCAGCATTGGGATTGGAGCGGATTATCGAGACTATCGTTATGAGCAATCCCCATCTGCCAACGGCAAAATTTATGCCTTTAATGATATCCCAGCTTACGATATGCACCGTGCTACCTATGGCCTATCTGCAGAATTACTTATGCCTATCGTGCAAGATTTAGAAGTCAGCGCGGCATTGCGTTACGACAATATCAATAAAATTGATAATGGTATTACCGGCACCACCATGGGCGAAGACATGGCGGCGAGCACCTATAAACTGTCTGCCCGTTATCAGCCAACTAAATCTTTGCTAATTCGTGGCTCGATTGGTACAGGCTTTAAAGCACCAGATATGCTGGATATTGCACAGCCTTTGGTAGCGTTTGGGGTAACTCAAACAAATACTTGTCCATTTCCTAATACTCCATACTGCAAACCAGCAACGATCTCTGCATACGATATGCTTAAAGGCGGTAATCAAAGCCTAAAACCTGAAGAGTCAGAGCAATACACCATTGGTTTCCGCTTTGAACCAACATCAAACTTCTCATTTGGTGCAGATCTTTGGGATGTAACCATCACTAACCAAGTGTCGGCAGTTAGCCAAGAGCTGGCTTTTAGCGATCCAGCTAAATACGCCAGCTTATTTACGCCTAGTGCAGAAGCAGGCACTGGCGACATGTACTGGGCATTTAAAAGCATGTCCATGAATATTGGCCAATCTCATACTCAAGGTATCGACTGGGATTTCAACGGTAATTACAAGTTTGATTTTGGCACCTTATCAGGCACTTTATCCGGGACTTATCTCATTGATTCATCCTATACTCGTGCAGGTACAGATAACGATTGGACAGATAGCCTAGGCCATACTGGTGAAAACAATGCCGTATCGTTCCGCAATATCATCAAACTAACGACAGCGCTAAAAACAGGTGCATTCAATAATGCGCTTACTATCAGCTTCCGCTCAGGCTATGGCGATACAACCGCATCTGTACGTAATTTAGCCACTGGTAAAAATGAGCTGATTACCTTGGATGTACCAAGCTACACCACCATGGATTGGCAAGGTACTTACAACATCAATAAAGCATTTGAAATTCGTGCGGGTGTTAAAAACATCTTAAATACTGAACCACCAATGAGCTTGCGTACGGGTAATGGCCACCAAAATGGCTACGACCCACGTTACACAGACCCAATGATGCGTTCTTTCTACATGAGTGGTAGCTACAAGTTCTAAAACCACGGCAAACATTTGCCCATATACAAAGCCCAGTCTCAATGCTGGGCTTTGTTACATTTCAAACAAACTCATTGATTAGAGCGCCTTAACGCCTATTAATTAATTCAGAATATATAAATATTAATAAAAACTAACAGTAAGTAAAAGCAAGATAAATGCTTTACTTCGTCAGTCTACCCTGCTAAAAATTCCACATAGTTAGCAATCAGTCGCCGATATTCAAGGCAAATCAGGTCGTTTTTGGGTATCATTACGACTTCCCGAGGCTTTCCAGACAAGATCAAAGACATGGCTGACGTTCTCAAATTGCGCGGCGGTACCGCGCTTTCATCTTTCCGGGTCGAAAAACTGACCGCCGCCCTAGCCACTCATGGCGTCACAGCCCGCATTTATGCTGAGTATTGGCACTTTTGCGAACTCAGTGCGCCGCTCAGTGATGGCGAGCAGGCTATCCTCAGCAAAATTCTGCATTATGGCGAACCAGCCAAGCCAGAGCTAACTGCTGGCAGCTTGATTATGGTCTTGCCACGCTTGGGGACAATTTCTCCTTGGTCGTCTAAAGCCACCGATATCGCCCAGCACTGCGGCTTGACCAACATTGCCCGCATCGAACGCGGCATAGTGTTTTATGTCAGCAAGAGTAATGGTGAAGCTTTATCCAACGCCGAGCGTAATCTGCTCTTGCCGCTTATTCATGACCGAATGACTGAAGAAGTCTTTAGCAGCTTGGAAGCGGGCAATGAATTATTCCGCCACTTTGAGCCTAAGCCTTTTCTGACTGTCGATATCTTGGGTGGTGGCAAAGCCGCACTGGTCAAAGCCAATAGCGAATTTGGCTTGGCACTGAGCGACGATGAAATTGATTACTTGGTAGAAAACTTCAACAAACTAGGTCGTAACCCAAGCGATGTTGAGCTCACCATGTTTGCGCAGGCTAATTCTGAGCACTGCCGCCACAAGATTTTTAACGCCGATTTTATTATCGACGGCCAAAAGCAAGATTACAGCCTGTTTGGCATGATCCGCGAAACGCATAAGGCAGCGCCAGCAGGCACGGTGGTGGCTTATTCGGATAACTCCTCGGTGATTGAAGGCGCAGAAATCGGCCGCTTTTATCCACAGGCAGGCAGCGCCGAATACGCATTCAGCACCGAACAAACCCATATTTTGATGAAGGTGGAAACGCATAACCACCCAACCGCTATTTCCCCATTTGCAGGAGCCGCAACTGGCTCGGGTGGTGAGATTCGCGATGAAGGCGCAACCGGCCGTGGCTCTAAGCCTAAGGCGGGCTTGGCTGGCTTTACCGTATCTAACTTAAATATTCCGGGTGCCGAGCAGCCTTGGGAAGCAGAGCCTTACGGCAAGCCAGATCGCATTGCCAGCGCTCTGGATATCATGATCGAAGGCCCGATTGGCGCGGCGGCATTTAATAATGAATTTGGCCGCCCAAATATCTGTGGTTATTTCCGCACCTTTGAAGAAGACCTAAACGGCGAGCGCCGTGGCTACCATAAGCCGATTATGATTGCCGGTGGTTTGGGCAATATCAGCGCCCTACACGTTAAGAAAAACGGCTTGCCAGATGGCTCGCTCCTGATCCAAATTGGCGGCCCCGGCATGCTGATTGGGATGGGCGGCAGCGCGGCCAGCTCGATGGCCACGGGCGACAACGCTGCCAATCTAGATTTTGATTCGGTACAACGCGGCAATCCAGAAATCCAACGCCGTGCCCAAGAAGTAATCGATCGCTGCTGGCAGCTGGGTAAAAATAACCCGGTATTATCGATTCACGACGTAGGCGCGGGCGGTATTTCTAATGCCTTCCCAGAGCTGGTAAACGATGCGGGCCAAGGCGCGGTGTTTAATCTGCGTAAAGTCAATATCGAAGAAAAAGGCATGGCGCCTAAGGAAATCTGGTCGAACGAAAGCCAAGAGCGTTATGTATTGGCGATTGATCCTAAAGATTTGCTAGCGTTTGAAGCGATTTGCGAGCGCGAGCGCTGCCCCTTTGCCGTAGTTGGTCGTGTAACCGACGAAAAGCAACTGGTACTGGCTGACGATCATTTTGACAACAAGCCTGTTGATATGCCGATGAATGTCTTACTCGGCAAGCCACCAAAAATGACGCGCGACGTGAGCCGGATTACGCCTGAGCTGATTGCTTTTGACGCTTCTGACTTGGAGCTAAAAGAAGCCGCTTACCGCGTATTGCGCTTGCCATCGGTTGCGGATAAATCCTTCCTGATTAATATTGGTGATCGCACCGTGGGCGGTTTTACTGCTCGCGACCAGATGATTGGCCCTTGGCAAGTGCCGGTGGCCGACGTGGCGGTTACCGCGATGGCTTACGATTCCTACCTTGGCGAAGCCATGTCTATGGGCGAGCGCACCCCGTTGGCGCTGATTTCTGGCCCCGCCTCTGGCCGTATGGCGGTGGGTGAAGCCTTAACCAATATCGCCGCTGCGCCAATTCGTCAGCTATCCGACGTTAAGCTTTCGGCAAACTGGATGGCCGCCGCAGGGCACACAGGTGAAGACGCTAATCTTTATGACACCGTAGAAGCGGTTGGCTTAGAGCTATGCCGCGAGCTAGGCGTATCGATTCCAGTAGGTAAAGATTCGCTTTCCATGAAAACCGTGTGGGATGAAGCGGGCAAGGCAAAGCAAGTAGTTGCACCGCTTTCCTTGGTGATTTCTGCCTTTGCACCGGTTACAGATGTTCGTAAAACACTGACTCCAGAGCTAAAAACCGGCGTAGATACCGATCTGATTCTGATCGATCTTGGCGATGGCAAGTGCCGCCTAGGCGGCTCTGCACTGGCGCAGGTTTACAAGCAAATCGGCAATTCAGCACCCGATATTGTGAATGTTTCGCACCTCAAATCATTCTTTGAAACCGTGCAACAGCTGAACGCGGAAGGCAAGCTCTTGGCCTATCACGATCGTTCTGATGGCGGCCTATTTGCCACGATCACCGAAATGATGTTTGCCAGCCATGTGGGCGTGACTCTAGAAATTGATGAGCTGTGTATCGAGCGTCGTCGTCGTCAACGTCAGCAAGATGAAATCACTGCGGAAGACGTGGTACGCGATGCCAACGCACGCGTTATGGGCGTGTTATTTAATGAAGAGCTGGGTGCGGTATTGCAGGTCAAACGCTCAGATACCGCCAGCGTGATCGCCGCCTTTGCCAATGTGGATATCCGCTCCGAGCTGCATGTGATTGGCAATACCAACCACGATGACAAACTCAAGATTAAAGCGCGTAACCGCTTAGTGCTTGAAGAGTCACGCATTGATCTGCACAAAGCGTGGTCGGAAACCAGCTGGCGCATTCAACGCCTGCGCGATAACCCTGAGTGTGCAGATGCCGAATACGCCCGCCTTAGCGACAAGCATGAGAAAGGCTTATTCGCCAAGCTGAGCTTTGATCAAGACATCGACATCGCTGCGCCCTTTATTGCCACCGGCATTCGCCCAAAAATCGCCGTACTGCGTGAGCAGGGTGTAAATGGCCACGTAGAAATGGCCGCCGCCTTTACCCGCGCTGGCTTTACCGCCGTGGACGTGCATATGAGCGATGTCATTTCTGGCCGCGTCCAACTGGCAAACTTTCAAGGCTTGGCCGCCTGCGGTGGCTTTAGCTACGGCGATGTACTGGGCGCTGGCGAAGGTTGGGCTAAATCAATTCTGTTTAATGCTGCAGCCCGCGCGCAGTTTGAAGCCTTCTTTGGCAGAAGCGATACCTTTGGTTTAGGTGTGTGTAATGGCTGCCAAATGATGGCGAATCTCTCCGGCATTATCCCAGGCGCTGAGCACTGGCCTAAATTCACCCGTAATCAAAGCGAGCAGTTTGAAGCACGTTTGGTGATGGCTGAGCTGACTAAATCCCCATCGCTCTTCTTCAGCGAAATGGCTGGCAGCCGTATGCCGGTGGTGATTTCACACGGCGAAGGTTTTGCCAACTTTAGCCAGCAAGGCGATATCAGTAAGGCACTGGTTGCCATGCGCTATGTGGATAGCCACGGTAAAACCACCGAAGCTTACCCAGCTAATCCAAACGGCAGCCCACAGGGGATTGCCGGTGTCACCACCTTGGACGGCCGCTTCAGCATTATGATGCCGCACCCAGAACGCGTATTCCGCACCGTGCAGAACTCATGGCACCCAAGCGATTGGGCGGATGACGGCGCATGGATGCGTATGTTCCGTAATGCCCGTCAGTTTGTTGGCTAAGACTTTTGACTTAAGCAAAAGCCGACCTGATAAGGGTCGGCTTTTTTTCGCCCAATAACCTAGCGCCTGTTGATGTTTCATTCACAATTGCGCTGAGGCGGAAAACGCCAACAGAGCCTAACCCAGCACATCCGCCATCAGCAGGATTTGCCTTGCCACCTCGCCCAGCTTAAGGCCTTGTTTCATAGCTTGGCGGCGCAGGGTGTCATAAGCATCGGCCTCACTTAATTGCCGCTTAACCATCAGTAAACCTTTGGCCTTATCAATGATTTTTCTATCGGCTAATTGCTGCTCAAGTAGGGCGATACGCTGCTGTAATTCTTTATTTTGCGTGTAATGTGCGATCGCTATCGCCATCTGAGCAGTTAGTTCTTCTGCGCCATTAATTACATAGTTATTTACATTTATTTTTATAATATGACTAATTACTTTCTTATCCTTGCTGCTTGCAAACATTAATTTTGCTTTATCGATAAGATTTAGCTGCTGTAAAAGAGCTTGAGAAGGAGAAAAACAATCAATAATGATTAAATCTGCCTGCCACTTAGCCGCTTCCTCAACCACAGCCACGCTAGCACTTAATTCCAGTAAAAGATAAGCCCCACCCAACAAGGCTTGGCGTATTTCTGTGGAAAACTGGGGCTTTTCGTTGATAAGAAGAATGCGCAGCATGATGTGCTCAACGAGGCAGATAGAGTTTTAATTATTAGCAATAATCATGCCGTAATCTGTAGATATAAAATCAATCTCACCACACGGTAAAGCAGCGCCTAGCTTAACGCAAACTTTCACCGCTTTTATTTTCAGCAAAAAACGCTGCAAAATAATTACAAAAAAAATCAATAAATACGTTTTTTACTGACAAAAATAGTAATATTTATATTTTTTATGCAGTTTACCCTTCAATTCACGCAATGTGATGTAAAAAAGACTCACTATTTTAGTTAGCGCCAAAATGATGCACCGCAAAATAAAGTGATCGTTTACGGTGCACAAATATCGCAGCAAGCCAATAAATATCAGACCTCCATCGTTAGCAAGCCCCTCATGCTAAATAAGTAGCACTGCAATAAATATTTCACCTGATCATGCCAATGAAATATTTTCTTGCTATAGAGAATGAGAATAAATATCATTCTTCACCTTCGAAAGGAAGGATTCCGTTATGACTCGCACCCTTGCATCGTTGCTGCTGGCATTTATTTGCAGTAGCACCCACGCCTACAAAGTAGGGGATTCAGTCGACCCCACCGTGCTAAACAAGCTAGGCGTAGACCACGGCAAAATAACCGTGGTGGATTTCTTTGCTGAGTGGTGCAGCTCATGCCGTAAAGAGATCCCGCTGATTTCGGCACTCAACAGCCGTATCGATAAAAAAGCAGTAGAAATCATGGGCGTGGACGCCGACGATACTCTCGCCGCCGCAAGCGCTTTTCAAAAAGAATTACAGGCCAAGGGCGCACTGAATTTCCGGGTAAGCAACGATATTGACCAAAGCCTAGTACGCCTGTTTAAGCCCAAAGGCTTTCCGGCACTTTATCTATTGAAAGACGGCAAGGTAGCCAGCATTCACTTTGGTGCAATGCCCGATATTGACCAGATCATCGAAACCGATCTGCAAAAACTGGGGAATTAAGATGCGCCTAATTATTTTAGCTGCCGCCATGCTAAGCGCCTGCACCACCGTGCAGCCTTGGGAAAAAGCCCGCCTAGCCAAAGAAACCATGAAGCCGAGCGGCCCTGTGCCTGCGCTGGCAAAAATTGATAGCCACGTTTACACATCTAAAGAAGCCATCAAGGGCGGAACGGGTGTAGGAGGAGGCGGCTGCGGCTGCAATTAATCCATGAAAAAACACTCCATCCCCTTACTCGCAGCCCTGCTCGCTCCTTGGGCCGTGGCAGAAAACAGCGTTTCTTTTCAAGCCACTCAGTACCAAGAAGCAGATGATCGTATCGGCGTAAAAATGGCTGAAGTCGCCATTGAAAAAGACTTTGGCACCGATTACACACTGAAACTGGATTTTGGCTACGACGCTATTTCTGGCGCAACGCCAATGTGGGTGGCCAAGCCAGGCCATGCCAATGAATGGGTAGAGGGCAAGGCCCACGTTACGGATGAAGTCAGAAACTCGCAATCCGCCAGCTTGGTAATTCGTGATGAAACACGTAATGAATACACGCTAGGGATTGCCCGCTCAGTCGAGCCTGATTTTAGCAGCTACGAGCTATCCGGCCAGGCCCAGCTCTGGCACGACGAGCTGCATAATCGCTCTTACACCATTGGCCTTGGGCTGATGCAAAACACCTCGGTGGCTACTGCCTATACCAATAACGCTCAGGATGAAGACAGCAAAGTTATCAACTTTCAGGTCGGAATTAATCAGGTGTTAGATGCCAGTAGTACGCTAGAAGCAAGCCTGTATACCGGCAAAGACAGTGGCTACTTAAGCAATCATTACCTAAAAATTGTGCGTAGCGATTTATTAAACCAGCACACACTGACATCAGAGCTGCGCCCCGATCAGCGCAGCAGCGGCGGCTTGGCTTTGCGTTGGGTTAAACACTGGAACTCCACCTTCACCAGCAATGCTTGGTATCGCTTTTACAGCGACGACTGGGGCATCAGCGGCCACACCGCCGAAATCAAGGTTTATGCCGATCTAAACGAGGCATGGCGCACCCACCTGGGGCTGCGTGCCTACACCCAAACTGCCGCTGATTTTTACCGTGGCTATCGTGATACGCAAAACACCTTTGCAGCGACAGGCTTAGGCTCAAACGATGCAAGACTGGGTAATTTTAATGCCCAAACTTATCAGCTGGGCGTGCAATACCGCGCCTCGCACGATTGGTCTTTTAATGCCAGTGCCAGCCTGTATAAGCAAAGCAACGGCTTTGAAGCCACCACGCTGACTACGGGCTTAACTTACAGTTATTGATCTTAAGGGCACGGCATGGCGTGCCCCTACATGTGTTTTGTAGGATGGGTGAGTTTTTTGCCCCGGATGCACAGCGTGGGCACTTGCCCACCCTACACCTCTAAATTGGGTTCCATCCGCCATGTATCACCGTTTTATAAGCATCTCAGAGGAGGAGCGCCATGATTAAACATCGTTTTGCAGCCATGACCACAGAGTGTGAGCTGATGTTTTATGACGCCTCTGAGTCACAGGCAAAGCAGTTGGCGAATGCCATTGAGGCACGCATAGCGGAGCTGGTGCAGCGCTATAACTTTCACTCAGATGACTCTTTGCTTAACAATACCATCAATAATCGTGAGAAGCAAAGCATCTTGCTAGACCAAGAATCACTCGCCATTTTGCAGCTGGTCAGACAACACAGTGCATCTGGTGCATTTGATATCACCGTTGGCAGCTATAGCAAGGCGATGCGGCTAGCCCAATCTCGCAGCGAGGCCGATGCCATCCGTCACGAGGCCAGCAGCTATGTGGGAATCACGGCATGGCAAATTGATGGCAATACTTTGCAATTTAATCACCCGCAAACCCAGTTTGATTTAGGTGGCGTGATTAAAGAATTTGCCGTTGACGAGGCCGCCAGCCTCGTACGGGCAGCGGGGCTGCACTCTGCGCTGATCAATTTTGGCGGGGATATGGCGGCCATCGGCAAAAAGCCTGATGGATCACGCTTTATTGCAGCAATCCCCAATCCGCTCGCCAGCGAGCAACTGCTGTTTGGTATGGACTTAGAAAACCAAGCCTTAACCACCTCCGCGCATTACGCCCGCCGCAATCAATGGAGCGATGGAGATGTATCGCATGTGGTTAACGCTGCCAGCGATGCGGCTTATATCTCGGCCAGCGTGGTTTCAGCCAGCGCCTTACTCAGCGGTATTTACAGCACTTCGCTATTAGTAGACAGCCACACCCGCCTGCCAGCAGGAGCCCATGCCGTAGTGGTAGACCGGCAAGGACAGCTGCATTCGCTGACGGGAGGCTAAGTATAAAACTGAAAAATCTGTGGACATATCCGTAGCTTGGGCTGAGCTTGCGAAGCCCAACGGTACATAGGTGCGCCATTGTTGGGCTTCGTGAACTCAACCCAACCTACTTACTAAACCCAAATATTGAACCACGGAGGACACAGAGAACACGGAGTTTCACGGAAAAAACATTAAAGACTACTGGGTTTTAACCCTCTTTTATTGGGCTCACTCGTTTTTGTCTTTCTCCGTGAAGCTTTGTGTCCTCCTTTTACTCCGTGGTTCTAGGTTTGGGTTTCAAAGCCCCCTGACAATATATAAATGAGAACAATCATGCGCTTTCAAACCACGCTCCTTTCTTCCTTAATTGCTGCGGCTTTAAGCGCTTGCGGGGGCGGCAATTCGGGGGATGCTCCGGGGGACACGTCCAACCGTAGCGGCCAAATCAATACGAGTTACCAAGTCAGCTGCCTAGACAGCAATCTAAACTGGCAATGTGATGAGGGCGATTCGGCCATCGTATATTCAGCCGATAGCAGCACGCTTAAACCCGATACCCGCCAGTTTGTGCTGTTTGAAGAGCGCGATGTGCAAAACAAACGCCTCAGCTTACTGATTTCTGAAGCTGGCAAAAACACCGCCAACGGCCAGAGCACGCTCAAAACGCTGCTGGGTAATGGCTGGAATGAAAACCTAGCTAAGCTTGCCAATGGCGAGCTGGAAGCAGCCTTTGCCAAAGCCATCGCCAATTATCCACTCGCCCTTGCCGCGCTACAAAACCAAGCACTCGCGATTAAGGCGCAAGGCATTGCTCAGCCAGTGGTAACGCTGCCTAAAACCAGCATCAGCAGCACAGCCGATGTAGCGAGCTGGCAAGGTGGCGTGGATGAAACCCGCCAACTAGTCAGCCGTGGCAGCGTTGTGCTGAGCAATACCGATAGCAATCGCGTCTATTTATTTGATGCGGCCCTAGCAGGCAGCAGCAAGGAAATCGATCTGATTCCCGCACTAGACGCCAGCTTAAGCGCTGCCGAAACTTGGATTCGAGGCGCTTTAGAAAAAACGATTGCTACCCTATTGATGGTCGATACCGTTTCTGCAGCGTCCACCGTCACCGGCCCACCATCCACAGAAAAACCACTGCCCCTGCCCGCAGGTAAGGGCTTAGCAGGCGTTGCCCTACTCAAAGATGGCAAGGAAGCGCTGCTGCTTATCAAAAATGGTAAGGCAAAAAGCAGTAATAGCCGTGTCTGCGATACCAGCGGTAGCGAAGGCGTGTTTCAGGTATCGCTCGATCCTGCCCTGAGCAGTGCCAGCTATCGCAACTTAGCCCTCAGCCCACGCTGCCTGCATAAAGGCTTTAGCCTCATTGCCGCCAATGACGGACAAACTGTCGCTTGGGATGATCAATCCAATACGCTATGGCAGCTTGATCCTAAAACCCTGCAATCCATACGCCAGTTGCCACTCAAGCTAAGCGGCGCACAGGCCATTGCGCTAGCTGGCCGCTTTGCCGCCATTGCCGCCTATGGGCAGGTCAGTATTGTGGATTTACAAAAAGGCCAAGTGCTTAGCCATTTAAGTGGCGATTGGAGCAATGTCGCCGCACTGAGCTTTGCAGCAGGCCAGCGCCGCCTCTTAATCGCCAGCGGTAAAACAGTGACCACGCTCGCCCTGGATAAAGCCATGCAAAGCAGCACACGCAGCAGCCAGCTATTTACTGATGAGCTACGTGACCTAGCCGTGAGCATGGATGGCGATAGCTATGCTGTCGCCAGCGATAAAACCCTGTACTGGCGCAGCGTTGAAGGCAATCTAAGCTTAGGCAGCAGCGATCTGGCCACCGGTTTATCGGTAAAGCGCATAACGCTCGCAGCAGGCAATGCCCTGCTACTGAGCCAAGGCGCACAAGACCTAAAATACCGACTGCAGCGCCTGTCTTTCAATGGGATGGCGATTAAATAATTGCCGCTAAAAACGCTTAGGGTGGGCACGTCTTTGTGCCCACATATATCACGCGTGGGCATAAAAACATGCCCACCCTAATGATTGAAAGGTTTTGCAATGAAAATTCAGCACTCACTGGCGTTAACAATATCCACCCTGCTGCTCAGCGCATGCGGTGGTGGCGATAATCAAGCCGATGCCACCAGCAGCAACACTGCGATCAATGCGGGCAGCAGCACACCGATCACCCAAGCACAAATTGAGGTATCAGGCCGCGTACTGAATGTGGGCTATGTAAGCGGTGCGCAGGTTTGCTTTGATAGCAATGATAATAATCTGTGCGATAGCAAGGAGCCACAAACCCTCAGCGACGCTCAAGGCCGCTACAGCCTGCAAGTGCCTAGTGATCTACGCGGCACCCACCTGCTGGCCGTGCTTAGCGCTAAAAGCAGCGATGCGGGCTACCCAAGCAACACGCTCTTTGCTCAGGGCTGGACCCTCGCCATGCCTTTGGAATACGAAGCAGGCAGCAGTAAGGTGAATGCCAATTTAAGCTTACTCAGCAGCACCTACCATATGCGCTTAATGAGTAATGGCCGTAATCGCTTAAGCAACAAAAACAATGTCTTGCTGCGCGCTGGTAAAACCGACGATTACAGCGTGGCCGCTGATTTTGACTATGTGGCAGCGCCTGTGCTGGGCTTAGATACTCGCCTAAAAAGCCTGAGCGATTACTTAGCTACCCGTGCCGCTGCCGATAAAAAGCCCGCCAGCCTGATCGATACCGCAGCCGTGCTAGCGGCTTGGTACAACAGCTATAACGTGACCACAACGCCTGTGATGGATATCGCCAAAGTAAAAAGCGCCGATATCACCACCAGCCTTGATAACTACAGCTATCGCTATTTCCATACGCAAAACAAAATGAGCGAAGAGTTGCGTAATGGCATTATCGATAATGCGGGCTTTATTCGTAGCAAGAACCAAATCACCCAGCTCACCTCAGGTGGGATCAAGCTGGCAAACGGGGCGTTTTGGCAAATCAATGAGCAATGGAATCAAGGCGTATGGAGCAGCGTCAGCTACCCAGATGCAGATAGCCTAACGCTAGATAGCAAGGGCAATACCGCGCTCTTTGCCGGTAAAGAAGCATTACAGGCCCGCAGCATCACCGCACTAGATGGCAATATGCTCAGCTATCAAATGCCAGTTTCTGGCGTTCGCTACCAGATGGAAGTCAGCGCGGATGTGTTTAATAACTATCAAATCCATGATTGGTATGGCCCTCAGCTAGGCGAAAAAGCCTACACCAGCCTGCCGCTGCTTAGCACCAAGCCAACCGCCTGCGGCGTGATTCCTGCAACGGCCACCACGCCTAGTCAATGGTTCAACGCTTGCCGAGCCTTCTTTATGGATGAATACATTGCCGCCAAAGGGGGCATTAAAGCGGTGCAAGACCCAGCGGCTAAAAGCTTGTTTTTTGACCTGACGCTGAAAGACGCACTGTATAAATGGCCTTTAGCGCATCCACTCATTAACGATTGCACAGCGGCCAATCGCCAAAGCCTAAACATTGCAGGCCAAAGCACTTGCAATGCGCTAGCCATGAATAGCCAAGCCGATTTATTCAAAGCAGAAGGCGTGCAAATTGAATCGTGGGCCAAGCTAGATGCCAGCGGCGCGCCGCGTAAGCTTAAGCTGCAACTAAAAGCCGATGGCAGCGCCACGCTGATTGGGGTGGCCGCCACCACCGTTGCCAGCTATGCCACCGCCGATGTCAGTGACATTAGCGAAGAATTAAGCTGGAAAAAATCCCCAGCCAATCCAAATATCATCCTGCTGCAATGGAAACCCCTCACCGCTGGCCAGCCTAACCGAGCACTGCCTGGCCACTTTGCAGCGGCTGATTTCTCACTCAATCCTGCAACAGCAGCTGCGCCAAACTTTCGCAACCTAGCTATTTTGGTGCAAGATGGTGCCTTAATCACCGGCCAGTATTACGGCGCAGGCTTTACCGTCAGCGAGCGTTATTTAAACAAACGCGCACTAGAAACCGGTATCCCCGCACTGCAATACGTGGTGGATAAGCTTTATAGCGTAGCGGGATATCGTTAAAAACGCGGCGTGGGCAAGATCAAGTATCTTGCTCACCCATGAAATTGTAGGGTGGGCACGCTTTTGTGCCCACGCGTGAGCAAGCGCCGCCGCGTGGGCACGGGTGCCCACCCTACACTGTAAACAAAGAGACCTTATGTTAAGCACCACCAATCTTCAAAAAACGCTCGGATGGGTATGTGCCCACGCCTATCAAAAGCTACGCCGCCTTGGCACGACAGATCTTATTGGTATGGCACTCTGCACCGCACTCTTTGCAGGCACTACTTTTGCTGAAGAGCCCAGCTTTTTAGAGCCGGAACAAGCGCTAAAAATGACGGCAAAAGCAAAAGACCATCAAACGGTGGAAGTGCGCTTTGCAATTGCTGAGGGCTACTATCTATATAAAAACAAGGTCAAGATTTCTGCCGACCAAGGTGTAGAGCTAGCCATAGGCGAATTTCCACCCTCTTTAAGCCACGATGACCCAAATTTTGGCAAGGTAGAAACCTACCGCCAGCAAGTGGTATTACCGGTTAATATCAAAAATGCCACTAGCTCCTCATTTAAGCTCACCGTGATCTCGCAAGGCTGCGCCGATGCGGGCCTCTGCTATCCACCGATTACCCAAATAGCCAATATCAAGCTACCTGCAGCCATGAGTGTGGCTGCAAGCCCCAAGCCCAGCACCACAGTCAGCCCAGCCGCTATTGCAATCAGCCCACCCGTCGCTGTTGCAGCGGCTGCATCTCCAGTTAGCGACGCGCTAGATATCAAACCAGCAAATAACAAGCTGCTGGCCGAGCTAAGTGAAGCCCCCGCCTTTGCTACGCAAGCCGCCTCCGCCCCAGCGGCCAGCAATACCGATTCAATCAATAGCCTCTTAGGCAGCGGGAATTTGGCGCTGATTCTGATCAGCTTTTTTGGCTTTGGCCTGCTGCTGGCGCTCACCCCCTGCGTATTTCCAATGATGCCAATTTTGTCCGGCATTATTGTGGGCCACGGCGATAAAATCAGTAAAAAACGGGCGCTTATTTTATCCATCGCCTATGTGCTAGGCATGGCCATCAGCTACGCCCTTGCCGGTGTGGCGGCCGGCTTATCCGGCTCCCTGCTCTCTGCGGCCTTACAAAATGCGTGGGTGCTGGGCAGCTTTGCCATGGTGTTTGTACTGCTGTCGCTTTCTATGTTTGGCTTTTACGAGCTACAACTGCCAGCCAGCCTGCAAAGCAAATTATCTAATAGCGCCAATCAACAAAAAGGCGGCTCGCTAACCGGTGTGATGATTATGGGGGCTTTATCTGCCCTGATCGTTGGGCCTTGCGTTGCTGCTCCGCTAGCGGGTGCGCTGCTCTATATTGCCCAAACACACAATGCCCTCTTGGGTGGCGTGGCGCTGTTTGTGATGGCGCTAGGCATGGGCGTGCCCTTGATTATTGTTGGCTGCGCCGCCTCTGCCCTGCCACGTGCGGGCGGCTGGATGGAAGGCATCAAAAAAGTATTTGGTGTGCTGCTGCTGGCTGTGGCTATCTGGCTAGTGTCACCGGTGCTGCCTGCGCTATTTGCCATGCTGGCATGGGCCATGCTGCTGATTATCTCGGCGGTATTTTTGCACGCACTTGATCCGCTGCCTCCCCACACAGCGGGCTGGCCACGCTTTTGTAAAGGCCTTGGCGTGATTGCCTTATTGGCTGGATCGGCCTTGCTGATCGGCGCACTCAGCGGCAGCCGTGATCCACTGCAACCCCTGCAGGGCTTGCAAAGCGCCCAAGCCGCCACAGCGCATGTCCAGTTTGAACGCGTCAGCTCCGTAGCCGATTTAGAAAGCAAGCTGGCGGCCAGTAATCAACCCGTCATGCTGGATTTCTACGCCGACTGGTGCGTGTCGTGCAAGGAAATGGAAAAGCTTACTTTTACTGACGCCGCTGTCGCAGCAAAAATGGGCAAAATGCGCCTGCTGCAAGCCGATGTCACCGCCAATACCGAGGCAGACAAAGCGCTGTTAAAACGCTTCAAACTGTTTGGCCCACCGGGGATTATTTTCTTTAATGCCAAGGGAGCCGAGCAGTTTTCCAGCATAGGCTTTCAAAATGCTGAAGCCTTTAACGCCGTGCTGGATAAAGCGCTTAAGTAAGGGATATGCACAAAGGCTATTTATCCGCGAAAAAACCAATCAAATAGGGATGATCTCTGGCGGCTTGTTGCCATACTGAGTCAATTTTCTGCTTAATACGCATTGGGTTTTAAATCCAATTAAGTAGCAAACAACCAGTTTTCACCGCTCAATCCTATCAAGCTAAGCCACGCGTGTAGGGCGGGATTTAATCCCTTTTTCTCTGTGAAACTCTGTGTTCTCTGTGGTTCAAGATTTGGGTTTTTGCTGCGTAACCTCAGTGAGTAAGGTGGGCACAATTTTGTACCCACGCAAATTCAGCGACCTTGCCGCGTGGGCAGCAATCAGTGGCTAATGTGTGCAAGTGGGGTGGCTAGGCTTGCATGTACTTTGCTCACCACCGCCTGTGCATCGGCGGCTGTAGCAAGGCCGGTTAATTGCACACGATGCTGGCCGCGCACGCTGCGAATCTTCACCGGATAACCCGCCGCTTGTAAGCGATCAAACAAGGCTAAAGCCTGCCCCACCTTGGCGTACTTGCCCCACACAATCCGCCAACCGCCTTTTTCAATCAGCGCCCCTTTTTGCCCCTCGATTTCTGTTTCTGCTGACCATAACTTAAGTTTTTCAGGGTCTACCGCGCCCACGGGCAAGGGCTCGCCCTGCAGTGGCGCCACGTAAAAGCTTAAAGGCTCATTTAACTCCACCTGCGGATAGCCCTCTGCCCCTACCGCTATTTTTCCTTCCAGCAAGCAAACCACGTTTTTATCCACATCGGCCTTGCCCCATAAATCCGTACCGCGAATCCCTGCAGTCACGGTAGAGACGCTCACATTCACTTCGCGCTGCGCCGTTTTACTTAAGGCATTGGTGGTAAATCTAAATGCCCCCGCCACCATTTTTAGTGCAGCCTTAAACACACTGCCATTCTTGCCATCCGCCTCATTAATCTGATCGACTTGCATGTTTACATTCTCACCAAGCTTTACTCGGCTGCCTTCAGGAAGCTGTAAATAAACTCTGGCCCCCGCACCGGTCATGATTTTATCCGCCGATAACAGCAGCATATTGGGAGCCAACGGTTTTTTCTGCCCCGCCCGCTCTAACCATGCAGGCAATTGCACCGATTCCACTCGAGCAGGCTCAGCATAAGCAAAAGAGCTGAGGAGTAAGCCAAATATTATCGCTAAGCGCATATCAACATCCTTATGAAGCCCGAAATACAAACATTCGGGATATAATCATCGGCTTTGTGAAAGTACAACTGGATTCTTAGGCATGATCGAGCTCTATACACCGTCTACCATCGAAGCTGCAGCCCAGCAGCAGTGGGAAAAAAATCAGGTTTTTGCGGCCATCGAAAAGGCCGGTCAGCCTAAATACTACTGCCTATCCATGTTCCCTTACCCAAGTGGCAAGCTGCACATGGGTCATGTGCGTAACTACACCATAGGCGATGTACTCTCACGCTTCCATCATCTCAATGGTTTTAATGTAATGCAGCCTATGGGCTGGGACGCTTTTGGCTTACCTGCCGAAAACGCCGCGATGAAAAACAACGTCGCCCCCGCCATTTGGACTGACTCCAATATCGAATACATGAAGACCCAGCTTAAATCGCTGGGCTTGGCTGTAGATTGGGGCAGAGAAATCGCCACCTGCAAGCCAGATTACTATCGCTGGGAACAATGGCTGTTTACCCGCCTGTTTGAAAAAGGCGTGATTTACAAGAAAAATGGCTCGGTGAACTGGGATCCGGTCGATCAAACCGTACTGGCGAATGAGCAAGTCGTGGATGGGCGCGGCTGGCGCTCGGGCGCTGTGGTTGAAAAGCGCGAAATCCCGATGTATTACTTTAAAATTACTGATTACGCCGAGCAATTGCTGCAAGATTTGGATCAGCTAGATGGCTGGCCAGAGCAAGTTAAAACCATGCAGCGCAATTGGATTGGTAAATCGCGCGGTATGGATGTCACCTTCCCGTTGGCAGTGGCTTCCAACGATATTGATGTGCTCACCGTTTACACCACCCGCCCCGATACCCTAATGGGTGCAACTTACGTAGCCGTTGCCGCCGAGCACCCGCTGGCCGCCAGCGCAGCCGCTAATAATAGCGCTCTGCAAGCCTTTATCGCTGAATGCAAAAGCGGCTCCGTGGCCGAAGCCGATATGGCAACCATGGAAAAGAAAGGCATGGATTCCGGCCATAAAGTACGCCACCCACTGACGGGCGATTTGCTGCCGGTTTGGGTTGCCAACTATGTGCTGATGAACTACGGCACCGGCGCAGTGATGGCCGTGCCTGCGCACGACGAGCGTGATTTTGCCTTTGCCCACAAATACAATCTGCCCATTAACGCCGTGATTGAAACCTCGGCTGGCCGTGATGTGGCCGCGCCTTGGCAAGATGCCTACGGCGAGCACGGCATCTTGTTTAATTCTGGCGAATTTGATGGCCTGAACTTTGAACAAGCTTACGATGCAATGGCGGCTAAATTATCAGCGCAAAATGCCGGTGCGCCCAAAACGCAATACCGTCTGCGTGACTGGGGTATTAGCCGTCAACGCTACTGGGGCTGCCCTATTCCTATCATTCACTGCCAAACGTGTGGTGATGTGCCGGTGCCAGAGCAAGACCTACCCGTCGTGCTGCCAACCGATGTGATTCCGGATGGCGCAGGCTCGCCTTTAGCGCGCATGCCAAGTTTTTATGAAACCACTTGCCCTAAGTGCGGTGCCGCAGCCAAACGTGAAACCGACACCATGGATACCTTTGTGGAATCGTCGTGGTACTACGCGCGCTACGCTTCACCAAAATGCGAAACCGGCCTAGTAGACAAAGCCGCATCGGATCATTGGCTGCCGGTTGATCAATATATTGGCGGGATTGAGCACGCTATTTTGCATTTGTTATACGCACGTTTCTTCCACAAGCTAATGCGCGATGAAGGCTTGGTATCTGGCGATGAGCCATTTAAAAAGCTGCTCACCCAAGGCATGGTGGTGTGCGAAACCTTCTACCGCGATATGGATAACGGCGGCAAAGACTGGATTAACTTTGCTGATGTAGAAATCGAGCGCGATGCCAAGGGCAAAATGATCTCTGCCACCAGCAAGGCCGATGGCCTGCCGGTGATGGTGGCGGGCGTTGAAAAAATGTCTAAATCCAAAAACAACGGCGTTGATCCGCAAGAGCTGATCGAGCAATTTGGCGCAGACACCGCCCGCCTATTTATGATGTTTGCCTCCCCACCAGAGCAATCTTTGGAATGGTCGGATGCCGGTGCAGAAGGCGCGTATCGCTTCTTAAAACGCTTCTGGAAGCTGTCTTTTGACCATGTTAGTGCGGGCGTGGTGGCTAAATACACGGGAGAGCAAACCGCCCCTCTCTCCTTACTCTCTCCCGAAGGGCGAGAGGGACAAGTAGCGCCTACTGCGCAAGTTTTGTCTAAGGAGCAAAAAGCCCTACGCTTTGCCTTGCATACCGCCATTGCTAAAGTGAGCGATGACTACAGCCGCCGTCAGCAATTTAATACCGTGATTGCTGCGGTCATGGAGCTGCTGAATACTTACTCCGCCATGGCAGTGAAAGGCCAGTTGGCCGATGACACAGGCCGTGCGCTGGCACAAGAAGTACTCGAAGCCGCCACCATTATGCTCTCGCCTATCGTGCCGCATATTTGCGAATCGATCTGGAGCGAGCTAGTGCCTGGCACCGTGCTGCTGAAACAAAACTGGCCAGTAGCGGACAAAACCGCCATGGTGCAGGATGAAGTTGAGCTAATGATTCAAGTAAACGGCAAGCTGCGCGGCAGTATTTTAGTGGCTAAAGATCTGCCTAAAGCAGAGATCGAAGCACTTGCGCTGGCGCATGAGCACGTACAGAAGTTTGTAACCAGCACACCGAAGAAAATCATCGTCGTGCCTGGGCGTTTAGTGAGTATTGTGGTTTAAGTTGCCACAACAGTGGGTGCTTACCAATAAATAAGCACCCACTGGCTCTTTGGTAGAGAAACCGAGTGGGCAGGCCTTGCCTATGCGTAATAACAACTACAGCGTAATCACCACGCGTGGGCAAAGTGCCCACCCTAATGAGGCAAACCTATGCTAAAAGCTTTCAGCTCTCTGATATTAATCTGCTTTATTAGCGCATGCGGCTTTCACTTACGCGGCACAGGCCCTGGCACCTTCCCATATACGACGGCCAGTGTATTAGGCGATAGCGCCGTAGCCCTGCAGCTAAAGCAAAGCTTGGCTTCTTTACCGGGCGTAACGCTCAGCGCAAATAAGCCCGCCGTTGTCATTAACGTCATCAATGAAAGTACCGAGCAAAAAGTGCTTACCGTTAATAACGCAGGCCGAGTCAGTGAATATCGCTTGTTCTATCGCATTACGTATAGCGTACAAGCAGGTGAGCGCAAGCTACTTGAAAATGGCAAATTGCAGCTCAACCGTGATTACAGCTATGACGAAAACAATAGCCTAGGCAAAGACGCCGAAGCCTCTTTACTGGTTGCCGACATGCAGCAAGATGCCGCCCAGCAAATCCTGCGCCGTATCAGTGCGCTAGCTAAAGTACAGAATGTTCCCTGATCCACACGCACTGAGGATGAAAGATGCGTCCTGACGACTTGCCGCGCCAACTCAGCAAGGGGCTATCCGCACTCTATATCCTGCACGGGGATGAAAACCTGCTAATACTAGAGGCCGTGCAGCAAATCAGAGATTCCGCCAGAAAAGCAGGCTATATCGAACGTGAAGTGCTCACGGTGGAAACTGGCTTTGCTTGGTCTTCACTCGAAATGCAGGGCAACTCCTTTTCGCTCTTTTCCGATAAAAAAATAATCGAGCTACGCATCCTCACCGGCAAACCAGGCACGGATGGGGGCAAGGCTATTGAAGCCTATTGCAGCAATTTACCGCCCGACACCATCACCATTGTCACCTGCCCAAGGCTGGACAAAACCGGCCAAAACAGCAAATGGTTTCAAGCGCTATCTGCCAAGGGCGATGTACTTGAAGCTAAAAATATCGAGCACCGCCAGCTACCCGACTGGATAGCCCAGCGCCTAGCCCGCCAGCAGCAAAAACTCGCCCCTGAGGCATTGCAATTTTTAGCCGATCGGGTTGAGGGCAATTTACTGGCGGCGTTTCAAGAAATACAAAAACTCGCCCTGCTACACCCAGCAGGTGAAATCAGCCTTGCAGACCTACAAAGCTCGGTAGCCAATGTGGCCCGCTACGATGTATTTCAGCTTGGTGCGGCACTACTGGCAGGCGACGCCACCCGCTTTGCCCGCATGCTGGCAGGGCTACGTGCCGAAGGCGAAGCACCACATTTAGTGCTATGGTCGCTGGCGGAAGAAATCCGTACCCTCTATCGCCTTGGCCTCGGTAAGCAACGTGGCACACCATCCGCACAATTATTTAAAGAATTACGCATCTGGGGTGAAAAACAAAAGCTGGTCGAGCCCGCGCTTGCCCGAGTCAAAGCCGCCCAGCTCAAAGCCGCCCTCGCCCAAGCCGCCCTGATCGATCAAATGAATAAGGGCGTGGCCAAAGGCGAAGTTTGGGATGAATTAATGAATATGTGCTTACCGCTATTAAAGAAATAAATGTAGGGCGGGTGCAAGCCGCAAGCGATACTGAAAAATACGCAGGTTGCACCCGCCCTACAAATATCTCTGTGCTCCTTACCGCCATACCAAAGACGAAAAGCTATTAAACACACGCAAAACCCATGCCGATACTCAAATAAATAAAAACAGGGCCTTCCCAATGAAAGAGCAAATCCTCGTCAACATCACCCCACAAGAAACTCGCGTGGCCACCGTTGAAGATGGCGTGGTTCAAGATATTCATATTGAGCGATCCGCCCATCGTGGCTTGGTGGGCAATATTTATTTGGGCGTGGTCAAACGCGTATTGCCAGGCATGCAAAGTGCCTTTATTGAAATTGGTTTAGAACGCGCCGCTTTTTTGCATATTGCCGATGTGATCGAGCAGCGCCAAAACCCCAATGAGCCACAACGTATCGAGCGCATCGTGCATGAAGGCCAGCCGGTGCTGGTGCAAGTCGCCAAAGACCCGATCGGCAGCAAGGGCGCTAGGCTCTCAACCCAAATCAGCATCGCAGGGCGCTTTTTGGTGTTTTTGCCACAAGAAAAACACATTGGCATTAGCCAGCGTATCGACAAAGATGGCGAACGCAATCAACTGCGTAAGCGGCTGGAATCACTACTCGCTGATTCAAAACATCAAGGCTATATCATCCGCACCTCGGCCGAGCACGCCACAGATGAAGAGCTAACCGCCGATATCAATTACCTCGATAAAATCTGGGCCGATATCCAGCAAAAATCGGTCACCCTGCCCGCTAGATCGCTGTTATTTCAAGACTTATCACTACAATTGCGCGTGCTGCGCGATATGGTTAACAACGAAACCGAAGAAGTCCTTGTGGATTCGCGGGAAAACTTCGCCAAAATGACCGAGTTTGCCGCCTCCTTTGTTTCTGATGTTTTGCCCAGGGTAAAACACTATGTGGGCGAGCGCCCGCTGTTTGAATTATTCGCCGTAGAAGCAGAAATCGAGCACGCCATGGTGCGCCGTGTTGATCTAAAATTTGGCGGCTATTTAATCATCGATCAAACCGAAGCCATGACCACGGTGGATGTAAATACCGGCGGCTTTGTGGGCACCCGCTCATTTGATGACACCATCTTCAAAACCAACTTAGAAGCCACCCAAGTGATCGCCCGCCAGCTGCGCTTACGCAATTTGGGCGGTATTATTATTGTCGATTTTATCGATATGGATAACGAAGGTCACAAACTCGCCGTGATGGACGAGCTTAAAAAAGCCATGAGTCGCGACAGAACCAAGGTAACCATCAGCCCATTTACCAGCCTTGGCCTAGTTGAAATCACAAGGAAACGCACCCGCGAATCGCTAGCGCACGTACTCTGCCAAACCTGCCCCACCTGCCAAGGGCGCGGCGAGATCAAAACTGCACAGACCATCTGCTACGAAATCCTGCGCGAAATCCTGCGTGAAGAGCGGCAATTTAGCGCCAAAGAATATCGCATTCTCGCCTCACAAAGCGTGATCGATATGTTTCTTGATGAAGAATCAGCCAACCTTGCCCAGCTCGCCGATTTCATCCAAAAACCCATCTATTTACAGGTAGAAAACGCCTACACCCAAGAATTATTTGATGTGGTGCTAGTGTAATCACTCCGCTTTAGCCCTAGAAAAGCACCTAGGACAGCCATCTCTTGATGACAAATATCACCTTAGGGCGGATGCAACCCAATCCTATCAACTTAAGGGAAATTTGCTGATCGTTAAATCTTAAGCGATCAACTTAGATCTATCTATTGCAAGCATTGAAACATCGTAGGGCGGGTGCAACCCGCGTTTTTTTCAGTATGACTCGCGGGTTACACCCGCCCTACGAATCGCGGATTGCTTAAGTTGATAGGATTGGGGTGCACCCCGCGTGTTTACTCGGCATTG
>NZ_JANXSO010000037.1 GCF_025352645.1 Iodobacter sp. | reverse complement strand
AGGCACAAGGCATGCGACGAAGGCAATAACTGGTTATTTCCGAGGAGCATAACGCAGTGAATGGCCGTTTTCCGGCTCAGCCCTTCGGGTTGGCTACATTTTTGGGGCTGCACGGCGTTAAAAGACGCTCATGGTACTCGTACCACCTCGCGTCTTTTGCCTTGTTCAGCCCCAAAACTGCAGCCAACGCAGCCGTGAATGAAACGTCAACAGACCCTAGAGGCGCTGCTTGCTTGCGCCCCTAAGTATCAACGCAGATGAATGCCATGATTCAATACTACTTTTCAAAGAGGTTTGTTTTTCGTTGGGCGGGTGCAAGCCGCGTTTTTTTCAGCATCGATCAAAGGTTGCACCCGCCCCGCATGGTTTTTTGCATGGTAATGGCACAATCCAAACCCCGTAGATCACGCAGTGCGTTTGCCTAAATTAACCTCTATTAAGTATTCAGCATCTTGCCATCTAGGTAATACCAACGGCCCTCTTCATAAACAAAGCGGCTGCGCTCATGCAATTTCCAAGCCTTGCCCGCAATTTTGTAACGCGCAATAAATTCCACCTCGCCATTTACACCATTAACATGCGCTTGCTTAATTTTT
This sequence comes from Iodobacter sp., assembly GCF_025352645.1. Lineage (GTDB taxonomy): Bacteria > Pseudomonadota > Gammaproteobacteria > Burkholderiales > Chitinibacteraceae > Iodobacter. Next base: position 89,418 of record NZ_JANXSO010000037.1, on the reverse strand, counting down.
AAACCTAGCCAGCGCACCGGCTCTTTATCTACCAAGGTTTCTGGCCGAGTTGTAGCGTGCCAAGTTGCCAATAAATAATCATGTAAGCCCAAAACAAAAGCACTATAACGCGAACGCATTAATTGCTCAGGTGTAGTGGCTGCTGTGCCCTGATGCCAAGGCGCACAGCAATCAGCGTATACGCGCCCGCTTTCACAAGGGCAGCCATTCTCTTTCAGCATTCATACTCCCGTACCAAGTGCGATTAAAATAGCTGCACATCATACTTGAAGAATAGCTAATCCATGTTCTGACTAGCGTAATAATGCAGCGGCCAAGACTTAGCAACTGGCGTAAAATAAGCGTTTTCAGCTCTTCTATCGGCCACCGCATGTATTTAACTTCTAAACCACTTGCCGCCCTTTTTGATATGGATGGGCTGATGTTAGACACGGAAAGCATCGGTATTGAATGCTGGATGGAAGCAGCCACTGCGCTAAGCGTGGATATGCCGCGTGCCTTAGCCATTGGCATGATTGGTATGCATTACAGCAAAACCGATGCTTATTTACTTGAGCATCTTGGCTCCACAGCGCCCATAGATGAATTACGCGCGGCTTGCCATAAGCTGTATATGGAACGCACCCAAGAGCCGATTGCTCACCGGCCAGGATTGAATGATATTTTAAGCTGGCTAGAAGAAAACAATATTCCTAAAGCCGTTTGCACCTCCACACGGCGCAGCATTGCAGAGCATCATTTACGTGCAGCTGGCCTTTGGTCGCGCTTTCACTTTGCCATTTGTGGGGATGAAGTCACCCACCCTAAGCCCGCGCCTGAAATTTACCAAAAAGCCGCCGCCGCATTTAATTTTCCTACTGAATCGTGCGTCGTATTAGAGGACTCCGATTTTGGCGTGCAAGCGGCCCACCAGGCTGGCTGCAAAGTCATTATGATCCCCGACTTACGCCCCCCTTCGCGTCACTCTTTAGCGCTCAACATCCCCATCTTAAGTTCCTTAAGCGAAGCAAGAGATTTGCTAACACAAGCTCGCTAAGCAAAAGCTTGCCGCGTCAAACCGGCAGGCTGTTAAGCACAGATCCAGCTAAGCAGTTTAATGTGTAAGTACTACGTCATAAGTTATCGTGTATTACTCACATCAGCAGCGTCACACCCACGTAGGTGGGAATGACGCGACTGGCTCCCCGGCAAAAACACTCGGGGGTGACGTTTTTAGCCCGCTTAAAATTTATGAAAACTTGTTATTCACTACGTATAAGTCGCCCTCGGCCTCACTCCCCTTCCTCAGTCCCCCCGTAAACACTCTTATATAAATCTGCAAGCAAGCGCTCTTTTTTGTTTTATCTAAATCACCGCCCTATATTGAGTTTTTAAGACACATCAATATCAAGGCTATTCACAAATGAAAATGCACGGATATTTATGGAACGGGTGCAATCTGCTCAGTGCAACATTAGCCATTGTGATTGCTGGAATACTCAATTTGCCATGGCTAGCGGCCCTTTATTTGCCCATCGGCATACTCCTTACTCGACTCGCCCAAGCCCAACCGAACCGCAGCATTGAGCCCGCCGTAGATAGGGGCAATGCCGAACCCGTGCCACTTCCCCATCTGCTCACCGCCGTGGCCCCCATATGGCGGGGCAATATCCAACTAGCCCGGCGGCAATCCGAAGACGCAGGAAATCAACTTGGCCTCACCCTTAGAGATATTGCAGTCGACTTGCGCGCCACCATTCGTGAGTCACGTGGCGAATCTGATGATAAGCACAGCAGCCAGCCCAAACTGAGCCACTTGATTGAGCATGTGCGTGAACGCACCAGCAGTCTTGCTCATATCCTTGCTCAAACATCCACCCACCGCGAAGAGCTGATTAATCAAGTGAACAGCCTTGCCAATTTCTCCACCGAGCTGGATTCCATGGCAAAAGGCGTGGCGGCTATTGCCAATCAAACCAATTTACTTGCACTCAATGCTGCCATTGAAGCCGCGCGGGCGGGTGAAGCAGGCCGAGGCTTTGCCGTAGTGGCCGATGAAGTTCGCAAACTCTCTACACTTTCGGCGGAGACCGGCAAGCAGATGTCGATCAAAGTAGCCGCCATCGATTACGCCTTGCGGGACGCAGGTACAAAAGCCGCCAGCATCAATGCCAGTGAATCCCAGCAAATAGGAGAGGCCTTGCATTTACTCGACGCATCTCTTTCTGACTTCACCATTGCTACGCAACAAATGGCGCAGGTCAATAGCAACTTGCAAGCTCAGGGTAATAAAGTTGAACAAGAACTGAACCAAACCTTAGTAGCACTACAGTTCCAAGATAGGGTGTGCCAGATGATGGCCCATGTTGAGCAAGACTTAAGCCACTTAGAAGATTACTTAGCCACCCTACTCAGTGCCCCTGCAGATTCCCCCCCCCCGCTATCCGTCACAGACTGGCTGGCCCGATTACGCAGTACTTACTCCACCCAAGAGCAAGCTGCATTGCACGGTGGCTCGTCAGCCCAGCCGAGCACCGCCGCTGGGGAACCCGAATTCTTTTAAGTCCATAGGTTGCAACTTGCGGTTTGGTTTGATGGCCACGCCTTAACACGCAAGAAACCCACAAATATTGGAGCGCGGCTTGCTGCACCCCTACACGGCTGGCCACCGGCTTGGTCGTGGTTTTCATGGCGCAAAACGCTATTGCCAAGGTAGCGGCTTAACATCGGCTATTGAATTCTGATTGACACTGACACAGGGAGTGCTAAACCTAACTAATGTAATTATTGCCTAAGCACACACACCATTTAGCTCAAACAACGCTTACAAAAAACCAGCCTTATCTTGTCTACCCGCTTTTTATAACGATGGCTTAACTACCATGGCAAAAAAAACGATTTTGATACTGGATGACTCAGCCAGCATGCGAGCAACCGTTTCCATTGCCCTCAGCGGGGCGGGCTATGAGGTGATTGAAGCCAAAGATGGTAATGAGGGGCTAAGTAAGCTGACAGGGCAGCGCGTTAATCTGATTATTTCTGATGTGAATATGCCGGGCATGGATGGCATTACCTTTCTAAAAAAACTAAAAGAGCAAGCGGTGCATCGCTATGTGCCGGTGATTATGCTGACCACCGAATCAGCCGATGATAAAAAGCAACAAGGCAAAGAGGCAGGTGCCAAAGCTTGGATTGTTAAGCCTTTTGAGCCTGCTAAATTACTCGATGCGGTATCCAAGCTGATTCAACCCTAAGCGAGCGCACCATGTCACTGCTGCTAGAGCACCAAAATGGCCAGACCTTGGCCCGACTACAAGGCGAGCTTACGATATTTAATGCAGCCGATGTCCAAGATGATTTACTCAGCTTACTCAATCACGAAGAAGTCATGCTTGATCTGTCTGAAGTCAGTGAATTAGATGGCTGTGGTGCCCAATTGCTGGCTATCTTGCAGGCTGAAGCAATGAACGCAGGCAAGAGCATTGCACTCTTCACCCTAGACCCTGCCATGAAACACACCCTGCAATACCTAGGCGTAACGGTGTGCTCAAGCCTGCCCACAGAGGCCAGCCATGATGGATCTTAGTAAAGCAAGGGTGATCTTTTTTGAAGAAGCAGACGAGCTATGCGATGCGCTTGAAACCGCCCTGCTTGATCCTATTGCCTACCCGCCCTGCACTGAAACTTACAACTTACTATTTCGTACCGCCCATACCATTAAAGGCTCTGGCGGCATTTTTGGGCTAGAGGCATTGGTTAGATTTGCCCACGTCGTCGAAAACGTATTAGAACGCTTGCGTAGCAATCAACTGGCCTTAAGCGATGAGTTAGTTTCGCTGCTACTCGCCAGCAATGATCATTTACGCCGCTTGCTATTAACCAGCGCAGGCAGCGAAGCACTGGCCTTAGATGATCTACCCGAAGGAATACCGCTACTAGAAAGCCTACATCAATATCAAGCTGTTCAATCTGGGGTAGCGCTTCTAGGAGCGGTAAGCACTCCACAGATAGAAGCTGCACCGCTTGCCCCGCAAACTTCACCCCATGCCGTCTCGCCACTCTGGCAGCTCTCTTTACGCTTTCACCCTGATACCTTTCGCTTTGGTTTCGATCCGCTTTCTTTTTTACATTATTTGCAAGGGTTCTGCACCATTAAGCATATAGAAACGGTTTGGCGCACTTGGCCAGCCATGCAGCTTTTTGATCCTACTGAATGCTTTCTTGGTTTTGAAATTAGCATGGAGTCAGATGCCTCGGCGGATAAAATCAATGGCACTTTTGATTTTGTTAAAGAAGATAGCCTTATCGGCATCCTCCCTCCCCACGCCCCATTAGCACTTTATCGTGAGCTGGCCGAGCGGCTGCATGCACAAAGAGGCGAAGAAATCGCCGATCAGCTCTCCCGCTGGTGCGAAAGGCAAGCCTTAAGTAACCAAGAAGCAATGCAAGTAAAAAGCGGCAGCTTCACCCTTGCCGAAGACCCCATCGCTAAAAGTGCCAGCACCACAGAGCAAGCCCCAGCCAGCACAGAGCAAGCCAACACCAGCAGCAAAACGGCAAAACCCCCTAGAGCCGAAAGCCAATCAATCCGCATTGAAACCGCCAAGCTTGATCGACTGATTAATCGCGTAGGAGAGCTAGTGATTGCCGCATCGGGCACCAAGCTCATTGCACAGCAACGCGGCGATGCCGAGCTGATTGAATCCGTTGCCATTATTAATACTTTAGTAGAAAGCATCCGTGATGATGCGCTGACCTTACGCATGGTGCCGGTGGACGAGATTTTCAGCCGCTTCCCACGCATGGTGCGCGAAACCTCTAAGCAACTTGGCAAAGCCATCCACCTTGAGATCAAAGGGGCAGACACCGAAGTCGATAAATCGATGGTAGAAAAGCTTACCGATCCACTGATGCATATTATTCGCAATGCGGTAGACCACGGCTTAGAATCCGCAGCGCAACGCCTAGCCGCCAATAAGCCAGAGGTTGGCACGGTAACCCTCAATGCCTACCACGATGCAGGCTCGGTGGTGGTGGAAGTGAGCGACGATGGCGCGGGGATTAATCGTGAAAAGGTACTCGCCAAAGCGCTTGAGCGATCCCTCATCAGCGATGAGCGCCAGCTTTCTGATCAAGAAATTCTGCAACTGATCTTTTTGCCCGGTTTTTCAACCGCCGATGCAGTCAGTGATTTATCTGGCCGTGGCGTGGGCATGGATGTGGTAAAGCGCAATATAGAATCTTTGCGCGGCGAAATAGAAATTCATTCCCGCCCAGGAATAGGCTCAACGTTCCGGCTACGGCTGCCGCTTACCTTAGCAATTATCGATGGTTTCCACGTTGAGGTAGACAACTCGGCGCTGGTGATGCCGCTAGATATGATGATTGAGTGCGTCGATTTACCGCCAGAAGCCATGAATCACAACACCAGACAAATCAATCTACGCGGTGACTGGCTGCCATTTATCTCACTACGTGAGCTGTTTGGCTTGCCCGCAGCGCACAGCCCAGAATTTATCGTGATTGTTCATTACGGCGAAAACCGTGCGGGCATTGTAGTGGATCGCCTGATCGGCGAATTACAAGCTGTGATCAAGCCCTTAGGCGATATTTTTAAATCGCTACGTGGCATCAGTGGCTCCACCATTTTGGGCAGTGGCAAGCCCGCGCTGGTACTGGATATCCCACAACTTATTCAACACGCATGGCGACGTGAGCGACGCTTTATTCGCCAGCACACCGATGCCGCCGTTTTGGAAAAACATTAAGCCCGCCCCCACGCTATTTAATCTCGCTAGGAGATAGTCATGAACTGGTTTCATAGTTGGAAAGTAAGCAGCAAGCTCATAGTTTCATTTATTACCGTGCTGGCACTACTACTGGGGGTGGCATTTCTAGGTTATTCCTCCACCAGTAAAACCAATGATTTGATTGGCGATATGCATGCCAATCAACTCACCCCAATCAAAGACATCGCCAACGCAAATATGCAGGCGATCTACATCAACCGCTCCATCTACCGCTACATATTAGAAACCAGCCGCAGCGATATGGATGCCAGCGAAGCACGCATGATTAAATATGAAACAGAGATGTTTCGGCTGCTGGATAAATACCGCAAAACTGACCTCACCCCTATAGAAACCGAAGCACTCAAGCGTTTTGATGCCTCATGGCCTATCTACAAAGAAGCCGCCAAAGAAGTGATGCAACATTCCTATGCCGATGCTGGGGACGGTAAGGAAAACAAAATTGCCTTAGAAATCCTTACAAAAAAAGCAAGGCCATTATTTGATAAATCAGATGACATTCTCACCGAGCTGGTGGATCTCAATGGCAAGCTAGCGGACGAAGCGCTTGGCCAAAGCAAAAAAACCTTTGAAGGTACGGTTAGGGAGATCGCCTTTGTATCTGCCGTGGCCATTTTGCTTGGGATATTTCTAGCACTCTTAGTCACCCGTAGCATCCAGCGCCAATTGGGGGGCGATCCATCCTATGCCATGAGCATTGTGGCCCGTGTTTCTGATGGTGATTTAGCCGTGCCGATCCGCCTAAGCGCCAACGATGATTCCAGCCTGCTGGCCTCCATCAAGGGCATGACCCACCGCCTATCTGGCACGCTTACAGAAATTGGCTCGATGGCCAATGCCATTACCAGCGCCTCAGAACAAGTTTCCTCCTCAGCTAATTCTCTATCGCAAACCTCATCTGAGCTAGCCGCAAGCGTAGAAGAAACCAGCGCTTCGATCGAAGAAATGACCGCCACCGTCACTCAAAATGCCGACAACGCAAGGGTAACGGAAAGCATTGCTTCTAAATCTGCCGGTAGCGCCACCGAAGGCGGCAAAGCCGTTAGCGATATGGTGCACGCCATGAAGGAAATTGCCTCGCGCATCACCGTCATCAATGATATTGCCAACAAAACCGACCTACTCGCCATCAATGCCGCTATTGAAGCCGCCCGCGCAGGCGAGCATGGCAAGGGCTTTGCCACCGTAGCCGTTGAAGTGCGCAAATTAGCCGAGCGCTCACAAGTGGCCGCTAAGGAAATCGGCGATTTAGCCGGTAGATCTGTTGGGGTTGCCGAGCGTGCCGGCACTTTGCTGCAAGAAATGCTGCCTGGTATCGATCAAACGGCAACCTTAGTGCAAGAAATCTCCGCCGCATCGCGTGAGCAGCGCACTGGTATTGATCAGATTAATGGTGCGGTTACCCAAATCAATGGGGGCATGCAATCCTCTGCGGCTTCTGCTGAAGAGCTGAGCTCCACCTCAGAAGAGCTCAGCGCCACGGCCATGCAACTGCAAGAGTTACTACAGCAATTCAATCTACGCGGTAGCAAAAGCACTCGGCGCAGCAGTGCCTATTCGCCCATACGCAAGGTGATCGCCGCGGCCCCTTCCACGCACTACGATGAAGACCTCGATGATGATGTAGATGACGATAAGTTCAGCAAGTACTAGGACTGGCACAGCAGTGAGTAACGGCAGGCCTAAGGAGAAAAAACCATGAAAGAGCGTCTTGATCCTAGCGATGCAAAGCACGCAAACAAGTTTCACTGCGTTACCTTTATTTTGGGCGAAGATTTATTTGGCATCCAGATTAACTTCATCCGAGAAATCATCGAATTTGAAGGCATTACCCATGTTCCCATGATGCCCAATTTTGTACGGGGCATTATTAATCTGCGCGGCTCGGTGGTGCCGGTGATTGATCTCTCCGTGCGTTTTGGCCGCGAACTAACGGTGCTTAAGCCATCCACCTGCGTGGCAATTCTCTCGCTCCCTGGGCTAGAAGGATATTCTGAGGTGGGCATCTTGCTGGATGCCGTGTGCGAGGTATTAGAAATCCCCATGGAGGATATTGACCCCACCCCCACCTTTGGCGCGCGGATTCGCGGCGATTTTATCCAAGGCATCGCCACCATTGAGGACCGTTTTGCCATTTTACTGAATGTACAACGCGCGCTATCGGTGGCCGAACTCAGTGCCATGGCCGAATCCGTGATGCAGCTGCATTTTGCCGATGACACCGAGGTGGCTTAATGACAGAAGCGGCTTCAAAAGCAGAGCACAATCAATTTGATGCAGCCCCCACCCTTAACACAGCGGAATTCGAGCAGTTTCGCCATTTTATTTTTTCCGAAGCAGGCATTGATATGCCGCCAAGCAAGCGGGCATTGATTCAATCCAGATTATCGGTTCGATTACGCGAGCTAGAGCTAAATAGCTTCAGTGATTATTGGCGACGATTGCAACAACCCAATGGGGCCGCAGAGCGTCAAAGAGCCATTAACCTGCTTTCTACCAATGAAACCTATTTTTTCCGCGAACCCGATCATTTTACTTGGCTACAGCACCACGCCATTGAGCTAGCTAAGCATGGCAAGCGCCACCTCAAAATATGGTCTGCCGCCTGCTCCACAGGGGAAGAAGCCTATACGATTGCGATTGTGCTAGCCGAAGCGCTAGGCATCGATGGCAATTGGCAGCTATTTGCCTCCGATATCAACACACGCGTCACCGCGTTTGCCAAACGAGGCATTTACCCAGTAGAGCGTGCTAAAAAAACCCCGCCTCATTTATGGCAAAAATACTTTTTACGCGGCCGTGATGAGTACAGCGGCCAAGTTCGCATGGTTCCCCAATTAATCAAGCGAATTAACTTTTTTAATTTAAATTTGCTGCAAACCGATACATTTCAACAAGCAGGTTTTGATATTATTTTTTTACGTAATGTGCTTATTTATTTTAATGAAGACACTAAATTAAAAGTACTTGCCAATTTATGCCCTAAAATTATAAATGGCGGGCATTTATTAATTAGCCATGCCGAAACAATCCGTAATAAAGAACTACCCTTGGTTATGGAAGGACCTTCACGCTATCGCGTAAACCCACCATTTAACCCGCGCCGGTGACCCTATGGGCATTAATGTTTTAATTGTTGATGATTCTGCTGTAGTAAGGGAGATCCTGACTCAGGTGCTTGGCGCCGCCCGTGATATTAAGGTGCTTGCCGCCGTACCAGATCCCATTTTTGCCATGCAAAGAATGAAAATGCATTGGCCTGATGTGATTGTGCTAGATATTGAAATGCCCCGCATGGATGGCCTCACCTTTCTACGCCGCATTATGGCCGAGCGCCCCACCCCTGTTGTTATCTGCTCATCCCTTACCGAAAAAGGGGCCGATATCACCATGGATGCACTGTCGGCGGGCGCAGTGTCTATCGTGACCAAACCCACTATTAATCTCAAAGCTTTTTTGCAAGACATAGGCAATGATTTAGTACAGGAAGTGCGCGCCGCTGCCTCTGCAAAAATGGGTGCCATGCGTCCAGGATCAAATAGCACTCACGTACCCGCACCTAAGCTCACCGCCGATGCCATGCTGGGCGCGCCATCTGGCAAGGCAATGTTTCGCACAACCGATAAACTCATTGCACTGGGCACCTCTACTGGCGGCACACAAGCGCTGGAGTTTTTACTGCCTAAATTACCCACCAACTGCCCTGCGGTGGTGGTGGTACAGCATATGCCTGAGCAATTTACCCGCGCATTTGCCGAGCGCTTAAACCGTATATCGGCAGTAGAGGTGCTTGAAGCAAAAAATGGCGATAGGCTGATGCCAGGCCTTGTGTTGATTGCGCCTGGCGGGCGGCATTTACTGGTAAAACGCAGCGGGGCTCAATATATCGCCGAGGTAAAAGACGGCCCACTGGTTTCTCGGCACCGCCCATCGGTGGATGTGTTGTTTCGCTCGGTTGCCATCAGCGCAGGCAGTAATGCATTGGGAGTCATCATGACGGGGATGGGGGATGATGGCGCACGCGGCATGCGTGAAATGCACGATGCAGGCGCACGCACCTTGGCTCAAGATGAAAAAAGTTGCGTGGTATTTGGCATGCCCAAGGAAGCCATCGCCCATGGCGGCGTCGATGAAGTTGTTTCGCTGACACAAATTGGGCAAACACTGGCATCACAACGGAGTTAAAACTCACCATGTCTCATTTAGAAAAATGGCGAAATCGCATTGCACTGGTGGTTGATGACTCTCAAATCCATCGCTTCGTTGCCGTTGAGTATCTCAAGGAAGTTGGCTTTGCCCAAGTCTATGAGGCAGCAGACGGCAAAGAGGCACTGGATATTTTACAAACACTAGAGCAGGTTGACTTTATTCTGACCGACCTAAGCATGCCCGGTATGGATGGCATTGAATTACTCGGCTGCTTAGCCAAGGCATCAAAACAATATTTTATTTCCGTGATGAGCGCAGTGCCACGAGATGTACTGGATGCCGTACAGGGCATTGCAGATGCCTCTAGCCTAGAATTATTAGCCGTGATGCCCAAACCGCTCACGCTTGAGTCTATCTGTAAACTACTGGAAAAATCCGATCCAGACTTACACGCCAGCAGTACCGCATGGCCACTCTTTAACTTTAGCGCCGATGACGTCGCTATTGCCATAGAAGCACGCGAATTACATCTTTATTTTCAACCTAAAGTGACGATTGTCGATAAAAAACTCATAGGATTTGAAGCGCTGGCCCGTTGGCTACACCCTATACATGGCGTGCTACCCCCGATTGCCTTTATTCATCATGTGGAGCACGGAGAATTAGCCCTGCGCTTTTTTTATGACTTACTTAGCGCAAGCTGCGATATGTTAAAAACCCTACATACCGTGGCCGATGGTATTCATTGTTCCATTAATTTACCCGTGCCTTTGTTAGATCGTGCCGAGCTGGTGGATGCGATGCAAGCGATCGTTGAAGCAAAAGGCGTTGATAGCAGGTTTATTATTGTAGAAGTTACAGAAACCACTTTGATGTCGAATCTAGCCACCTTTTTAGGGGCTTTAGCAAGATTAAGGATCAAAGGCTTTGGCGTAGCAATGGATGATTACGGTACGGGGTATTCTTCAATGAAGCAATTATCCCGCTGCCCCTTTACCGAAATCAAAATTGATAAGGAATTTGTCCATGGCGCAGTGCATAGTCAAAAAAAATTAGCCATTCTAACTTCGGCTATTTCTATGAGCCAGCGCCTTAATCTAAAAGTAGTCGCAGAAGGCGTTGAAACAGAAGAAGATTGGAATCAATTATCAGCCTTGGGCTGCGATATTGCCCAAGGCTATTTTATTAGCAGGCCTATTCCTGAAGAAAAAGTTTTAGCTTGGATTGCCTCGTGGCAATCTCAGTAGCTTCAATCAAACCAAAATATTTTTAGCCTCACCCGCTAAAAACGCATCAATATTAGCCATCAACTGATCTGCCAATTGCTGCATAGTAAAGCGCCCTGCCCATGCAATATGCGGGGTAATTATTAAATTGGGTAATTCAATATCCAATAGAATATTGCCGTTTCGTGGTGGCTCATCAATCAGCACATCTAAGCCTGCCCCGCCTAAACGCCCAGCCTGTAAAGCACTTAATAACGCCGCCTCATCCACCAAGCCACCTCTTGCCGTATTAATTAACACCGCATCGCTTTTCATTAAGGCTAATTCAGCTTCAGCAATCAAATGGCGAGTTTCTGCATTCAGCGGGCAATGCAGGCTAACAATATCAGCCAGTGCCAAAGCTTGATTAAATGCCACATAACCTTCACGCGTTTCACTCGCGTTTTTTCTATCTGCAAATAACACTTGCATACCTAAAGCCCTTGCCAAGCCCGCCATCGCTTGCCCTAATGCGCCGGAGCCAATGATCACCAAGGTGCTGCCAGCTAAATCATGGATAGGCGCGGCAAAATGGCAAAAGCTTTGCGCTTGTTGCCATTTGCCTGCCAGTACATCCAAGCGATAAGCGAGTAATTGTCGGCGCAAGGCCAGCATCAGCATTAAGGCATGCTCAGGAACCCCTGATAAAGCATAATCACGAATATTACAAACGCGTATTCCCCGTGCTTTACACGCGGCTAAATCAATTTGGTTATAGCCCGTTGCGGCAACGGCAATCAGTTTTAAATTTGGGCAAGCTGCAATAGTGGCCGCATTAATCGGCACTTTATTGCTAATCGCAATCTCTGCATTGTGTAATCGCCCTGCCACATCTGCTGCAGCCGTATTGGCATATTCCTGCCATTGATGTTTGGCTTTTAAGGGGAGTAAAGTAAGGGGTAATGAATCCCGATCTAAAAATACAATTCGTGGCAGCATAAATAATCCCAGATAAAAACGTGCGCAAGAGGCATAAATAGCAGAATACTTACATTTTCTATAAAGGTAAAAAACCATGCATCAAGTCGATATCTTTCTTGCCCAAGGTTTTGAAGAAATAGAATTAGTAACGGTGGTTGATATTCTGCGTAGAGCAAATATCAACACCCGCCTGATTGCTGTGGCCAACCATACCGCAGTAACGGGTGCACATCAAATCACCATAGAGGCCGATTTAATCCTTCAACAAGCGGACAGTGCAGCACAGATGTTAGTGCTACCTGGTGGCGGGCCAGGCACACAGGCAATGATGGCCTCTGCAGAACTTATCAACCGGCTCAAAGCGCATTTCTCTGCAGGCCGCCCCATTGCCGCCATTTGCGCTGCCCCTATGGTGCTAGCCAAAGCAGACCTGCTTAGGGAGAATAAAGCCACCTGTTTTCCTGGTTGCGAAGCCCCATTACTGACGGCAGGTGCAATTATCAGTGGCGGTGATGTGGTTGTAGATGGACTCATCACCACATCTCGCGGGCCGGGCACGGCAGCCGCATTTGCTTTTGAGCTAGTCCGCCAAATCAAAGGAGAGGCCATTGCCCAGGCATTACGCACAGAAATGCTATTTGATTAAAAATGGATTGATACATCCAGATTAAACCCTATATACGCATCAACTTGTCTGATTATGTCTCTTGCTCAATTTCATTATAAATATCGTAGGGCGGGTGAAACCCGCGTATTTTTTCAGCATCGCTCGCGGGTTTCACCCGCCCTGCGCCGAGATTAGGCCCTGCTATTTCATTTTTTCGTGTGTTGAGTAGTTTTCGTGGACGAGAGCCGTAGTGAGTCAACCGCCCTAAATTAAAAACCCACAATATACTTGTGGGTTTTTAATTGCTTTAGCTCATTAAGCCAATTCATACACCGTTTTACCACGTAATTTAAACAACTGCGCAGCGTGGTATAGGTTTTCTGAATGGCCGACCACTAATAAGCCTGAAGATTTCATTTGCGGCGCAAAGCGCTCTAAGATTTTAAGTTGGGTTGGCTTATCAAAATAAATCATCACATTGCGGCAAAAGATCACATCATAGGGGCCACGAATGGTCCAAGTTGCTTCAACTAAATTTAGCCGCTTAAACGAAATCATATCGCGTAATTCTTGTTTGGCTTGATAGCGACCATCCGCCAACTTATCAAAAAAGCGTTTTACCCTTTGCGGCCCCATCCGCTCGACTTCTTCTCCGGCATAAATCCCTAAGCGGCCGGTTTCCAGCACATTGGTATCTAAATCGGTGGCCGTGACTTTCACGGGTGGACGCATGCTATCAAACGCTTCACAAGCCGTCATTGCAATACTGTATGGCTCTTCCCCCGTGCTAGAGGCCGACGACCAAACATTTAAAGTGCCCGCGTTACGATGCGCCAGCAAATGCTCAGCCAAAATAGGGAAATGATGCGCTTCCCTAAAAAACGAGGTGAGATTCGTGGTAAGGGAATTGGTAAACAACTCAAATTCTTTACTATTACCACGCTCTAAAAGCTGCAAATAATCATTAAATGAATGTAAGCCCAACGCGCGCAAACGCTTAGCTAAACGGCCATAAACCATATCTTGCTTGGCAGGAGATAAGGCAATACCTGCGTAGTTATAAATTAACTTACGCACCTTTTCGAAGTCTTGCTCCGTAAATTGAAATTCACGAGAAGGTGTCGGCAGCATGGTCATCCTTTATGCTTAATTTCTTTAAAAACAATAAATACAATACTAGCGTTATAGCCCCAAATCAGACCAAATAGCATCAATACGTGATTTAACTGCATCATCCATCGAAATGGTTCGGCCCCACTCACGATCGGTTTCGCCAGGCCATTTATTGGTGGCGTCTAGGCCCATTTTCCCCCCCAGCCCCGATATAGGCGAGGCAAAGTCTAGATAATCAATCGGCGTACTTTCTACTAAGGTGGTGTCCCTTACCGGATCCATCCGAGTGGTAATAGCCCAAATGACTTCTTTCCAATCCCGAATATCAATATCGTCATCCACCACCACAATAAACTTGGTGTACATAAACTGCCGCAAAAATGACCATACCCCAAACATCACTCGTTTAGCGTGCCCAGGATAGGATTTTTTGATCGAAACAATCGCCATCCGATAACTGCAGCCTTCGGGCGGCAAATAGAAATCGGCAATTTCGCTAAATTGCTTTTGCAAGATTGGCACAAATACTTCATTTAAAGCCACGCCAAGCACGGCTGGCTCGTCTGGTGGCTTGCCGGTATAGGTACTGTGATAAATAGGATTTTTACGCGTGGTGATGCGCTCTAGGCTAAATACAGGAAACCAATCCTTTTCATTGTAGTAACCGGTGTGATCGCCATATGGGCCTTCCAGCGCGTATAAATAGCCGCCTACTTCTTTGAGCGGAATACCTGCTTCGCTCACACCGCTAAAGCCTAGTTCTGCGGGCTGAATATGCCCTTCTAAGATAATTTCTGCCCGTGCAGGTACTTGCAAATCTGAGCCTATGCATTGCACCAGCTCGGTTTTTGACCCCCGCAGTAAGCCAGCAAACTGATATTCCGACAAGGTATCAGGCACAGGCGTGACCGCACCAAGAATCGTGGCCGGATCGCAGCCTAATACCACCGCAATCGGAAACGGCTGGCCAGGCTTTTGCAGTGCATGCTCACGAAAATCCAAAGCACCGCCGCGATGCGCTAACCAACGCATAATCACTTGATTGCGGCTAATCACCTGCTGGCGATAAATCCCTAAGTTTTGGCGTTTTTTATTGGGCCCACGCGTAACCACCAAGCCCCAAGTAATCAGCGGGGCGGCGTCTTCTGGCCAGCAGTGTTGGATGGGAATGCGCGCTAAATCAACCTCAGCCCCTTCCCAAACCACTTCTTGGCATGGGCCGTGTTTGACTTCCTTGGGTGACATATTAAGGACTTGCTTTAACAGCGGCAGCTTATCCCAAGCATCGCGTAAGCCCTTAGGTGGCTCCGGCTCTTTTAGATAGGCCAAGGTTTTGCCAATCTCACGCAGGGCGCTAATATCTGCCGCCCCCATACCATTAGCCACCCGAGTAGGCGTGCCAAATAAATTGGCCAGTACCGGCATGCTATGGCCAGGTACATTTTCAAATAATATCGCTGGCCCTTCGCTGCGCAAAGTGCGGTCACAAATTTCGGTCATTTCTAGGTAGGGAGAAACAGGCACGGTAACCCGCTTTAATTCACCTTTTTGTTCCAGCTGAGCAATAAAATCACGCAAATCACGGTATTGCATAAAGAAAACCTATAAAAAAACTGCCACTACTCGGATAAGGTCATTGAGGCACGGTAAACACCGCCCGCAGCAATGGATACGGCATTGTCTAAAACATCGCCACGTTCAACACAGACAAAGCCATGGTAATGCTCAGCCCCTACATCCGCCATTTTGGCAGCGCCTTCCCAAGGATTCCAAACAATGGCCGAGCGCGTATCGCTCACTATCTTAATCTGCCCAGCGCTATGCTTAATCACTTGTTCAGTAGGCACATTTAGATAAACCCGATCAGTCAGTGCTTGCACGCTTAAATCACCGACTTGCAGTAAGCGTGGTCGGCCATCCAGCAAGGTATCCACGTAGGTGCACTGATCTAAGCCACTAATGGTGACTTCCTGCACATCTGGCACGGCTAAGTAACTATGGAAGGCCTGCGAGAATGCGGCGGCAGTTTCACTACGATTTTCAACACTTAACTGCAAGTTAAGCTCATGGCCAACGCTGACTTCTAAGCGAAACAAACAAGCATGTGGCCAAAGCGCACGCGTTGCGGCAGTGTCAGCTAGCTCCAGCGCAATTTTAATCGCGCCATCGCTGAGGATTTCCACCTCTAGCACATCCCAATTAGACACCCGCGCAAAGCCATGTGATGGCAAGCCTGCAGGATGAGCGCCAAACCAAGGCATACACAGTGGAATGCCGCCCCTGATCGCCTTCCCCTGTGCAAATACCGCATTGGGTGAGCGCCATAGCAGCTCACGCCCGCCCTTAGGGATAAAAGACAGCAAGTGCGCGCCTTGCAAAGCAATCACCGCCGAGCCTAATTCACCTTCAATTTGCAGCAGGGGTAAACCTGGCTCTGCTCCGCCATATAAATCGACCGAGGAACACAAACTTATTTCAGGGATAGCGGCCAGCAAGGTAGCCAGATTTGCTTGCATAGAAAAACTCCTTGTTATTCAGTACGCCCAAAGCAAGTGATTACTCTTGCGGGCGACGCGGCACCCAAACCAAAGCATCGCCATCAATTACTTTTTCACCACGGACCCAGCATTCAGTCAGTAAACGCACACGTTGTTTTTCTTGCAACAGCTCTAAAACAGTGACTAAAGCCGTTACCGTGTCACCGATTTTAACTGGCTTTAAAAACTTTAAATTTTGGCCCATATAAATGGCACCTGCACCTGGCAAGCGCGTGCCAATCACAGTAGAAATCAAACTAGCACTCAGCATGCCGTGGGCAATTCGGCCTTCAAAGCGGGTTTTTGCCGCGTATTCCTCATCAATATGCATAGGATTATTGTCGCCAGAAATACCCGCGAACAAAATTACATCCGTTTCAGTGATCGTCTTACGATATTCAGCGCTTAAACCTAAAGCTAAGTCTTCCATAAAGTAATTCATATTTATCCCTGTAAATTAAAATACTTTGAAATCATTGAATATCTAGGGCCCAGTGTTTTTCCCTAAACCCGCACCCGCATGACGAAATGACGAAGGCGTGACCACCGGCATACGATTTAGATCTAGCCAAGGCGATAACCACTTAAATGTGCGCCGATAAGCATCCGAGCTAGCATCAGGATTAAACGCGATCGCCACCGTTGATGCCCCCACCGCCATCCGTTTTACCACATCAGGCTTTAAGCTAGCGTTATCGAAATCATGAAAAGCATCTGGATAAGTGATTAAACGAAAGGTCGGTTGATCTGCTTTGGCCACCAAAGCACGACAAGGCTCGGCGGGAGTCCAATCATCCTCTTCACCCACCAACATCAGTAGTGGTGCAGTCACTTGATATTTATCACGCAGTAAATAAGAGCTGCATGAGGGGAAAAAAGCCACGCCAACACGAACTGACGGCAATTTTTGCCCAAGCAAGGATAAAACCGCAGTTGCACCATGCGACCAGCCAATTACACCTAAGCGATCGCCATCAATTTCCTTGCGCGTTTTTAACCATTCCAACGCGTGCCGTGCATCTTCTGCACGCATTTTAGGGCTTAAGGTGCGCTTACTGAGCGGCACGCTACAGAGCTCCTGCAGATCCCGCCCACCAAAGCTATCTAGCATCAAAACAGCGTAGCCTTTTTCCTGCAAAAGACTTGCCATCCGCTCAGGCCTTGGATTAAGCCCTGTTGTTTGCCCCATACCGTTGCAGCCATGCAATAACACCACCGCTGCGGCAGGTCCAGCATCAGAAACAGGAGGAGGAAGGTATTTTGCAGACAAGGTGATTTCTGCACCGGGAATGAGTACACGCTCAGCCCGTACAGGCAAAGCCATCATACCCAACAAGCAAGACCAGAAAATAATTCGCATCGGACCAAGGAATCAAAGAACCTAACAATAAAATTTGCCTTAATTGGTGCCATAGCACCCAAAGAAAATCAGCAAGGCAAAACACCATATCAGTACAGCTACTTTATCACTGATGCAAAAAAAGAATTAAGCCACCTTTTACGCTTAGCAAACAAACAAAGAAAGTAAAAAACTCGCCTTAATTCATTAATCAATGTAGAAAAATTACTGGAAACTGGGCTAAGAAATGCAATATGAGCCATCCCCACACCCCATAACCTCCTGTCAGCTCAGAGTGGCGCGCACTCTACCACATGCAACTGAACTTGACTAAGCTGACTCGCCTTAGCTCTTGCCTCAGCATTCTGCCTTAGTTTGTTTACGAATCATCAGCCAAACAACGCAATTTCATTAGGGAGTCGGCATGAGCGATACAATACACACCCATTTCAGCCACGGCATCGCTACTATTACGCTCGCACGACCTGCGCTTTGTAATGCATTTGATGACATATTAATTGCAGAGCTCACTGCCACTCTTGCCGCATTCGGGCAAAACTCAAATTTACGCGTAGTTGTGTTATCAGCAGAAGGCAGTACATTTAGTGCTGGCGCAGACTTAAGCTGGATTCACCATTCCACCCAATTTGATCAGCATCGCAATTTTGAAGATGCGCTCAAACTAGCCCGTCTTATGCAAACCCTAGAGCGCTTACCCGTGCCCACCATCGCTCGAATCCAAGGGCCGGCCTTTGGTGGCGGCGTTGGCTTGATTGCTTGCTGTGATTTAGCCGTTGCCACCAGCGATAGTTGGTTTCGCATTAATGAAGTACGGCTAGGCTTAATCCCTGCCGTCATTGGCCCCTACATCATTGGCAAAATTGGTATCAGTGCAGCCAGACGTTACATGCTAACCGCTGAACGCTTTGACTGCCATACGGCACAGCAATTGGGATTAGTACACGAGGTAAAACAGAATATTGAGGACATGGATATACAAGTACAAACGTGGATTAACGAGCTACTACAAAACAGCCCACATGCACTCACCGCAGCAAAACGGCTGATTACTTCAGTCGTACACCGGCCTATCGATGACGCAATGATTTCTGATACCGCGCACCGTATTGCACACATCAGAACCCATGAAGAAGCACGCGAAGGCGTGGCCGCCTATTTGGGCAAACGCGCCCCTTCATGGCATATCAATCGAAACGCTAAGCTAAATGGCGAGTAGCCGCAGCCCTAGCGCATTCAGATTCGGTAACACTCAGCAATTGCAAACTAGGTAGGTCAAAAGGGCGAAGAAACTCATCTCTAGTTGCGAGGATATCCACGGTTTCTAGCTCTACGCTTCCGTCTTCCATCTTGAATACGGTGATCATGGCAATATCTCCTCAGGTAATCAGCAAGAATCTAAAGCCCCTGCTTATTAGTAATATCGGCATGTCAGTAAGAAAATACAATCCTAATTAACAAAAAACGGCAAGATAAATTTCTCTTGCCGTTTTTTGCAGCTTTATTTACTCAAACGAGCTAGGTTTATGTTTGTAATCTACTTTAATTTGCGATTTAAGCGCCTGTAAATAGCTAGCCACTTCAACTTGGCCATACATTTGCCCCAAGTTTTCACTCATGCGGCGACGCAATTCATCGTCTAGTGCAGGAGCAGCCGTCGATTTCAGCACTTTAAATAGCGCAAAACCTTGGCCTTTCACCTCGGCCCCCACATAAGCGGGTAGCTTATCTGCAGAAACACTAAAAATTTCTTTCAACTGAGCTTCTGGCACCGCAGATTGGCCCATGCGCAACATCTCTTGTCCTGCAGACCAAGTAAGCGTATCCGCCCCACCTTTTTTAAGCTCGGCTAATTTCTTAGTGCCCTCAGCAAGTGCCAATTTAAGCGCTTTCTCTTGCTTAAGCTTCGCCAAAATGCCCGCATTTACAGCCTCTAACTTCTGCACTTGCGCGGGTTTTGCTTCAATAACACGCACTGAAACCAAAGTACCTGGAGCCACTTCAATCGCTTCTGAATTGTGTTTCTTTTTTAACACATCATCGCTAAACACGGCCTCACGCAGCTTCGCGTTATTGAGCAGTTCATCAGTAGCCGCTGCACGCGTTACCCAAGCACTTTGCTGCACAGCCAATTTAAAGGCCTCTGCCGCTGGCTTTAAACTATCTGCTTGCTGATAAACCAGCTCATTAAATTTCTCAGCTTGGTTTTGAAAACTTTGCTGCACTTTTTCAAGCTTCAGCTTGTGCTCTACTTCAGGCTGTACTTCCGCCAAAGTTTTGCTACGAACATCATCAAGACGAATAATGTGCAGGCCAAAATCACTGGTAACTACCGTGCTGATTTCACCTTTTTTAAGTTTAAACGCCGCATCATCAAACGACTTTACCATAGCGCCATGGGCAAAAAAACCTAAATCCCCACCATTTGCAGCCGAGCCTGGATCTTGCGATTCTTTTTTCGCCAGCTCAGCAAAACGCGCTGGGTTCGCTTTTAGCTCTTTCAAAATGGCATCAGCCTTCGCCTGTGCTACCTTCTTAACTTCTGGCTTAGCGTCTTTAGCAAGCGTAATTAAGATATGGCTGGCTTTACGCTCTTCACCCGTGAGCTGCGCTTTATGTGCTTCAAAATATTTCTGCACCTCGGCGGATGTCACCAAAACGCTCTTAGCTAATTCTTGCTGAGAAAAAACGATATATTCCAAGCGAGCCATTTCTGGCGATTTAAATTCCTCGCTGTGTGTATCGTAATATTTTTTAACTTCGGCATCAGACACAACAACTTGTGACATAAAAGCAGCGGGCGAAATTTGCACCATCGCCACTTCTCTTTTCTCACCCAATAGCTTCGCCATATATTCAGTCATTGCCGTTGATTGAATGCCATTGGCAAACCCAGCCAATAGATGACGGCTAGATAAATCATCACGCACACGCTGCTGAAAGGCTAATGGCGTCATTTGCTGAGCAGCCAGTAAGTCTTGATAGCGCTGAGGACTAAATTTGCCATTTTCTTGGAAATCTGGAATAGCAGCAATGGCATCACGGACCTGATCATCCGAGACCTTTAGGTGCAATAGAGCGGCTTGCTCAAGTAAGAGCTGCTTTTTAACCAGCTGCTCAAGCACCATCGGTTTCATTTCATTTGCAATAGGCTGGTTGCCAATGGCTTGAGCAAGCTCACGAGGGGTAATAGGCGTCTGGCCTACCTTAGCCAGATACGATTCGCCATCTTCCATAGCGCTGTAGCCTGTAAGGCCAACACCAACAACTAGACCCAAAGAAACGAGGCCAAGTACCACCTGAACGGCGGTCTTGTTTTTTTCAACAAAAGAAAACATGGGACAAGCAACTCCGCGAGTGATTCGCAACATACAATCTGAAATGGCGGAGGGCCAATCGATTTATGCCACGAAGGCGTGTATTTTTTATGTTTAAACTGGCAACCGCAATCACCATCAAAAGTGGGCGCCACGATCGAGCGTATAAAATCCACTCTGTCGAATAAATAGCCCCTCGGATAATGCCAGATTGACGCCTGCCTGTCTTGCAAACGCAAATAATAGACAAATAAAAAGCCAAGCATTTCTGCTTGGCTTTTTATTTTAATCTGGCGGAGCGGACGGGACTCGAACCCGCGACCCCCGGCGTGACAGGCCGGTATTCTAACCAACTGAACTACCACTCCTCAATGCAACTAAATCTTCGACAGTTAAATGGTGGGTGATGACGGGGTCGAACCGCCGACATTCTGCGTGTAAGGCAGACGCTCTACCAACTGAGCTAATCACCCAAGCCAAATTACTACACTAATAAAGATTTAGTCAGCAAAGTAAGTCGATTATTGTACTGCATCTTTCAAAGATTTACCAGCCCTAAATTTAGGCTGTTTTGCAGCAGCAATCGCGATAGTCTCGCCAGTGCGTGGATTACGGCCGCTGCGCTCAGCGCGCTCAGACACGTAAAAAGAACCAAAGCCGACCAACGTTACTTCGTCGCCTGATTTCAGGGCTTGGGTTACTGCTTCTACTGTTGCATCCAGTGCTTTACCTGCATCAGCCTTGGAGAGACCAGCGGATTCTGCGATGGCGTTGATGAGTTCCGATTTATTCACTTACGTCCCCTTTCAATTCTGATTGGATTGATACGATTAACTAATTACTGAAGCTTTATAGCAAGCCACAAAATCTCGTGTCAACTAATGTTTAGTAAGCTGTCCAGTTACTTCCACCCCTGCTTGCGGCAAAACAGCTTCTGAACTCGCCACCTCTTCCGGCAAAACCTCCGGCAACCGCTCTAAGGCAAGCCCCAACACCTGATCGATCCACTTGACTGGGTGTATGGTTAGCCCGCGCTTTACATTGTCTGGTATCTCAGCGAGATCCTTGACATTGCCCTCAGGAATCAATACCTGCTTGATGCCACCACGGTGAGCAGCAAGCAGTTTCTCCTTTAAACCGCCAATTGGCAATACTTCACCACGCAGCGTGATCTCTCCTGTCATTGCAACATCGCAACGAACCGGGATTCCAGACAACACAGAGACCATTGCAGTTGCAATACCAATCCCTGCTGAAGGGCCATCTTTTGGCGTAGCTCCCTCTGGGAAATGGATGTGCATATCAATTTTCTGATAAAAATCAGGGTCTATGCCTAAGGCCTTAGCGCGACTACGCACCACCGACAACGCCGCTTGGATGGATTCTTGCATCACATCACCAAGCTTACCGGTTTGAATCATTTTTCCTTTGCCTGGGAATTTTACCGCTTCGATAGTGAGTAATTCACCACCAACTTCGGTCCAAGCAAGGCCAGTTACCTGCCCAATCTGATTCGTTTGCTCTGCAACACCGTAATCAAAACGATGTACACCCAAGTACTTTTCCAAGTTTTTCGGGGTAATGGTGATCTTTTTATCGCTTGGTTTCATGATCAAGCTCTTCACCACCTTGCGGCAGATACGGGCAATTTCTCGATCTAAGCTGCGCACCCCTGCTTCACGGGTGTAGAAACGCACTACATCACGCACAGCAGCGTCGGAAATCACCAATTCACCCTCAGCCACACCATTAGCCTTGGTTTGTTTTGGCACAAGGTACTTAAGTGCAATATTTACTTTTTCGTCTTCGGTATAACCCGACAAACGAATCACTTCCATTCGATCCAATAATGCAGGCGGAATATTGAGTGAGTTAGCCGTCGCCACAAACATCACATCCGACAAATCAAAATCCACTTCTAGATAATGATCGCTAAAGGCGTGGTTTTGCTCAGGATCTAATACTTCCAGCAAAGCAGAAGAAGGATCCCCTCGGAAATCCGAGCCCATCTTATCGACTTCATCGAGTAAAAAGAGTGGATTTTTTACACCAATTTTAGTCATCGACTGCAAAATTTTACCCGGCATCGAGCCGATATAAGTCCGACGATGTCCACGAATCTCCGATTCATCACGCACGCCACCTAAGGCCATACGGACAAATTTACGATTAGTGGCACGCGCAATCGATTCGCCTAAGGAAGTTTTACCCACACCAGGCGGCCCTACAAGGCACAAAATAGGCGCTTTGAGCTTTTCAACACGGCTTTGTACCGCAAGGTACTCAACAATGCGCTCTTTGACCTTCTCAAGGCCGTAGTGATCGGTATCCAGCACCAATTCTGCGGCAGGTAATTCCTTGCTGATTTTGGTTTTCTTTTTCCACGGCAAATCAAGCAAAGTATCGATGTAATTACGCACTACGGTTGCTTCAGCAGACATCGGCGACATCATGCGTAATTTTTTCAGCTCAGACTCGGCTTTGTCGCGCGCTTCTTTGCTCATACCGGCGTTTTTGATTTTTTTATCAAGCTCGTCGATATCGGCGTTTTCATCTAGCTCACCCAGCTCTTTCTGAATGGCCTTAACCTGCTCATTCAGATAATACTCGCGCTGACTTTTTTCCATTTGGCGCTTCACGCGGCCACGGATACGCTTTTCTACCTGCAAGATATCCAGCTCGGATTCAAGCTGTTTTAACAGCTGCTCCATGCGGCGACGCAGGTCGAACATCTCTAAGATGGATTGTTTTTGCTCAAGCTTTAAAGGCAGATGCGCGGCAATGGTATCTGCCAAGCGATGTGCGTCTTCGATCCCAGCCAAAGAGGTCAAGATTTCTGGCGGAATTTTCTTATTCAGCTTAACAAATTGATCAAATTGGGTTAGCAAGGCACGGCGCATCGCCTCTACTTCATGCCCCTGCTCGCCACTGGCATCAATCGGATGAGCGATCGCGCTATAAAAGCCGGCCTCTTCATCAATATCGGTGACGGTTGCACGCTGGCCACCTTCAACCAGCACTTTAACCGTACCGTCAGGAAGCTTCAGCATCTGTAAGATGCTGGCAATCGTACCTACTGGATAAATGTCAGCCAAGCCTGGCTCATCTTTCTGGGCGTTCTTTTGCGCAACCAGCAAGATATGGCGGCCATCTTCCATCGCGGCTTCTAGCGCGCGAATCGACTTTGGGCGACCCACAAATAGCGGGATAACCATATGCGGAAACACCACCACATCTCGTAGCGGCAGCAGCGGCAAATGGACATCGTCGGCAAACGCAACAGTTTGGGACATCAACAAAGGGCCTCGAAAGTGGATTTACCCCATAGAGCTGGGGGCTTGGGCAAGAAATTACAATGCCCTAGAAGTAACTCTGAGCTGAAAATTTTAGCCCAGAGCTTAAGTAATATATTTTTGCCTACATAAAGGCACCAGCAAACAGTCACTGGTGCCTCTGTGTCTTACTTAGCCACAACAGGATCAGCGTATACAACCGTTGGGGCAGTTGCATTTTTAATCACCGACTCATCCACCACTACACGACTCACCCCTTGCATAGAAGGCAGCTCGTACATGATATCTAGCAAGGATGATTCAACAATCGAGCGCAGGCCACGTGCACCAATTTTACGCTCCATCGCCTTGTGTGCAATCGATGCCAAGGCTTCTTTTCCGACTTCCAGCTCAACACCTTCCAAAGAAAACAGTTTTTGATACTGTTTAATCAGGGCGTTTTTAGGCTCTGTCAGAATAGAAACCAGCGCGGCTTCATCCAGCTCTTCCAGCGTTGCAGTCACTGGTAAGCGGCCCACAAACTCAGGAATCAAGCCAAAGCGAATCAAATCATCTGGCTCTACCGTGTGCAGCATTTTGCCAACACTGGTGTTTTCGTCCTTGCTCATCACTTCGGCGCCAAAACCAATGCCGCTTTTTACTGAGCGATTGCGGATGATTTTATCCAAGCCTTCAAACGCACCACCACAAATAAACAAGATATTAGTGGTATCAACCTGTGGCATATCTTGGTTTGGATGCTTACGGCCGCCTTGTGGAGGAACTGATGCAACCGTCCCCTCTACCAGCTTCAATAACGCCTGCTGCACACCCTCACCCGATACATCACGGGTAATCGATGGGTTTTCGGATTTACGCGCAATTTTATCGATCTCATCGATATAGATAATGCCACGCTGGGCTTTTTCTACATCGTAATCGCACTGAGCCAACAGCTTAGCAATGATGTGCTCAACGTCTTCACCCACATAACCCGCTTCAGTCAGTGTTGTAGCGTCGGCAATAACAAAGGGCACATCCAAAAGCTTAGCCATGGTTTGCGCTAATAATGTTTTGCCTGAGCCTGTTGGCCCAATCAGCAAGATATTGGATTTAGCCAATTCCACATCATTATCTGCAGACTTATTGCTGCTTAAGCGCTTGTAATGGTTATAAACCGCAACCGCAAGAATCTTTTTGGCGCGCTCTTGGCCAATCACATAAGAATCCAGAGTGGTGCGAATTTCAACTGGCGTAGGTACGCGCTTGCCTTCCCCCGCCTGCGCTGCCTCACCAACCACCGCCGCCGCAGCTTCGTCTTTTAATACATCACGGCAAAGCTCAATGCATTCGTTGCAAATAAACACTTGCGGGCCAGCAATCAGCTTAACCACTTCGTGCTGGCTTTTACCGCAAAAAGAACAATAAAGGAGTTTTTCTGACATCGCCTAACCTACACCCCAACAACGGGCCCTAGAATAAAAAACCGCCAGGCTCGCTGGCGGCATTGTCACGATCGGCACAGCCTTATTTAGCTGCGGCCACGCTACGAGACTGCAATACATCATCAATCAAACCGTAGTCTTTTGATTCTGCAGCACTCATGAAATTATCACGATCGGTATCGCGCTCTACGGCTTCGATACTTTGACCGGTATGCTTCGCCAGCATTTCATTTAAAGAACGCTTGGTTTTAATTAATTCACGCGCATGAATTTCAACATCAGAAGCCTGGCCAGAAAGGCCGCCAATCAAAGGCTGATGAATCATAATGCGTGAATTAGGTAGCGCATAACGCTTACCCTTGGCGCCACTTGATAACAAGAATGCACCCATACTTGCCGCCATACCCACACACATGGTGGATACGTCAGGCTTAATAAAATTCATTGTGTCGTAAATCGCCAAACCTGCGGTCACAGAGCCACCAGGCGAGTTGATATACAAGTGAATATCTTTATCTGGATTTTCGGACTCTAAAAACAACATCTGCGCAATAATCAGATTTGCGCTTTGATCGTTAACGGGGCCAACCAAGAAAATAACACGCTCTTTTAATAGACGCGAATAGATATCGTAAGAGCGCTCGCCACGGCCGCTTTGCTCAACGACCATTGGGATATACCCCAGATTTTGTGGGTCAAATTCTTGTCTTGACATCTTTTTCTCTCAGAAATAAAGGCTCAACTGACTGTTTGTTTGCAAACACATCAATAGATCCCATAGGGTCATTTAAACGATAAAGTGCCACCTTGATGGCACTTTATCGTAGCACCTCATTTGCCGAGATTGATTAGCCTTGTTGGCCCATCAATTCTTCAAAGGACATGCCTTTTTCGGTTACTTGCGCCTTAGCCAATACAAACTCAACCACATTGTCTTCCAATGCCATTGATTCTGGGCCAGCTAGACGTTCGCGGTCTTCAAAGTACCAAGCCACTACTTCGCTTGGATCTTCGTAATTTTGTGCCAAGTCTTCAACTACAGCCTTCACTTGTTCTAGCTTAGCTTCTAGCGCATTGCCTTTCACCAGTTCAGCCAAAGCTAAACCAAGGTGAACACGGCGCTGAGCTTGCGCTTCAAACATTTCTGGCGAGAACGGAACATACTTTGGGTCGATACCACGTGCTTTCAAGTCCGCCAGCGCGCCTTCAGCCAAACGACCGATTTCTAACTGCACTAAAGCCTTAGGCAAATCAGTCGGCGCAGCAGCAATCAGCGCCGTCATGACGTTTTCTTTAGCGCGGGCTTTCAGACGGAAGCGTACTTCGCGCTCCAGATTGCCACGGACTTCAGCACGCATTTTCTCTACATCACCATCGACGATACCGAGGCTTTTCGCAAATTCTGCGTCAACTTCTGGCAAGATTGCAGCCGCTACGTTTTTAACGGTGATTTCGAATACAGCAGTCTTACCTGCTACATCTGCACCATGATAGTCAGCAGGGAAATCAACGCTCACCGATTTGGTTTCGTCTTCTTTCATGCCAATCACGCCGGCTTCAAAGCCTGGCAACATTTGACCCTTGCCCAGCAAGAAAGCGTGGTTTTCAGCAGAGCCGCCATCAAACAATACGCCGTCGATCGAGCCTTTAAAGTCAACGATCACGCGATCGCCATCAGCCGCTGCACGCTCTACACGCTCAAAGCGAGTACGCTGGCGACGCAGGATATCAACGGTTTTTTCTACTTCGGCATCAGATAAATCCAAGACTGGCTTTTCAATTTGCGCCGCAGCCAAATCGCCAATCACCACTTCTGGATAGACTTCAAATGTAGCTGCAAATTGGAAATCGCCAGTTTCTTCTGCCACATCTTTTGGCTCGAAACGTGGGTAGCCCGCTACGCGCAGTTTTTGCTCTTGAACCGCTTGGCCAAAACTTGCCTCAACCGTTTCACCCAATACTTCTTCTTGGATGCGAAAGCCATAGTTTTGCGCAACGATTTTCATCGGAGCCTTACCTGGGCGGAAACCTGCAATTCTTGCAGTCTTTGCTACGTGCTTCAAACGCGCGTTAACTTGTTCAGTAATTTCTGAGCGTGGCACAGAAATAGACAGGCGACGTTCGAGTTGATTCAGGGTTTCTAGTTGTACTTGCATTTCAAACCATTCCTATGGGGGATCAACGCGCGTACACGCATCTTAATAAATAGGGGATAAAGCCAGCTCATCTGCAAAAAACACTACGCCAAGGCCGTAACAGCCAAAAGCTTTAAGGTTTTCACCCATTGGAAAAGGTGAAAACCTCAACTTTACGCGCAGCATTCACCGCGATTTACCAACAAAGTCGGTAAGTTTAGCGCACATCAGGGCGCAAATCCAAACAGAATTATTAACCAGCAGCAAGGCAGCGGCAAACATAGCGGCGATAAGGCTTCAGCCGCGCAATCAGCCGCAATAGAGAGAGAGTAATAAATAAGAAAAAATCGAGCTACTTTAAACCACAAAACCAAGCTCAAAAAAATAGCAAACATGAAAAAGGCCGCAAGAGCATTGCTCTTGCGGCCTTTTCAGAATATTTGGTGGGGGATAAGAGACTCGAACTCTTACACCTTACGGCGCTGGAACCTAAATCCAGTGCGTCTACCAATTCCGCCAACCCCCCCACTTCACTTCGTTGCGTTGTGCACCGAAGGAAGACCCGCATTCTAGTTGAAGAGTTTCACTTTGCCAAGCCTTATTTGTAAAATATTTCAAAATACTTTTGTAGGCGGCATCGCAAACACGATTTTGTTTAATATATCAGTAAGATAATCGCAATCTACACAGCCGATAAAAAGTTTATGTCATACTCCGCACAGATTTTCCCCTTATATACTCTTACGTCACTGCGCCCGTGAACGATCATACATACACACTCCTACGCATTCTTCCTGCCAGCGATCTGGCAATAAATGAAGTCCGCTGGTTTGCAGACCAAGCATCTGGCTCTGCTCCCCTTAGCGCGCTTCCCCTGGCCCAACGCATTGAGCTAATTATTCCTGCGGCGCTCAGCAATATATATATTGCTGAGTTACCCAAGCAATCTTTAGCCAAGCGACTCAAACTATTACCCCACCTATTAGAGGATCGCTTACTTAGCCCTGCGGCCACGCTCCACTTTGGCCTATCAGACAGCAGCAACAAAGTGATTGCCGTAGAGCGTCAATGGCTAGAAGCTTACCTAGCCCAACTGAGCGAACATCAACTCACCCCCAGCGCGGTATGGAGCCTTTATGACTTACTCCCCGAGGGTACAGATTGCTATGTGGTTCGGGATGGCCAAGCGGGATTGCTACGGACTTCTGAAGGGCAGTACAGCCATTTTGACGATGCCAGCATTATAGAAGCGTTGATTGGCGATGCACCTTACCAAGACTTGGCCTTAGCGGATTTAATCCGCAATGCAGCCCCAAGCACGAACCTGCTGCAAGGTGATTTTGCGCAGCGCAGCCAATGGCGCTTTGATTGGAAAATCCTCCGAACACCCGCACTCCTGCTTGCCAGTATTTTTGCGGCTATTCTACTAGGGCAAATGGGCGATTGGTGGCAATTACGCAGCACTAAAACCGCCTTGCAACGTGAGATGCGCCAAACCTACGCCGCCGCTTTTCCTGGCGAGCCCGTGTTTGACCCCGTACTGCAAATCCAAAGCAAATTACGCGAACGCGGTGGCCTAAGCGCCAGTAGTAATGGTGATAGCCTAGATCTACTACTAAAAGTAGCCAGCATTGCGGGCAATGGCTTGCAGCTGGAGCAGCTGGACTACGCCAATGGGCAGCTCAGTATGCAGCTACCCGATTCACAAGCAAGCAGCCTGCAAACGCAGCTCAAGAACGCGGGGCTCTTTGCCGAAACCCAGCCCGCCTCAACGGGGCGAATGAAAATTCTTATTCACACCCAAGCAGCAAAATGAGCATTAAATGAATAAATTTAAAGAATTCTGGCAACAAAGAAACCCACGCGAGCGCATTTACCTCAGTGCTTGCGCGGGCTTTGCTGCTTTTGCCATTCTCTACGCAGGTATTTGGCAGCCAATTAGCACATCTCGAGCATTACTAAGCCGACAAGTTCCGCAAATGCAACTGCAACTGGCCGAGCTACAAAGACAACTATCTGCCATCAAAGCCACGCCTGCAGGGCCCAGCCGTAGCGGGGATTTACGCGCCAGTGTACAAGCCAGCCTAGATGCTAAAAACACCAGCGCTGATATCCAAGCGCTATCCGCAGATAAATTACAAATTAAAATTGCACAAATTCGCTTTGCCGATGCCCTACCTTTACTGGCCGCTCTGCGTAATGAAACAGGCTCGCGCATTCATGCACTCAACATCAGCGGAACAACGCATAACGGCTTAGTGCAACTCACGGCCACGGTAGAACGCCAATGAAACAGTTTATTTATCACCGCAGCAAATTCCTCATCCCGCTATTTATTGTATTTTTAATTTTGCAGTTCCCAGCAGCGTTCATACTAAGGTTTGTGCCTGCGCCGCTACAAATAGGCGGCATCTCAGGCACCATTTGGTCTGGGCGGCTTACCCCTCTTGGCATTAGCGGCCAACAACTACTCGACGAAGTGCGCTGGCAATGGCAGCCAGCTAAGCTACTTACAGGGCAATTGGCTTGGCAACTCACCACCCACCACGGCAGCCATAGCGGCAATGCTCAGCTCTTACTAGGGCTGGGCGGCAGCCGCCTAGAAGCCGTGAAGATCGCCCTGCCTGCCGCGCCACTATTTGCCCTAGATAAAAAACTAGCGCCCTTTCAGCTGGCTGGCCTACTGGAAATTGAAGCCAGCAAAATATCAGCAAAGCAGTCGGGTGAAATCGGCATTGCTTGGCAAAATGCCAGCTCCTTAGTCACACCACAAGCCAATCCTTTTGGTAGCTACCAAATAAAACTACAGCCTAATCTAGACTGGAATATCTCTTCACAGGCAAACCCACTCCTCGCCATTCATGGGCAAGGTAACATCGACCCGCAGCGTGGCCCCCAAGGCGCATTGCTACTCAAACCCGCCAGTGGCAAAGAAAGCCTATTTGCCCCGCTGCTCGATCGCATGCCGTTGAACGGTGAGCAACGTGAACTCAAGCTAGGCGTATAAACGAGCCGCTCTATAATCTGGCAGCGACCCACCGATAGCAAAGGATAAACAAAATGAAAAAAATCGAAGCAATCATTAAGCCTTTTAAACTCGACGAAGTGCGGGAAGCTTTGTCCGAGCTAGGCATTTCTGGCTTAACCGTCACCGAAGTAAAAGGCTTTGGCAGGCAAAAAGGCCATACCGAGCTTTACCGTGGCGCTGAATATGTGGTCGATTTTTTGCCTAAAGCTAAGATTGAAGTGGTATTGGAGGACGATAAAGTCGATACCGCCATTGAAGCGATCATTAAAGCCGCCAACACCGGCAAGATTGGCGATGGCAAAATCTTTGTAACGCCGGTTGAACACGTCGTACGTATTCGTACTGGCGAAATTAACGAGCAAGCGATTTAACCCTCGCACTAAACACAAAAATACCGCTCAGTTCAGCTCTGAGCGGCATTTTTTTAGCTAAACCATATTTACTGCGCGCGATAAGTGACCTTTAAGGTGTAATTCGCGGCAGCATAGCCATTAAGCAGCAAGTAAACATCAGCATTGGCACTGATATTAAGTGCGCAATTTTCTGTGCTATTGGGGCCATCGGATTTGCAATCAAAAACGGTGGTGCTTGGGGCGCTACCTTTGCGCAGGTATAAATCTGCATCGCCGGTTCCAGCCAACACCACACTCACACGCCCCCCTGCCGCCACTTTAAATGGGCCATAGCTTTGCTGTTGCCCCAGCGCTAGCTTGCCAGAGAAATTCTCTACCTTATCCACCGGCCCTGGGCCAGCGGGGCCATCGCTACCTAGCTCAACCATAAAGGCCAGCGCCATTTTAGAGAATTTCAGCGCGTGCTGCGCCTGATTGCCGCTATTGGCATAGGTATCGTTGGCGGTATGAATATAGGGATTATCTTGGGTAAATGAGGATTCAAAAGGCATTGACGCAAAATAACCTTGCCCACTCCATGAAGCATGATCTGAGCAAGCATAGCCGCATTTATCGTAGCCAATTTGCACGCTTGGCAGATAAGTAGTCAGCAAATTAGCCACAAACTGATTCTGGGCATTGTCGGTGTAATCGGTATACAGATAGATATCTTTATCTGAGCCTTTGTAATTGGTCATGTCCAGCTGCATCACCCCAACCACATTCACATTGGCGGCTTTAAAGCTTTTGGCAATCTCTTGCGAGCCACGTAAACCCACCTCTTCTGCCGCGTAGCCCATTATCTTAATGGTGCGACGGGGTTTATAGCCACTCGCCACAATCACCCGCAGCGCCTCGCTTAAGCTGGCAATGCCCGATGCATCATCATCCGCCCCAGGCGCACGGGTGTTTTCTGTGGTGCCTTGGCCATTGATAGAATCCAGATGGCCGCCCAGCACCACTACTTCACTGGCATTATCCGTGCCTTTAATCGTCAGAATCACCGACTTTTGCGGCCAGCCTGCATGACTAAATTGCTCCACGCTGATATCACTGCGCCCTGCACTCATTTGCTGCCAGCGCGTTTTGAGCCAGTTAGAGGCATTCACACCGTTATTGGTGGTGTAGTAGCGATTAGCAAAGGCCGACATATCAACAATGGTTTGCGCGATATTACTGTCTTGCATTTGGGGTAGCAGTGCATTTACCACCGACTGGTTATCCAGCACATAAGAAGGCCGAAGAGTCGCGAGCAAAGTAACTGGGGCCTGCAAAGCCTGCCGCCCTGCCGCCTCGCTACTGTGAAACATAAAACCACCGCAGCGATGCAGCTCATGGTGTACCGCCGCCGATAAACCCAGCAGCTGCTGCTCATCCACCTCCACCAGATGCACGCGCTCTGCAGCGATTAAGCCCTCATTAGCCAGCAGCGCCTTGCTTTCTTTGGCAATGGTGGCAGGGGCTAACTTTTGCAGCTGTAAGAAGGCCGCATCACCTAGCGTAATCCAGACTTTTTTTGGTGCCGCTTCAGCGGTAGAGGCGGCAAATAAGCCGCACAGCATTAATGCTAATAGCTTCCGGTTCATCACAGTTCCTTATTAAACGGGGATCAAATCCAAAAAAAAGCCCCACTCTGCAAAGAGCGGGGCTGTTATCGGCTTAATTACTGATAGTTTGCGACCAGCGATACACCCGTTACAGAGGAGTAGCCATTAAGCAGTAGGTAGTAAGTGCCTGCTTTTGGCGCTGCAACTGTGATGGTTTCTGTATTAGTGCCACCATCAGATTTAGCATCAAAAGTGGTGGTTGAAGCTGCTGCACCAAATTTGGCGTAAATATCTGCATCCCCTGTACCGCCAGATGTTTTGAAGGTCAGGTTTTTAGCACCTGCAGGGATCGCGATGGTGTAAGTGATACTGGCATTGGTTGCCAAATTAATGCCAGTTACAGGTACAGCTTTAACCAATACTTTAGTCACCGGTGGTGTGGTCAAGCAGCTCACCCCAACCCCACTAAAGGCAGAAGTCACATCAGCCACCACATAACCACGGCTAGCCGCAGCTTTTTCCACGCCGCAAGCGCCCTGATTAAAGGTGCTGTTGGCTGTCCAATACAGATGGTTTGCGTCGGCCATCACTTCAAAAGCCTTGCGAGTGTTCCAACCTGGCTTGGTCGATAGCAGATAAAACGCTTTGTTGTACACCCCACTACTTAAGTGCACATCGAGGCTATCGTTGTATTGGCTAGCATGGCCGATCGAGCGGCCGTCTTTGGTTGGATCATCCATATAGCGTAGTGCACCGTTGGCTTTAAAAATTTCTGCGCCAACTTGGAAGTCGTTTGTGCCTTTCATATACAGCTCAGCAGCTTCACCGGCCATATCCGAAAACGCTTCGTTCATACCCCCTGATTGCTTGGAATACACCAAGCCTGAGTTTTGCTCTGTAAAGCCATGGCTAATTTCATGCCCTGAAACATCGATCGAAACCAGAGGATAGAAAGTATTGGCACCATCACCATAATTCATGGCAGAGCCATCCCAGAAAGCATTTTCGTAGCTAGTACCGTAATGGACTTTCATCGTTAGGATTTGGCTAATGGGACGTAGATTGAGCCAGTCTTTATACATATTGAAAACCACATTACCAAAATAATGGGCATCATTCAGCGGTGAAAAAGCGCCATTCACAGCAATGCCAGGGTTATTTGGGCAAGTAAACTGATAAGGCGTAGAGCCTGTTGTTCCATGATTTAAATTAACCGTGATCACATTAGTGCTCACCATTTTGCAATCATCGCTGACCACTAAAGGGCCATAGTTTGTACCATAGAGATACTTGCCGGTTTTGGTATTACCGCCTGGGCCGGTGGCGTCTTTATGGGTAATTCCTTCCCAGCGATCCAGCACCACGCCAGTATTAGCATCAATAATAAAGTGTGGGCGGCTTGGCTTATTAGCGCTGCCATTGATAAATGACACCACATAAATCAGTTGTGCCACATTATTTGCACCCAACTTGACATACAGCTTGGCTTGTTCGTTTTCAGTTTTAATTGCCCGTGCCTGTGTTTTGGCAAGGCTTAGAATTTGCGCTTGCGAGTACAGTGGCTTAGCGCTTGGAATATCATTTTTTAGATTACGCAGCATGGCGCCAGACAAAGCGGGCTGAGCTAGGCCAGCAGCACGGTTTTCAACCACGCCCTCCCCCCAAACTGGCACGCCTTGGTGAAATTGTTGATAGCGAGTGACCACTTTACCATCAGGATAAGTTTGACTACGCGCGGCTTTTAATTCATCAGCTTGTAAGCCCAGTAAGCTGTGTACGCCATCATCAGCTAAGCCACGAGCTGTAATTCCAGCAGGGGCCACAAACCCCTCCAAATCGACGCGTTCAGCAGCCATGGCATTGAATGCTCCACCTAATAAAACAGACAGCAGTAGAGGACGAGCTACGCGATTTAATGCTTTCTTCATTATTAGCAACCCTTTAAAATTAAACGGGGATTTACCCCTAGGAGAATGACTAAATAAAAACAAACAAGCACAGGCAATCCTCAATATAAATATTGAGCACAAGCCATTTGGATTAAGTCAACGCTAGATAAATGCGCCCCATGGTATCGACATTACTTGCCACTTATATTTATGCGGCATTGTTTTACAATCATTAGCTAAAACTTGACCAACATCAAGGATTTATTTTAATTTGGTATGTTTTTTAAAAACCCGTATTTATTAGTGAATAACGGCGCAACAAAATGCCAACAATGATGATCAAGAAATTTTTAAGCAGACAAAATACTAGGGATTACTCCAATGGCATTGCCTGCATTTTTACAGCGATTAAGCAATTCAACTCATTTAAAACAAAGCGTAATGAGGTATATCACTTTTTTAATGTTTACTAATCGATTCATTAGCAACTTAGTTGCAAATTAATCGGCTATTTTTCTTAAAATAACAATAAAAAGAGGCTACTCGAAAGTAGCCTCTTTTTATTAGGATAGGTTACATCAATGATTCATTAATCACTTTGGGCAGCTCGCTATCCATATCATGGCCATACTCCCAAACCATGATTCCACCAAGGTGCTTGCTTTTAATATACTGCGCTTTGTACTTCAAGCTTTCTTGATCTTCGTAGGTAATCATTAAATTACCATCGTACAACCAAGGCGCTTTAGCCACAGGATCCCAATAGCGCGTTGCACCCTTTGCCTTCAACGCTTTGATGTCTTGCCAAGTGATGCCATCATCAAAGGCCCCTTTCTTGAAGGCGTTATATAGGCCATTATTATTAGCGGCAACACCTTGCCAAGCGCGGCCATAAAAGGCACTACCTAATAATAATTTGCTTGGCGAAACACCCGCGTCAATATACAAATTCATCGCTTGATCGGCACTCCAGCCGCCACCATCAGGATCTAATTTATTTTGATATAGATTAGTATGGTGACTGGTATTTTTACTCCAAGATCCGGCAAAGTCATAAGCCATCACTTTCATAAAATCAACAGATTTAGCCACACGCACCACATCAATATTTTTTAGAAACCATGCGGCAGCGGGTACAGCCACCGACAATTGATAGCTCTTGCCCATTTTAGCGCCATATTCATTTAAAGCGCTGCGGGTTTCTTCTAAAAGCTTAGGGTAGTTTTCTTTATCGCTTGGGTCTTTTGCAATAGGCAGCCAATCTGGGCCAACGGGGTATTCCCAATCGTAGTCAATCCCTGCTAATTTGTGTTCATCAATTAATTTAATCACATTAGCAATAAATTTAGCCCGCGACTCTGGTGTTCTAGATAATTGAGAAAAACCATCCGCTCCCCAGCCACCAATAGAGACGTTTACTTTTAAATGGGGATATTTAGTTTGTAGCTTTGCCACCTCATCCCACATATTGGCAAATGGGGCAATGGTAGCGGTTTTATCTGAATTAAGCTGTGGCTCTAGGTCTTTAATATATACATCAGTTTCATTACGAATCAAGCCAAAGCTTAAATTTAAAGTGGTGAGTTGATCACCTTGAATATCCTTAGCACTCCAGCGGCGGCCCTTATCCATATCAAGCGGTGTAGAGCCAATAGGCCAAGTGCGGATATAAGCCACCACTTGTTTATTATGTGATTTAACCGAAGGAATGGCGGTTGGCACTGCCGCCAGTGGTGCGGGCGGAGTCGCGCATCCACCAAGTAAAGCTGCCATTGCAACAGCGAGTAATAATTTTTTCATCCCCACATCCCCATTAAGAGTGAAGATGTAGTTTACGGCCACTACCAAGTCAAGTGTAAATATTAAACAATGTAGTGAAATTTATACGACAGTTTTCTTGCGATCTTTTTCAGCTTGCCGACGCTCACGAAAAAACGCCCTGAGTAAGTCAGCAGACTCCTGCGCCATCACCCCATCCACCACTTGCGTTTGATGATTTAATCGGCAATCGGCAAAAGGATTAATCACACTGCCCGCCGCCCCCGTTTTAGGATCGGTTGCCGCATATACAACACGGGCAATCCGTGAATGCAAGATCGCGCCAGCGCACATAATGCATGGCTCTAAAGTCACAAATAACTCGCACTCTGGCAGGCGATAATTGCCCAGATGGCGTGCTGCTTGGCGAATCGCCATCATCTCTGCGTGTGCGCTTGGATCATGGCGCAAGATAGGTTGGTTGCAGCCACGACCGATAATCTGGCCCTGATGCACCACAATCGCTCCTACCGGCACCTCGCCCAACTCTTTGGCGCGCTGCGCCTCTTGCAGGGCCTCATTCATAAAATCTAAATCATTCATAAAAACCCAAAATAACAAAAACATTAAACCCAAATCTTAAACCACGGAGTTAAAGAGAACACGGAGGGCCACGGAAAAAACCTTTAAAAAACCATTATCCAACCACGAGCCTTAAATGATGGTGTTCTCTGTGTACTCCGTGGTCCAGGACTTGGGTTTATATTTGAAATACAACTGCAACTAAACCGCGGCCACACCCAACATTTCTGCTGCGTGCTGGCGGGTGGTGCCGGTGATTTCTACTCCGCCTAGCATGCGGGCTATTTCTTCGATGCGCTCTTCAATGCTCAGCATGCGGATGGTGCTGAGTACGCCAGTTGCGGATTGGGTTTTGCTCACTTGTAGCTGCTGAAATCCACACGCTGCAACTTGAGGTAAATGGGTAATACACAGCACTTGTCGCGCCGCGCCTAAATCGGCCAACATGCGGCCAACAATCTCGGCCACGCGCCCGCCAATCCCCACATCCACCTCATCAAAAATCAAAGTAGGCACATTAGCAACTTGGCTGGTAATCACTTGCAAGGCCAAGCTAATCCGAGACAACTCACCACCGGAAGCCACTTTTGCCATCGCTCTGGCTGGGGTGGTTGGGTGATTGGCCACCATAAATTCAATAGTTTCTAAGCCAAAACTGGCTGGGGCTTCGTGAGCATGTAGGGCAATTTCAAAACGGCTGCCCACCAAGGCCAACAGTTGTAATTCTGCAGTAACCAATTTACCTAGCTTAGCTGCCGCTGCTTTGCGTTTATTTGACAGCGTTGCAGCTTGCTTGCGGTATTCGGCTTCTAATTTTTGTGCTCGGCGGCGTACGGCTTCTAGGCCTTGCGCTCCGCCTAATTCGGCCAAGCGCTCTTGCCAGCTGGCGAGTTTTTCTGGTAAATCCGCAGGTTCAACACGGTATTTACGCGCCATACGAAAGATAGCGTCTAGGCGGCCCTCGACATCGGCAAGGCGCGCCGGATCTAGCTCGAGATGATCGGCGTAACGGCGTAGCGCGTACACCGACTCGGTCATCTGCGCTTCAGTGCTGGCTAGTAATTCAAGCGTCTCAGAAATACCCGCATCAAAATCGGCCAAGGCACTGAGCTTAGTCGCCACGGCTCCTAGCCAAGATTGGCAATTTTCATCGCCATCAGCCAGCATCAATAGGCTGCTTTGCACCCCATCAATCAGGCTAGCTGCGTGGTGTAAGCGCTTATGCTCGGCTTGTAGCTCCGGCCATTCTGCCGCAGTAAATTGCAAGGCCGCTACTTCTTCGACCTGCCATTGCAGGCGTTCGCGTTCTGCTTCAAAAGCCTCGGCATTATTGCTAGCTGTAGCTAATTCATCGGTGGCGATTTTCCAATCTTTAAATAGCCCAGCCACATCTCGCGCCAGCGCAGTTGAGCCCGCATAGCCATCGACTAAATCACGCTGCACATCGGGGCGCAATAAGGATTGCGGCGCATGCTGGCCGTGGATATCCACCAACTGTTCACCCAGTGTTTTTAGCTGGGCCAAGGTGGCAGAAATCCCGTTGATCCAAGCACGAGATTTACCATGGCTATCTATATTGCGCCGGATCAGCAGCTCCCCACCTTCATCCCCTTGCAAGGCCTCGGCCTCTAGCCATGCCAAGGTTGTTTGGGGGACGACAAACCGCGCTTGCAACTCAGCCTTATCTGCCCCGTGGCGCACTACCGCGCTTTCTGCCCTTCCCCCTAAAAGCAAGCCCAAAGCATCAATCACAATGGATTTACCCGCGCCCGTTTCCCCCGTTAAGGTGGT
This sequence comes from Iodobacter sp., assembly GCF_025352645.1. Taxonomy (GTDB): domain Bacteria; phylum Pseudomonadota; class Gammaproteobacteria; order Burkholderiales; family Chitinibacteraceae; genus Iodobacter. The sequence continues at coordinate 50,524 of NZ_JANXSO010000037.1, read as the reverse complement.
TAAGCCAGAGGCAAAATCGAGGACAAGCTCGTCGACGATAACAAATGATTTAAGTGAGATAGAAAGCAGCATGCGCTTTGTTTACACCTTGGTTACAGTTACCACAAAAGAAAATAAACCCAAACCTTAAACCACGAAGTTAAGGAGAACACGGAGGATCACGGAGAAAACCATTTATTAAGCAATACATCAGCGATTTCTGTCTAAAACTGCACGTTTAATATTTTTAAGCACAGCGGCAAAAAACAGATGAGATGGATGACGCCATAAAGCGATATGTCCTCGTTTTTCTCTGTGTAACTCCGTGTCCTGCGTGCTCTCTGTGGTTCAAGATTTGGGTTTTGAATTAAATTCCCCCCTTACAAACGCTCGCCCCAGCGTAGTTTCTCTCTTAGGGTGTCATAATAGTGATAGCTATTAGGGTGCAGCACTCTTAAAGTGTTGCGGTAGCGGCTAATCAATACGCGGTCTTTTTCGTGCAGATCACAGTGCGATTGATTATCAAAATAAACCCGTGCATCTTGCGAGCGCGTCAGGAAGAACTCCACCGCACAGGTATCATTCACCACAATCGGGCGATTAGACAAAGATTGTGGGCAGATGGGCACAAGCGCAATAGCAGGTAAGCTTGGATGCAAAATCGGCCCACCCGAGGCCAGCGCATAGGCCGTGGAGCCGGTAGGCGTAGAAACAATCAGGCCATCCGAGCGCTGGCTATAGACAAAGCGCCCATCGATAAAGATTTCGAACTCGATCATGGCGCCGGTATTACCACGGCTAAACACCACGTCATTAAACGCCAGTGCGTTATCGATTTCATGGCCATCACGCACTACGGTGGTTTCAAGCAGGATGCGCTCTTCGGGGATAAACTCACCGTACAGCATTGCAATCACCAGCTCGTCCATCTCATCCACCGAAATATCAGTCATAAAGCCCAAACGGCCTTGATTGATACCTACAAGGGGGATGCGGTAAGGAGCCAATAAGCGAGCAACGCCTAGCATCGTGCCATCACCACCCAGCACAATCACCAGATCAGCCACTTTGCCGATATTATCGCGGCTAACCGTCTGATGTTCGGTGATACCATGCTCATCCGCAGTAGCTTGATCTAAGAAAACCTTGACGCCTGCGCGAGCCAGTAGTGCGGCAAGACGGCGAATCGGCTCGTCTAAGGTCGGTGTGCCCGTACGGCCAACCACGGCAATGGTTTTGAACAGTAGACTATGCATAAGCTTATTAGACCCGAAATTTAATAAAAAAACACCCGCGCGCTTTGCTTTAAACTCACTAAAACAACACAGCACATCTTGCTTGGATGCAAAAGTCCTTGTAAAACAAAGTAAGATTCGCCATAAACTCTAGCGCCATTAGCCAATATGCTGAACGATCGTTCTCAAATTCTACTTAAAACCCTCGTCGAGCGCTACATTGCCGACGGGCAACCTATTGGCTCTAAAGCGCTGCAGCACTTTTCTGGGCTAGATATTAGCTCGGCAACCATTCGCAATACTATGGTTGATTTAGAAGCGCTGGGCTTTGTTGCTAGCCCACATACCTCGGCAGGCCGAGTTCCTACCGCGCTAGCTTACCGTGTATTTGTTGATTCATTGCTTACAGTACAAGCTTTAGATCAACCCACTATTACCGAACTCACCGAGCAGCTCCCCATCGATAGCCCTCAGCGCAGCGTGGCGGCTGCATCGCAGATTTTATCGCAGCTGACCCAATTTGCCGGCATGGTGCAAAGCCCTAAGCGCCACGATATTTTGCTCAAGCAAATCGAATTTATGCAGCTATCAGAGCGTCGTGTGCTGCTGATTTTAGTCACCAGCGATGGCGATGTACAAAACCGTATTTTACAAACCGAGCGGCTGTTTAGCGCCAGCGAGCTGATTGAAGCTGCCAATGTTTTGAATGAATATTGCTCAGGCAAAACACTTTCGGCGCTCACTCATCTAGTACAAAACGAGTTAGTTCGGCTTAAAAGCGATATTGTCGGCCTGATGAATGCCGCCGTAGCTGTTGGCGCTTCTTTGGCACAACATAGTGATTCCATGGTGATTGCAGGCGAGCACCAGCTATTAGGCTTTGGTGATTTATCCTCAAATGTCATCAGAATGCGCCAGTTATTTGCGCTATTTGAGCAAAAAACGGCGCTACTGCAGTTGTTAGATCTAGGCAATCACGCTGATGGCGTTAAAATTTATATCGGTGATGAATCTGGCTTGGCTCCCTTAGATGAATGCTCGGTCATTACCGCGCCCTATCGCGTCAACGGCGAAATTGTTGGCACACTGGGTGTGATAGGCCCAAGCAGAATGGATTATCAGCGCGTGATTCCGATTGTAGATATCACCGCACAATTACTTTCTACGGCGCTCTCCCAATAGGGGCACAGCATAGCCCACCCTTCCACACATTATGTAAGTGAAAACAATGCGTAAATTTCTTCCCCTGTTATTAGTTAGCCTGATGGGTTTCGCCCACGCCGATGAAGCCCTCGTTGCCCGTGAAGATGTGCAGGCCTATATCAAAGCCACCGCAGCCGCTTACCAATTTAGCGAAGAAGAGCTAGTACAAACGCTGAACCGCGCCACGCCCAAAAGCAATGTTTTAGATATTTTAGATCGCCCTTCTACCGCTAGACCTTGGTATACCTTTCGGGTGAACTTTGTAAACCCAGCGCGCAGCTTGGCGGGGGCTAAATTCTGGCGTGAACACGCCATTGCCATCAAAGAAATCAGCGAGCGCTATGGGGTAGAGCCAGAAGTCATCGTGGCGATTTTGGGCGCTGAAACCAATTATGGTAAAAACACCGGCAGCTTTCATATTTTGGACGTGCTCACCACCATTGCCTTTGATTACCCACGCCGTGCCGAGTTCTTCCAAAAAGAGCTCACCGAATTCTTACTATTAGCACGTGAAGAAAACGAAGATCCGCTCAGCTTTAAAGGCTCTTACGCGGGAGCGATGGGCTGGCCGCAATTTATGCCCTCATCGTTTCGCCAATATGCCGTTGATTATGACCAAAACGGCCACCGCGATATCTGGAATCACCCTAATGATGCCATCGCCAGCGTTGCCAACTATTTAAAAGAACACGGTTGGCAGCAGGGTAAAAGCGCCTACACCGCCGTCAATATCAACGCTGATTTAAGTGATGTTTTTGCAGATAAATTTAATCTGCATTACAGCGTGGGCGAGCTGATGCAAAAAGGCGTCGTGCCGATCAGCGAGCTAGATACCGCTGAAAAAGCCGTGCTGTTCTCACTAGAAACCGAGCCAGGCTTTACTAGCCACTTTTTAGGCTTTAATAATTTTTATGTGATTACTCGCTACAACAAAAGCACACTTTACGCGACGGCCGTACTGCAGCTTTCTGAAAACATTTTAAAAAGCTACCAAGATGGCGATGATTTAAGGCCAGCTAAAACCACAAGCAAGCCAAGAAAAAATGGTAGGGGCAATACCATACCTTAACAACATTATTTAACTGATGTTGCGCAGCCAAAACCCAAATCTTGAACCACAGAGAACACAGAGTTTCACAGAGAAAAACGTCAGCTAAATTTTGCTATTTTTTTGGGTTTTTAGCCATTTCCAAACCCGGTTTATTAAGTTTTTATCCCCACTCGTGGCACGGGACTTAAATCCCAATCTTATTAACTTAAGGGCACTATTGATCGTTAAACCTTAAGCGATCAACTTAGATCTACCTATTGTAAAGAAACATCGTAGGACGGATAAAACCCGCGTTTTTTCAGCATGACTCGCGGGTTGCACCCGCCCTACGAATGGCATATTGCTTAAGTTGATAGGATTGGCTTACCCCACCTTGAAGCACGCATCCGATCCAGCGGGGAGAGCGCAGCAAAATCAACGTACCGACGGCACTAAAAAATTAATACTGCATAACATCAGTTATTTAAATCAAGCAGGTAAATTTCACCGTAATCCACGCTAAAAAACCATCCTCTCATTCAGATGCGTAAATGGGTGCGTCGTACCCATGAATGCATGCACAGCAAGGGCGCACATGAAAGCCAGTATCTTTATTTTGATCGCCATGATTTTGGGTGGATTTCAATTTGGTGTGGGAGGCGCATTTGGCTGCGGCCTATTGGGTTTTGTGATTTACATTTTTATAAGTAAGCAATCCACCAGCCCAGCTCAGGCAAGTAAGCAGGAGCAAACACCACCTGTAGCTAACGCCAGCGTGCTTAGCTTAAGGCAAAGGGTGGATCAACTAGAGCAATCACTGGCGTTTTTGCAGGCAGAAGTAGCGCAAATGAAAGCCACGGCCCGCGAAGCCAACAACATTGAGCCAGCCAAGCCAATCATCCCTAAGCCTGAAGCGTTAACACCTGAGCCAAGCATTACCCTCGCAACTGAAGAGCTAACTCCAGAGCCAGGCATTACCCTCGCCACTGAAGTGCTAGCACCAGAGCCAAGCCTTACCCTCGCCACTGACGCACTCACTCCAGAACAAAATATTACCTCGGCACCTGAAGCACTTACGCCAGAGCCTAGCCTGGCTGCTATGCCCGAAGCCGTCACGCCTATTTTGCCAAGCATTGCAATTAACCCATCTAGGCCAGATACCACGCCGCTCCCCCAAGCCGCCGAGCCGCCCCAAGCCCTTAGCCCTCGCCCACAGGCCGCGCCTAGCTGGCTAGACACCCAATTTAATCATGCTTACCAAATGGCTAAAAATTGGCTATTGGGCGGCAATACCGTGGTGCGGGTTGGGATCTTAATCCTCTTTTTTGGCGTGGCGTTTTTACTGAAATTTGCCGCCGACAACAGCATGCTGCCGGTAGAGCTGCGCTTTGCTGGCACGGCGCTCGGTGCCGTTGCCCTCTTGGTGATTGGCTGGCGATTACGGGATAAGCGCCGCGAATACGCGCTGATTATGCAAGGCGGTGGTGTGGGCGTGCTTTATCTTACCGCCTTTACCGCACTCAAGTTTGCCGTGATTCCTGCCGGCTTTGCACTGGCGTTTTTAGTGCTGGTCGCCGTGTTCTCGGCTATTTTGGCGATTAAACAAGACGCCAGATCACTGGCGGTCATGGGGATTACGGGCGGCTTTTTAGCCCCGATTTTGACCTCCACCGGTAGCGGCAGCCATATCGCGCTGTTTGGCTATTTTGCGCTGCTGAATGCCGGTATTTTCGCCATGGCTTGGTATAAAACGTGGCGACCACTGAATTTACTCGGCTTTGTCTTTACCTTTGGGATTGCCACAAGCTGGGGAGCGCTTAAATACCGGCCTGAACTCTTAGCCAGTACCGAGCCATTTTTAATTTTATTTTTCTTGTTTTATGTCAGTATTGCCCTGCTCTATGCCCTGCGGCAGCAAATCGCGCTTAAAAGCTATGTAGACGGCACGCTGATTTTTGGCACACCGCTGGCGGCCTTTGGCCTGCAGGCTGCGCTGGTGCATGAGATTCAATTTGCACTGGCGGGCAGCGCCGTTGCCCTATCCGCTTTTTATACCGGCATTGCCCAATATCTGTGGCAACGCAAACGAAACGAGCTGTGCCTATTATTTGAGGCTCTATTAGCGCTGGGTGTGTTGTTTGCCACGCTAGCCATTCCACTGGCCTTTGATGCCCGCACCACCGCCGCCAGCTGGGCAGTTGAAGCGGCGGCGATTATTTGGGTGAGCTTACGTCAGCAAAGACTACGCTCCCTGCTTTGTGCACTGGTCTTGCAAGCCATTGCTGGCATCGCCTTCTTTAATCAGGCTGACCCGCTCAATGAAAACGCTATTGCCATCCTCAATAGCGGCTATATCGGCGGCCTGATGCTGGCTTTATCTGGCTTATTTAGCGGCTATTTATTGCAAAAAAAAGCGGCGCTGGAATGGTTTAAACCTGGGATTACCCTCTCGCCCTTACTGGCAGCATGGGGATTAACCTGGTGGCTGGGTGCTGGCCTCTATGAGATTGAAGCCTTTGTCCTCGGCTCCGAGCAATACTCGGCCGAGGTGATCTTTATCGGCTTTAGCGCGCTACTGGCCAGCTTAGCTTGCAAAAAATGGGCGTGGCCGCTACTGCGCCTGCCTGCACTCGCCCTCTTTCCAGTGCTTGGCTTGATGTTATTGCAAGTACTGATTCATCATAGCCATGCGATGACGGGGCTGGGCATGCTGGCATGGCCGCTGGCCTTAGCATTGGCGCTGTGGCTGCTTCATAGGCATGAAGAAGATCATCCCGCCATCGAAATATTGCATGCGCTAGGCATATGGCTCATTAGTATTTTGCTAGCCACCGAGCTAGCTTGGCTGATTCGCCAAGCCGTGCCAGAAGGAGTATGGCGCAATGTGGCTTGGCCTATCATCAGCGCAGCCGTGCTTTGGCTGCTGGCCGAATATGGCAGAAAAATCAGCTGGCCCATTGCACGCTTCCCCCGCGCTTATTTTGTGGCAGGTGCCGCGCCGATTGCGGCAGGATTAGTGATCTGGGCGCTATTGGCACTTGGCAGTGATGGCAATGCCGCGCCACTGCCTTATGTACCGCTACTCAATCCGCTGGATATCGCCTTTGGCCTTGGGCTCGTAGGGCTGCTGGCTTGGATCAGGCGCTTACGCAAGCTGGATTTGCTTGATCTCACACCATGGCTGGCCCCTAGTTTACTTGGGCTGGGGTTTCTGTGGCTGAACGCCATCCTACTGCGCGTGTTTGCCCATTGGGGAGGCGAGGATTACAGCCTCACTACCCTGATTAACTCGCTGAAAGTGCAGGCGGTATTTACACTATTTTGGAGCGCGACATCGATCTTGGCCGTGCTGGCGGCTAAACGCCTAGGTGGGCTGCTGGCAACCCGCATCAGCGTGTGTGCTTTACTTACCGTGCTATGGGCTTGGCTGCTGATCGCCAACTTTAACGATGGCAGCCTCTTGGCCATCCGCTATTTGCCGCTCTTTAATCTACTAGAGCTGGCACAGCTGGCGGTATTTGGCGCGCTGTATATGGCGTGGCGCGATCAGAAAGCTAGCCTATTTAACGCTGCCGTTTTACCCAATTGGCTAGCCTATACCCTACTTGCCACCTTATTTATTTGGTTTAACGGCGCTTTATTGCGCGGCCTGCACCACGGCCTTGCCTTACCTTTCTCGGTATTAGAAGCCATCCGCTCCAGCAATATGCAACAAATCTTTATGCTGGCTTGGGGATTATTTGCGCTGGCCGCCATGCAGCTTACCCGCCGTGGCAGCATGCTGCGCCTATGCGCTATTGCCTCGGCCCCCGTGATGCTTATCATGTGGCTGTGGACGTTTTACGCCAACCTTAGCCAAAGTGGCAGCCGCTGGCCGCTACTTAATCCGCTCGATCTGATCCAAATCGGCATCTTTGCCTTAATCGGCTTATGGCTGTATCGCGTGGATAAGCTGCGCGGCGGTTTACCACAGCAGTGGCTAAAGATCGGGGTTGGGTTCACGGCCTTTGTCTGGCTCAATGGCGTCTTACTGCGCACCCTGCACCATTGGGGCGATGTGCCGTATGTGGCCAGTGCGCTACAGCATTCCACCCTAGTGCAAGCCTCACTATCCATTTTCTGGACGCTACTGGCCTTTGGCATCATGCTGTTTTCTGCCCGTAAACTGGATAGATCGCTATGGTTTAGTGGTGCGGCCCTCTTAGTGGTGGTGGTGGCCAAACTCTTTATTATCGATTTATCCAGAATCAGCGGCATAGAGCGCATCGTTAGCTTTATTGGCGTGGGGATTTTACTGCTCATCATCGGCTATTTATCACCCCTGCCACCCAAGCAGGAATCAAGCGGGGCGGAGGGATAAGCCATTATTTTCCCTGCTGAGCGGGATAGCTCAGCAAAAACCACCCTGATGATGTCTCTTGCTCATTTTTTGTCGTTTATCTGAGAAGATCAACGCCAATAGTGCTAACTCGTAGAGGCGCAGCAAGCAGCGCCCCTACAACATATTGCCCAATATGTAATACATGGCTTTGTTTGAGCAAGAGACATAACCAAGTAACACGAAATGCTACCCGTGATTTTTGTGGAGGCAAGTAAAATTCGTTCATCAAAGGAAAACCCATGCGCCGCTTGCTGATTTTATTGTTTTGCATCAGCCCCCTTACCCTGGCCAAAAAACCCACGCCTACGCCGCTGCCCGCCACGCTAACCAGCAATCTATTTAGCCATCAGCAAGCCTTAATCATCAAAGAAAGCGCGCCTTTTTACCGGCTGGATTTGCCCATTAGCGTGTATCAATTTACCCAAGACGCAAATTTAGGCGATCTGCGGGTGTTTAATGCCGCAGGCGAAGTAGTGCCTTATGCTTTTATCACCCCAACCACCACCACCCAATCCACACAAACCGCGCTGCGCTTTTTCCCTTACGCCACGGCCGAGCATGAGCGGCAAATATCGGTACACATCCATAGCGATGGCCAGCTCAGCGCCCAAAGCAGCAGCAGCTCCAGCCAAAGTAGCTATATCGTAGATGCATCACAAATCCAAGGACGCTTTGAAACCCTCGCTTTAAATTGGCAAGAAAGTAATTACCAAAGCCAGCTCAAGCTAGCGGCCAGCGATGATTTAAAATCTTGGCAAGCACTCGGCAATACGGCGCTAGTGCAGCTTGATTATCAAGGCCAAACACTGAAACAAGCCAAAATTGATTTAGCAGGGGTTAAAGCAAAGTATCTGCGCCTGAGTCCTGAAACACCGCTTACCCTCACACAAGCCCTACTGCAATCCTCTACACAAGATACCCCAATCACCAACAGAATATGGCTAACGCCCGTCGTGGCCACCCACCCTCAGCAAGGCGAGTATCTGTTTGATCTGGGCCTACACGCCCCCATCGATCGATTGCAACTTGCGCTGCCGCAGCTAAATACCGTCGCCGAAGTCAGCCTAGCCAGCCGCGCCAGCCCTCAAGACTCATGGCAAAACATACAAAACATGATTGTGTATCGCCTTGCAAGCAACGAAAGCCCAAGTATCGAAACCCGCCCCAATAATCATCGCTACTGGCGGCTAGAAGTCAAACAAAATGGGGGAGGATTGGGGCAAGGTATGCCCAAATTAACCGCAGGCTGGCTGCCACAGCAAATCGCCTTTGCCGCCCGTGGTGAAGCGCCATTTACTCTTACCTTTGGCAATATTCAAATCCAAAACGCCGCGATGCAGGCTACTGATTTAATTATTGGCAAACAGATTGCATCCGCTACAGCAGGTGCCTTACTCAATAAAGCCGCAGCCATCCGCCCAATAGCCAGCACACCTTCTGCCGCTAAAACTTACGCCTTATGGGCGGCACTGGTGTTGGCGGTAACCGTATTAGGCACAATGGCATGGAAATTATTGCGGCAAACCCAAAAATTGTAAGTAGATGGCAAAGCTGTAATAAAAAACAACTAAAGTAACAGACCTATTTAATTAATAAACAGCAGGATATCTGCTAAATATAGCTAAGCCACAAATACAATAGCATAAGCGTATGGAGTAAAACCCGCGAGCAATACTCAATAAATACGCGGGGTTAACCCATCCTACGATACTTATGATGAATTTGAGCAAGAGATATAATCAGAAACAGAGATGTAGAGTAATTACGGCCTTAAGTAATTACTTAGCATTTTTCTTAATTCGCCAGACTTCTGCAAACGCATTAATTCTTTATTTACCAGTAATCTTAACTCTTGGCCTAGCGGGTTTCTCTTGGTAAAAATCATATAGAATTTATTATCTTCTGTATCTGGCAATACCGCCATGCCTAACTGAGGGTCATTCATAAAATTATAAACACCTATTTCACTCATTCCTGCTATGGCTTCAAAATCTTCTGCAAACACTTCAATATGGCCAGCATATATTAACAACGATCTCTGCAGAGGCTAAAGCAGAGCAGAAAATAGCAATTAGATATACAAGGTAATAAGGCATTTTCTACCCCTAATAAAAAAATCCAACCCAATTAGTGTAGACCACCCCATCGTTTTTTTAACTCTGTTAAATTCTAAGTATGTATCATGCGATAAAAGGAGAAAAATATGGCCGATCATTTTTCTAAGCTTGCCGCTCACTATGCAGCCAGCAGACCCCACTATCCTGCTGAGTTATTTTCATGGCTAGCCAGCCAGTGCCCAGAGCAAGCGCAGGCTTGGGATTGCGGCACAGGTAATGGGCAGGCGGCGACGGCTTTGGCTGAGCACTTTACTAGCGTGCTTGCCAGTGATATCAGCCAAGCCCAATTAAATTTGGCTCCAACTCACGCTAAGATTCGCTATTTGTGCGCCGATGCAGCCCACAGCCAGCTCGCTCAAAACAGCGTGGATTTAATTGTGGTGGCACAGGCTCTACACTGGTTTGATTTAGATTCTTTTTATGCTGAGGCAAAACGGGTACTCAAACCCAGCGGGCTAATTGCCGTTGGCTGCTATGGCACGCCACAAATTAGCCATCCGCAAATTGAGCTTATTTTCCAAGATTTTTACCACAATATCGTTGGTGCTTATTGGCCAGCCGAACGAAACCACGTTGAAAATGGCTATGCCAGCCTGCCTTTTCCGTTTAATCCCATCCCAACGCCTGATTTTGTACTGGAAGTGAACTGGTCATTGGCTGAATTGCTAGGCTATGTACAAAGCTGGTCGGCAACAGGGCATTTTATTGAAGACAAGGGCTATAACCCTGTGGCCGCGCTAGGTGAAGCATTAGCCGCACTATGGCCACAGCAGCAAAAGGTGGTGTGGGCGATTTCTTTAAGGGTGGGGAGGATGTGAAGCGAAGAGGATATGCATAGTGGCTTACGCACGCTGTGCATGGTGGGTTATGCCACTGGCTGAGCATGGCGGGTTATGCCACTGGCTGAGCATGGCGGGTTACGCCAAAAAAAAGCATTTTGGCTAACCCACCCTACCCCACCCTAATATTACTTACTCATTTCACGCTGGCGGCGGCTTTCGGCGAGGATAATCCCGCTGGCTACCGATACATTCAAGCTTTCTACCGAACCAAACATCGGGATAGAAACCAAGGTATCGCAGGATTCGCGTGTTAGGCGGCGCATGCCTTCGCCCTCATTACCCAATACCCAAGCCAATGGGCCTGTTTGGTTAAAGTGATGCAAATCTGTTTTAGCATCGGCGTCCGTTCCCACAATCCAAACGCTCTGGTCTTTTAGGTCGCGTAAAGTACGCGCTAAATTAGTCACCATAATGTAAGGAATGACTTCGGCAGCGCCGCAAGCCACTTTAGATACGGTGGCATTAATGCTCACCGATTTATCTTTTGGTGCAATCACGGCGTGTACGCCCATCGCATCGGCCACGCGCAAGCAAGCGCCTAGATTATGCGGATCGGTAATGCCATCCAAAATCAGTAAGAACGGTGGCTCAGTCAAGTCTTCCAGAATATCTTCCAGCACCACATAGGATTTACCCGCATCGATCATCGCCGCTACGCCTTGGTGGCGAGCATGGCCCGTCATTCCATCCAAACGCGCGGCATCCACCATAATCACGTGCACGCCCTGCTGCTCTGCTAATTTTAGCAGCTCTTTTGCGCGTGGGTCGGCGCGGCTGCCATTAAAGAACAACTCTAAGACGCTATCAGGAAAGCGCTTAACACGGGACGCAACGGCATGAAAACCGTGGATTAATTTTTTTTGCATATCAGACTCTGTTTACGTTTTTCGCAATAGCCTTAAAAAGGCTACGTATGCGACAAAAATCACCTTAAAAAACCGGTTCTTTATTAGATGGATTTAGCTTTACCAGCCCTTCACGGGCTAGATACGCCACAAGATCATCGGCAGATAAAGCGCGCGAGTATAAATAACCTTGCACGCTATGGCAGCCGCTTTTGCGCAAGAATAACATTTGTTGGGCCGTTTCTACGCCTTCACCGACTACCGTGAGGCGTAATTTACGCGCCATGGCAATAATTGCCTCGGTAATAGCCGCATTATCTGAATCCTCGGGCAGGCCATCAACAAAAGAGCGATCAATTTTTAAGCTATCAATCGGGAAGTGTTTAAGATTAGAGAGCGATGAATAGCCCGTGCCAAAATCATCAATCGCCAGCATCACCCCCATCAACTTTAACTCATTAAGTGTCTGCACGGCCCGCTTTGGGTCTTGCATAATCATGCTCTCGGTAACTTCCAGCTCTAAGCGCGATGCAGGCAAGCCGCTTTGCACTAGGGCCTCTTTGACCTTCTGAACTAGATTTTCTTTTTGAAATTGCCTTGGGGATAAATTGACCGCCACATGCGGAATGTCCAAGCCTGCTTGCAGCCAAGCATGCATTTGTCGGCACGCTTCAAATAACACCCACTCGCCAATCGCCACAATCAGGCCACTTTCTTCGGCCAAAGGAATAAAGCTCACTGGCGGCACCAAGCCTAGGCTAGGGTGATTCCAGCGAATCAAGCTTTCCAAACCACTTAAACAGCCGGATTCCAAATCAATTTTAGGTTGGTAGTGCAGGCAAAACTGTTGACGATCTAAGGCGTGACGAAGACCGTTTTCCATCATTAAATGCTCAAACGCCATTTCATTCATATTGGCGGCAAAAAACTGCACATTGTTTTTGCCGGTTTCTTTGGCACGGTACATCGCCACATCAGCGTTTTTAAGTAGGGCCGCAGGCGTTTTGCCATCACAAGGATAAACACTCACACCAATTGAGCAGCTAACAAACAACTCTTGACCATTAATCAAGCAAGGCTGGATTAATGCTTGGCGTAAGCCCTCGGCCACCAGCCCTACTCGCTCAAGGCACACGGCATTTTCAAGTAAAATAGTAAATTCATCTCCACCAATGCGGGCTAAAATGTCACGCTCGTTCACTACCGCTTGTAAGCGTTGTGCCACAATCACCAATAAAGCATCGCCCACTTCATGGCCTAGCGTGTCATTAATGGTTTTAAAGCGGTCTAGATCAATAAACAATACTGCAAACGGCTTGTCATGAGCGCTTAGCACCGCATGATTAAGCTTTTCTTGCAAAGCCATACGATTATACAAACCCGTTAACGGATCATGATTGGCCAGATGAAAAAGCCGCTGCTCAGCTTCTTTTCTATGGGTGTAATCAGAAAAAACCCCCACATAATTGGTCATACTGCCCTGCTCATCCCTTACTGCACTAATGGAGAGCCACGCAGGGTAAACTTCTCCACACTTACGCTTATCCTCCACCTCCCCCTGCCATTGGCCGTAAGTATTTAGCTCATCCACCATATTACAGTTAATATCTAGCTGCCCTTGCTGCTTAAACATCCGCGAAATACGACCAATCGCATCCCTAGGATCAAAGCCCGTAATACGGCAAAAAGCGGGGTTTACGGCCACAATACGGGCATTGGCATCGGTAATTAAGATCCCCTCACTGGCATTGCCAAAAACTTGCGCGGCCAAGCGCGTGCTTTGGGCCGCGACAAATTCTTCTTGATTAGAGGCTGCCAGCACCACGCCGGTCACCACCACAGATAAAAGCAGCAGCAAACTCGATAAAACGCCCCCCACCCAAATACTGCCTAACGACGAACACAGCGCTAATAATGCGACAGTTATTCCCAGCACCCCATTCCCAACATGGCCAAAGCGTAATGCAGACCAAATAATTAAAGGGAACAATAAAAACAATAATTCTTTATAGCCATTAAATTGGTTGAGCAATAGCGCACCAAAGCCAGTAATGGCAACCGCTAGCAACAATTCAGCCAGCCTACTTGGCCAAATCATGGCACGTTGATGCAGCAAGCCAAAACAAAATGGCACCACAATTAAAATAAAGAGAGCATCCCCCAACCACCAAGAGATCCAATCAAAAAACAGCGTCGTGCTTGGGGTAGGCAAAAATACACTTTGAATAACAATACCGCAGCTGGCGGCAAAAAATCCGCCGACCAAGGGGCCAGCAAAAAGCAGCCGCATGCTGTCTTTAACGCGCAGCTCCCCATCTACAGCAAATTTGGGCAATAAGGCCTGTACCAATAAGGGCTGCAAAATATTCAGTAGTGAAAGCGCCAACACACCTTGAAGTGAATAGCCTTGTAGAGCTGGCAATACCCAAGAAACAAGAGCCAAAGTAAGGATTGAGCGAGGACCTCCCAGCAATAAAGCTGCAACCCCAATCCCAGCATGTAAGTTAAATAAATGCTGCCCTGAAGACAACTTCCAGCTGATAAGACTTGAAATAGCATACGCCGAAGCAATAAGTAGCTGCTGTAGCCAAAGCCTACGCATTAATATTGCTCTCCCTGAGCGAATTTTATTCTTTTAATTATGCGAATAATGTAAATCTAATTTTAGTAAGCATCATTCTGTAGATGCGAAAAAAAATCAAGCACTACCTTTCTAAACACTTTTGGAAAATCCCATAAATTTCCTACAAACCCTAGGCATAAAGCATCAGCCTACCGAAATTTTACCTTTGCATATTGAAAGCCGGCCTAAAACATTTGCAAGCATTAAAGCCTAGCCAGCTAAATTCAACAGGCGGAAAGATGCGATTTAGTGCAATTTTAAGCGCTGGCAAGATCATGAGGACGGGTATAATCCGCCACTACGCTTTCTATGAATGCCACCCGCCATGACTCTACCTGCACTTCCTTTAAACGGCCAACGCGCCCAAATTAATGCCCTGCACGGATCGGGAGATGCTTGGGCCTTAAGCCACTATGCAAATATCGCCCATCCACTGGTGGTGTTTACATCAAGTGCACAGGTGGCTAGCCGCTTAAAAGAAGAGATTGCTTTTTTAGCACCGCAAAAAAACATCGTATTATTCCCCGACTGGGAAACTCTAGCTTACGATCACTTCAGCCCCCACCACGATTTAATTTCGGAGCGCTTAGCTGCGCTGTGGCAGATCCGTCAGAACCAAGCCGATGTGGTCATTGTGCCCGTGCAAACTGCCATGGGTGTTTTGCCCCCTGTAGAGTACCTTGCGGCTTACACCTTCTTCTTAAAAAAGGGTGAAAAGCTAGATACAGATCAACTACGCGCCGACATGGCCTTTGCGGGCTATAGCCACGTTACCCAAGTCTATGGGCCAGGTGAGTTTTCTATCCGTGGCGGGCTGATTGATTTGTTCCCAATGGGCTCAACTCTGCCTTACCGGCTGGATTTATTTGGCGACATCATCGAAACCATTCGCACCTTCGATGTAGACACCCAGCGCAGCCTTTACCCCGTACCGGAAATTCGCCTACTGCCCGCGCGGGAGTTTCCGCTGGATGAAAAAGGCCGCACGCAATTTAGGCAGCGTTTTAGGGAAGTGTTTGAAGGCGATCCGACTAAAGCACGTATTTATAAAGAAATAGGCAACGGAAGCACCCCAGCGGGGATTGAATACTATCTACCGCTTTTTTTTGAGCAGACGGCCACACTATTTGATTACTTACCTAAAGATGCGGTGCTGGCGCAGCACGGCGAGCTATTACAAGCTGCCGAACAATTCTGGGCAGAAACCAGTGATCGTTACCGAAATTTATCAGGCGATAAAGAGCGGCCAATTCTTGCGCCTAAAGATCTTTACCTCACGCCCGACGCGCTATTTAGCGGCTTAAAAAAACATCGCCGCATCGAATTTATTGCAGGTGATTCTGCCTTTACCACCGCCCTGCCCGCCCTGAATGTTGACCGGCGTAGCGACAACCCTATCAGCAAATTGACAGATTTCATTGCCAGCTTTGAAGGACGCATCCTGCTCTGCGCCGAAAGCCTAGGCCGCCGTGAAACCATGGCGCAGTTTTTTGCTGAGTACGGCTTAAAACCTAAGCTAATCGAAAGCTGGGCCGAGATTAAGGCCAGCCGCGATAAAGTGCTACTCACCGCAGCGCCGTTTTACCACGGTTTTATCTTAAACGACGGCGCGCTGGCCATTATCACCGAAGCCAATCTTTACGAGATGGTGGCGCAAAGCCGTGGCAAACGCCAACAAAAACGTAGCAATACCGATGCCATGCTGCGGGATTTATCCGAGCTAAAAATTGGCGACGCCGTGGTGCACGAAGGCCACGGCATTGGCCGCTATTCCGGCCTCACCAGCATGGATTTGGGCGAGGGTGAAACCGAGCTAGTGGTGATCGAATATGCCGGCAACGATAAGCTTTACGTACCCGTTAGCCAGCTGCACGTCATCAGCCGTTATTCTGGTGGCAGCGCAGATGCCGCCCCCCTGCATAAACTAGGCAGTGGTAGCTGGGATAAATCCAAACGCAAAGCCGCCGAACAAGTCAGAGACACCGCCGCCGAGCTACTTAATCTTTACGCCCGCCGCGCCCTGCGTAAGGGCCACGCCTTTGAATGGGATTTCCACGATTACGCCGCCTTTAGCGCTGGCTTTGGTTTTGAAGAAACCGCCGATCAAGCCGCCGCCATTGAAGCGGTGCTGGTGGATATGCGTATCGATAAACCCATGGATAGGCTGGTGTGCGGCGATGTGGGCTTTGGTAAAACCGAAGTGGCACTGCGCGCCGCCTTTGCAGCGGTAACCGGTGGCAAACAAGTCGCCGTGCTGGTTCCCACCACCCTCTTGGCCGAGCAGCACTTCCAAACCTTTAGCGATCGCTTTTCGGATTGGCCGATTAAAGTGGCAGAAATCTCCCGCTTTAGAAGCGCCAAAGAAGCCGCCGCCACCATGAAAGGCATGGCGGAAGGCACGGTGGATATTGTGATTGGCACGCATAAGCTGGTGCAGCCAGATGTGGAATTCAGCAAGCTGGGCCTCGTGATTATCGACGAAGAGCACCGCTTTGGGGTGCGGCAAAAAGAGCAGCTTAAAGCGTTGCGCGCCGATGTGGATGTACTTACCCTGACCGCCACACCGATTCCGCGCACGTTGGCGATGAGTCTAGAAGGCTTGCGTGACTTTTCTGTGATTGCCACCGCCCCCAATAAACGCTTGGCAGTTAAAACCTTTCTGGCCAAATTTAGCGATGGCATTATCCGCGAAGCGGTGCTGCGTGAGCTAAAGCGCGGCGGCCAAGTGTTCTTTTTGCATAATGAAGTCGACACCATCGACAATATGCGCGAAAAACTCAGCGCCCTCTTGCCCGAAGCCCGCGTTGGCGTGGCACACGGCCAAATGAGGGAACGTGATCTTGAGCATGTGATGCGCGATTTTGCCCAGCAGCGTTTTAATATTTTGCTCTGCACCACCATTATCGAAACCGGGATCGACATCCCCAATGCCAATACCATTTTGATGAACCGCGCGGATAAATTTGGCTTGGCGCAATTGCACCAAATGCGTGGCCGCGTGGGCCGTAGCCATCACCAAGCTTACGCCTATCTACTGGTACCAGAGCCTGAAGCGCTGTCTGGCGATGCTAAAAAACGCCTCGAAGCCATTCAGATGATGGATGAACTGGGTGCTGGGTTTTATCTGGCCATGCACGACTTAGAAATCCGCGGCGCGGGTGAAGTGCTGGGCGATTCGCAATCGGGTGAGATGCAGGAAATTGGCTTCTCGCTCTATAGCCAGATGCTTAAAGAAGCGGTTAAATCGCTCAAAAAAGGCATTGAGCCAGATCTATCCCAGCCGCTTGGGGTCACCACCGAAATTAATCTGCGCGCCCCAGCACTGCTGCCCGCCGAATACTGCCCAGATGTAAACGAGCGGCTTAGCCTGTATAAACGCCTAGCCCATTGTGAAAGCAACGACGATCTGGATGACATCATGCAAGAGCTGATCGATCGCTTTGGCCTCTTGCCAGCGCCTGCCAAGGTGCTACTCGATTGCCACCGCCTGCGCATGGTTGCTGGCAGCTTGGGCATCGCCAAAATCGACGCCAGCGATGTAGCTATTGTGCTGAGCTTTACCACCAATACTGTGATCGAGCCGATGAAAATCATCAAACTCATCCAAAACAAAAAGAATTACAAAATGAGCGGCCAAGATAAATTACGTGTAGAAGGCAATTGGCCAGAAAGCACCTTGCGCGTGGTAAGGGTAAAAGAGCTGCTACATGAGCTAAGCCATTGATCGATCTTAGGGTGGCCCGCCTATGTGCCCACGCAATATGATTGTGTTGCATGACACGTGGGCACGATAAACCCCAAAGGTCAGCGTTGCCCAAGCCGTGCTCTAGCCATTACTTTAATACTCACATTACCCACAACAAGCCACTATGCCGAACTCTCTTCCAGCAATTCATTCTGACGATCTGCCGCTGCTTTATGCCATGGCATTGTTACAAGAGCCCGTCACTCAGGCGCGGATGGTCTTGCTACTGACGCTGCGTAAAGAAAAAATGGCCGATGGCACGGCTTATGATCCGCCGAAGATCAAAGCATGCCTTGCCCGTCTGATGCTGCAAAAAGCCATCGCCCTGCAAGTGGGCATGGGCTATGCACTGGAAGACGAACACACTTTTCCGGTGCTATTAAAGTTAAAGCAAACCGGCTGGCTACCCAGCTGGGTAGGCAGTATGCGTGAGCTATTTACCCAGCAGCACGAGTATTCGCCATGGAAAACCTATGATGCTGAATTTTGCCAGCGTGAAGTTATGTTTGCGGCTTTTTGTGGGCAGCTAGAGCTACTTGGTGAATGGCGGCAGCGCCTTGGTTTGGCGCATCAGCTCACGCAGCATTTTTTTGAAAGCAGTAGCGGCCAGCTATTATTTTCCCTACTAGATGATGAAATTCAAAGCCAGCTTGTGCACGATGCCTTACTAGATAGCGCATGGAGCTTAAGCGATTGCAGTAGCATCTATCAATACGCACTGAGCATGTTTGAACACAGCTTTTGCGATTGGCCCCTGCTCTCTGCCCAATTGGCCACCCATGCACTGCTGCGGGGCGATCTGGCCCAGCTCAAGCAAATTCAAGCCAAAACACCCGCGCAGTTTTTAGCCGAAAACCTTGCCGCCTTAGCCACATTACGCGGCGAGTACGCCATTGCAGTTGAGATTTACGAAGCACTGATTAAAGCCCACAAACAAGACAGCGGCAAGCGTAAGTTTTTTTTAGAAAACACCAATGGCCTGCTTTATATTGTGGCGCTCTTAGGCCACAACACGCCTGCCAGCCTCAAACTAGCCAAGGCACAAATTGATGATGGCCATAAGCAAAAACACGCTTATGCCTACCTCGCACTCAAGCCCTTAAGCGATCATCTGGTGCTAGGCGTACCGCTGATTAGCAGCTCGCCCAGCTATGTGCACCAACCTAGCGATTGCGATGGCCTGTTTGAAGCACTCGCACTCTTTTGGCAAGACAGTCAGGTAGACGATAGCTGGTGCAAAAAGCTGATTACCGCCCGCAACAAAGCCGAAAAAAATGGCTACCAATGGATTGCCGCCGAGCTAGATGTACTGATCCACCGCCAGTTTGCCAAGCCGCTGGCCTACCCAGGCTGGCATGCTCAGCTGCAACTCACCCCTTTAGTCTCCGCCATCGTGCGCGAAGAAGGCTGGCAACGGGCCTTAGTCGCACTAAGCCAACTTAAAGCGGGCAGCGCAGCCAGCACCAGCGATACACGGATCGCATGGCTAGTCGAAGAAAGCCACGGCGATATCCGCATTGAGCCGCGCGAGCAAAAGAAAAGCGCCAAAGGCGTTTGGAGCAAGGGCCGTGCTGTGGCGCTGCGCCGGCTTTTGCAAGAGCAAGACACGCTAGCAGGAATGACAGATCAAGATAAACGCGTGGCCAGCTGCATCAGAAAATCGTACAACAACTACTACGGCGGCAGCGATTACGAGCTGGATGGCGAAACGGCACTGGGCCATTTAATCGGCCACCCCGCGCTATTTTGGCTGGATGCGCCTGATGTGCGCATCGATATTGCCAAAGGCGATGTGGCGCTGCTACTTAAAGAAAAAAATGGCCAGATCACGCTAGAGCTCGATCCTGATATGGAGAGCAACGCGCCATTTATTTGGAAAAAAGAAACCCCAACCCGCTTAGTGATTTACAGCAGCAGCCCAGAAATAAAGCAAATTGCGGGTATTTTGGGCACGGGCTTAGCCGTACCGGTAGCCGCAAAAGCGCAGCTAGTAGATGTGATTACCGCAATTGCCCCACATATTGCCATTCACTCTGATCTACCCGAGCTGGCAGCGCATGTGGAATCGGTGCCCGCCGATGCCACGCTTTACGCCCATCTTTTACCGCTGCAAGAAGGCCTGCGTTTGCAGCTCTTAGTGCGCCCGCTGGCTGGTGGCAGCTGGATGACACCCGCCAAAGGCAGTACCAATGTGCTTGGCGAAATCGACGGCAAAGCAGTACAAGCCGCCCGCGATTTGGCCGCAGAAAAGAAACGCCTGAAACGGGTAGTCGATGGCTCGCCCACCCTGAGCCAAGCCGAACAAAATGGCGTAGAGTGGGAGCTATTCCACCCCGAGCTTTGCCTAGAATTACTGGCCGAGCTGAAAACCTTTGGCGACGATACGCTGCAACTGGTGTGGCCTGAAGGCGAGCGTTTCCGCCTAAACAGCACGCGTGGCCTGGCGCAAATGTCGCTCACAGTTAAAAAACAAGGCGAATGGTTTGTTGCTGGGGGTGAGCTCACGCTAGACGATGGCCGCGTGCTGGCGCTGCGTGAACTCTTGCAAATGATGGATAAAGCCGAAGGCCGCTTCTTGCCGTTGGGCGATGGCGATTATCTGGCCCTGACCGAAGCCTTTAAAAAACGCCTAGATGAATTACGCGTACTGGCCGAAATGGGCAAAGATGGGCTAAAAATCAGCGCACTCACTGCGCCGCTATTGGCCGAGCTGGCCGGTGAAGTGGGTGATCTGCAAAGCGATGCCGAGTGGCAGGCGCAGGTAGCCAAGCTAGATTCACTGGCAGATTTCCAACCTAAAGTGCCTAGCACCTTACAAGCCGAGCTGCGCGATTATCAGTTAGAAGGCTTTCAATGGTTATCCCGCCTCGCCCAATGGGGGGTCGGAGCTTGCCTTGCCGACGATATGGGTCTGGGCAAAACCGTGCAATGCCTCGCGCTGCTGCTCACCCGTGCACCGCAAGGCCCAGCGCTGGTGATTGCCCCGCTCTCGGTGGCGCTGAACTGGCAGGCCGAAGCCATCCGCTTTGCGCCAACCTTAAAGGTGCAGACTTATCACAACAACCGTGAGCTAAAAGATTTAGGCCCCTTTGATTTAGTGGTCGCCAGCTACGGCATGTTGCAGCAAGATAGCGACGCCTTTGCCGCCCAACACTGGCATAGCGTGGTACTGGACGAAGCGCAGGCGATTAAGAATTCCGCCACCAAACGCAGCCAAGCCGCGATGGCACTGAATGCCGATTTCAAAATCATTGCCAGCGGCACGCCGGTAGAAAACCACCTTGGCGAGCTGTGGAATTTATTCCGCTTTATCAACCCTGGCCTGCTTGGATCAAAAGAGCGTTTCGCCAGTAAATTTAGCGGCCCGATAGAGCGCGGCGACAAAACCGCCCGCGGGCATTTGAAAAAACTGATCCAACCGTTTATCCTGCGCCGCACCAAAACACAAGTGCTCAGCGAACTACCGCCGCGCACCGAGATCACACTACACGTTGAGCTATCCAAAGACGAGCGCCATTTATACGAGGCACTACGCCAAGAAGCGGTAGAAAAACTCGACTCAGCGGGTGCGGACGAAAACAAAGCCATGCGGGTACTGGCCGAAATCACCCGTCTACGCCGCTTTTGCTGCAATCCTAAGCTGGTACTGCCCACATCCACGCTCACTGCGAGTAAACTCGCCGCCTTTGCTGAAATTACCGAAGAGCTGCTTGAAAACAAACATAAAGCGCTGGTTTTCAGCCAGTTTGTCGATCATCTGGCGATTGTGCGTGAATGGCTGGAAGAAAAAGGCATCAGCTACCAGTATCTGGATGGCAGCACACCAATTATGGAGCGCAAAAAACGCGTCGATGCTTTTCAGGCAGGGATAGGCGATGTGTTTTTGATCAGCTTAAAAGCGGGTGGCACCGGTTTAAATCTCACCGCCGCCGA
Organism: Iodobacter sp.; assembly: GCF_025352645.1. Lineage (GTDB taxonomy): Bacteria > Pseudomonadota > Gammaproteobacteria > Burkholderiales > Chitinibacteraceae > Iodobacter. The sequence continues at coordinate 28,591 of NZ_JANXSO010000037.1, read as the reverse complement.
TTATGTGATCCACCTAGACCCATGGTGGAACCCGGCGGTTGAAGACCAAGCCTCGGATCGAGCCCATCGTATGGGCCAACTTAGGCCCGTTACCATTTACCGCTTGGTGGCCAAAGACACCATCGAAGCGCAAATTATTAATCTGCACGCCGAAAAACGCGACCTCGCCGACAGCCTACTCGAAGGTGGGGACGCCACAGGAAAAATGGACACCGCAGCGTTATTGGGATTGCTACGAGGTGGGAATTAATTTTTAAAAAAACAAACCCAAATCTTGAATAACAGAGGACACAGAGTTCCACAGAGAAAACCATGACCACAAATGACTTAAGAGAAAATCGATTCAATCAGTCATGGTTATTAGAGTGGGGCACATCCGCATTAGCCCTATAAATTTGGCTTTCTCCGTGAGACTCCGTGCTCTCTGTGCCCTCCGTGTTTTAAGATTTGAGTTTTAAGCAAGCAACTTTTTTAATTGAATTGGAAATACAGCATGTCCGCACTAAAGCAAGCCGAACTTGAACGCCTAGATGCGTTTTTAATGTCTGAAGCCACTGGCGCAGAGACGATGGATCTGGAAATGCTCGATGGCTTCTTTGTTGCCCTCGCCATCAGCCCAGAACAAGCGCCTGAAGATGAATGGCTGCCGCATATTTTTGAAGGCCAAGCGCCAGAATTTAAAGACGCTGCAGAAAAAGACGAGATCATCGGTCTTATCCAACGTCACCACGCCGCCATTCAAGCCGCGTTTTCACTGAAAGCTAGGAATAAAGAAACCGAAGAGCCGATGTATGTGCCTATCGTGCTGCAAGATGAAGGCATCGATGAAAAATGGCGTGAAACCCTTGGCGCTTACTGGGCATCGGGCTTTAGAGCCGGTATTTTGCTGCGTGAAGACCTCTGGCAAGACACGCTGGATGAAAACGAAGACCTTTACGAAGTTGTCGCCAAGATTCTGACCTTAGAGCTAGGCCATCATCCCGATGATGAAGAACAAGTATTAAGCATTAAAGCCCGTGACACGCTGATTGACGAGCTGCCATGGCTGATTGAAGACGTGCTGCACTGGTGGCTGAATAAACAATTTGGCAAGGTAGAAACCGTGGTGCATACCCAGCCTAAAATTGGCCGCAATGATCCTTGCAGCTGTGGCAGCGGCAAAAAGTTTAAAAAGTGCTGTGGCGCATAAGCGGCTAAATAAGCGCAAAATCTAGCCAAGAAGAAGAGGCGCACTATGCTAAGGAAAGCTAGTTAGTGAGCCTGCACCATAAAACGCCTCTTTCTTCTGAGCTGTTTCACCTCTCCCTCTGCAGCTTGCCCTCTGCAGCCAAAGAAAGCCTCAAGCTTTGCTTTGATAAGGGAGACGCCTATTCCAGCACCTTAAAAAATGGTACGGGTTTAAGTTTCTGCCAAGCGCCAAAGTATCCTTAGCCTAAAAGCACAGCCAGAATATGCAAAAACCATATAAGAATTAACCCCGCCCTTTTTAGTCCGCAATTTATTCCTCACTTTTTCTTCTGCCTACCAAACACGCAAACCCAAACTTAGCCAAGGTATTTGGCAAGACATCGTGCGTCTCCGTTAATCTAGCCGCTTTAAAAATATTACAAGAATAAAGCCTCTTTTTGCTGCATTGCCCAAGCAAGGTTACAATCAAGCCCCTCGCTAAATGCCTGCAGAGAATCTCCTATGTTTCGTCTTGTTATCCAAGCGCCAGAAATCGCCACCCAAAATCTGAAACAACTCACTCGCCTATCTGGTGCGCATAGCATCGAGGCCATTCACCAGCAAGCGTTTCGTTTACAGGGTGCAGATATCAGCAATGAAGAAGCTGTAGCGGATTTTTGCGAATCCAATCAGCTTGATTTTGCTTTTATCCCCGAAGACACCAGCGTGCGGGATATTGGCCTTGTGGTGATGGATATGGATTCCACGCTGATCACTATCGAGTGTATCGATGAGATTGCCGATATGCAGGGCATAAAGAGCCAAGTTTCTGAAATTACCGCCAGCGCCATGCGCGGTGAAATCGAATTTAAAGAAAGCCTCAGCCTCCGTGTGGCGCTGCTGGCAGGCTTAGATGAAAGCGCTTTAGAGCGGGTTTATACCGAAAGATTAAAGCTTATGCCCGGCGCAGAGGCCATGCTCAAAGGCTTTCATGCGGCGGGCGCTAAAACGCTACTTATTTCCGGCGGCTTTAGCTTTTTCACCGAAAAACTACAAACTAGGCTGGGCCTATCCCGCACTATTGCCAATGTTTTAGAAATAGAAAACGGCAAGCTCACAGGCAAAGTGCTCGGCGATATTGTGGACGCAGAGCGCAAACAAGCTGAGCTAATCAAATACCGAGAAGAGTTAGGATTGCGCAGCGATCAAGTGGTTGCCATGGGCGATGGAGCCAATGATTTACCCATGCTCAAAGCCGCCGGTTTTGGCGTAGCCTGCCACGCTAAACCACTGGTACAACGTGAAGCGCCGTATTGCATTAATCAGGTGGGATTAGACGGGGTGTTGAATTATTTTATTTAACACTTTAAAAAGCGCCTGCGCATAAAAAAACCCCCACTGCAATGGCCATTGCAGTGGGGGTTTTAATTTAGCGTACGAGTTCAGTCCAAGAGCTACGGCGGCCTTTAAGCTGGGGGTTGAGTAAAGCTGGCCCAGTGTTTAAAGAGCCATCAGGATTAACGAGCATGCTATCGTCGGTTGGCGTAACAATCGTAGGCACTTGTTTTGGATCTTCAAGCATTTGGCCATTTTGGTTTTTGCCAACGGTAAGATACTGATCGGTTGATGGGTTAGAGCACAGCCAATCTTTGCTGATATTTAAAGGCAAGGTATATTGCCGCCCCACACCGCCTGCGGTACACACGTCACCGCCTGGAATACTCGTAGAAAAACGGGCTGTTTCTGCCAGAACAACGGGATCATTGCTAAGCCGCTCTTTGGTAAACATCATATCCGCCCGCCAGCCTTTGAGCTGTTGCTTGCATGATAGTAAATCGCCTGCTGGCACTTGATTCGCTGCCCGTTTTAAAGTGATGGTGTCGTAATCGGAAGTTGAGCTGCATTTATCCGATAAATTGCCAGTATCCACCGTGTCTATCATCCCTACGCTGCCACCCAGATTATCTTTAATGGTTTTATCGCAGGTTTTTTCTAAGACCAGCGGGCTTAAAGCCGATGAAGTCCGCAGGGCCGCAAAGCTATTATCCATAATGGTGCTTGCAGCATTCACAATCAGCCCATAAAACGTTTGGGTATCACTGCTAACCATATCGGCCTGATTTAAATAACGCCCCGTACCAAACGTCAGGTAATGCATGGGCGTAGCGCTATTTACATCATGAGGAACAATCACGGGTGCAGTCGTGATTGGCTGGCGTACTGCATCCGTGCCCGTTTGGGCCACTTTGATCGCTTGGCTGCTGCCATCGCCCAGCTTAAAGCGCCAAAGATTACCTGCCAAATCACCTGCATAAGCCATCAAAATACTATCGTCCACATTTTGACGCTGCATCAATACGCCAATTTTAGCGATGCCACAGCGCCCACCTGCCGTAGCGCCACTATTGACGCAAGAAGTTGATAGCGTTTGCTCCAGTACCCCAGTGCCCGCATTCAGCACAAACACATAACCCTTACCGTCGCTATTATCGTAACCGCTGCTAAGCAGCACTTTCCATTGGCCGTTTACTTTACCCACCACTGGAAACCCATAAGTTTGCCCTAGGCGAGTATCACGAAAGCTCCACAAAGGCTGGGGGACCTTAGGGTTAGTAATATCGAGCGCATAAAACTCACCGCCACCGCCTCTTAAGCCCCCGATGAGAACGGTTTTCCAATTGCTGCCCACTTTAATATCCGCAATGGTGGGAGCCCCATCCACTGAGTATTTAAAATCACGGGTATAGCTACGGTCGGCCTGCTGCCATAAATTAGGCACAACACTAGGCGGAATAAACGCCCATTCTTCTGCACCCGTATCTGCCCTAAAAGCATGCAGCATGCCATCATTGGCAGGGGCATACACCATACCAAGCCGGTTGGTATTGCTGCGCACGTAGTTCACATAACCAGCATCGGCATATGATTTATTCGGCTTTTTAACAAAACTCACCCCACCATGCACAATTGCGCCCAAACGCCCGCTTCGGATGCGATACAAGGAATTAGGGTTCAGTGCTACGGGTTTAAATTCATTACTTTGATCACCCCTTAGGTAATTAATTAATGCCCCAGTGGTGTTATTTTTTTGCTGATCACTACTTAAGGCATTATTAGTATTCAGCCTTGCAACACCATTGTTTAAAGCACTATTAAGTGCGCTATTACTGGTTTTGAAATCAGTCAAGCTATTGCATGCTGTAGCACTGCAGGTGTAAATCTTTCTGTTACTTGGATTCATTGCACCCAGTACATCTTGTGCAGACCACAGTGGGATTGGGTCTGGCTGCCCCGTTTGTAGATTTAAAGTGTTGGCCACTACATTGCCCGACCAAACCACGGTTTTAAAGGAGCTGTAATAAATAGAGCGATCAGCAGCGCTCATAAAAGAGCTAGATACATCAGCAGACCCTACGGAGGCGGTCTTTGCTTCGATATCACTCAGCGCACTGGATAGCCCTGCGGCAACCGCACTTGGGTCTTTGGCGCTAAAGAATTGCCCGCCGCCATTAACCGCCGCATGCCACAGATCATCAATCGTGCTGTCTGTATCCCCCACCACCACCGGCCAAGGTACATAGCCAGACAAAGGATCAGGGTAATCCTTGCGATTTAATTTACCATCCACGCCCAGCCCCAGCGTATAGGTGCGCATCACTTGTCGGCCCTTAGCCCCGCCAGCAAAAGCCTCTACACCTGGCGTGTTGTTCTCCATACTTGGGCGAATATCATTTTTAAAATAATACATTGCCACATCGGCTAGGGTATTAGCCTGCCGATTAGGATCCCTCATCGGTAGTGGGATATCTGCTCCTGCATCCGTATCCCCAACATTGACCTCATCCCCTAATCTATTCCAATAACCATCAGTGGTCAGAATCGTAAAATTCTGCTGGCAAGTGTATTGCATAGGATCCGTCACACTTGAGGAAGGCATTTTTCCTGAATAAATCTGGCCTATGGTATTGAGTGCTTTTTTTAATGGCGTGCCACCTACAGGTGGAGTGGCATAAAGTAAGCTGTACCAATTATTTTTTTGGGTATTGTCATAGGTATTGATATTTAAAAAACTATTGCGGTCATAACTTGACTTTAAAAGCTTATTAATAGATGAATACCCCACACGGTAGCGATCGCCAACTGGGGCAAATGCAATACCTACGCTGGACTTCATCATCAGCATACGGGTGCGGTAATAACTAAACCAGTTAGCAAAATTCTGCTGTTCAGCGGGGCTAATTAATTTTTTTTCCCAAAATTGATTGTAAGAGGCTCTATCACAATCATTCTTTGTAGCGGCACCACTTTTAAAATGATAATAGTAAGCGGCTTGCAATGAATCATTGCCGCTATTTCCACCACCCACACTATCATAAGCAAAAAATTGATTAGCTAAATTATATGTATTTTTATTGGATGGCCCACCTCTGCCCCCCGTATCAAAACCATCGTACCAAGCATTATTAAACGTTGCATTGGGCATGCTACTACCATCAGCATTTACGGGCGCAGCATAAACCGTACTAGGGTTGTAATAAACGGTATTACATTGCGCATTTCTATAACTGGGTTTATTTTTATTTGAACTGGTCGAATCAGGCATAAAACTCCACGCCATTGAGCCTGAATCATCAATTACAAACATAACATTAGGCTTAACATCCCCGATACTTAATGTGGACAAAGGTTGATCTGCTGTCTGGGCGGCAAGTGCATTTACACTCAAGCCCAAAATACAAAAGGCAATTTTTTTCATCACTTTCTCCGTAGAAACTAAGCGGGGTATAAAATAAACTCAATAAGGCGCAATAATCGCCAGCGATAAAAATCACAGATGATTTTTTTTAGTTTGCTGCAAGGGAAGCCAACCCCAGCATTTATTACTTAATAATTAGAGTGTATTCACTCTGCCCCCAACCATGACCATTGATATTTCTTTACGCGCCAGCATTAATACAAGGTGCTCTGATAAAAACTCACAGTATCTTTAGGGCCTTGCACCCTTACCGTAATCTGATAAGTCATCTGATAAATAGACTTACTTTCTTGCGCACTAGGTGACATTTTTTGCAAATCACAAGCACTATCATTTGGGGTTTTACGGCCTGCTGTTTTGCAATTTCTTTGAATAAAATAGGCTACGCTATAGCCATTAGCATTACTGGTTTTAGCTATTTCAGTATTCTGAGTCAGCGCTGTATTTCCAGCATTTGGATTTGCCCACACCCATGCCACTCCAGCCGCCCAATTATTACCCTCAACAGGGGTATCAATATTTATTGGGCTATAACCATTGGCTCTAGATTCCTGATCTAAAGTACGCGGCTGGCGTATTGACGTTGCCACTAGCCAATATCTTGCTTTTTCCAGCGCCACATCGGCCGCTGCCGTGGTTCCTTGGCGTAGGGCTAAATTATTGGCTAATTGATTGCTAGCTATCATTGAGCGCACCAAGGCAATCGATCCTAGAGTCATAACAACCAGTACAATTAAAGCAATAAGCAAAACCAAACCCGTTTGTTTTAAAACAGGCTCTTGTTTAATGTTTGATGAAATTGGCATATCTACTCGCTATTTATATTAAATTGTGGCGCATAAATAATATTGAATACGCATGTCATTATTAGCTTGCTGCTGAGTATGCCAAGCGATATCTATTCATATTTTTATGCGAAACAGCTTAAGCACCATAAAAAATGTATTTCAGCCTGCCGTGCCCTATCTAGCAGCAGGGCTAAAAGCCGCTTTTATTTGCTGCTTATTTAATTAAATCAGGCTGATTTAATATCAATTGATTACGCAGCGGCACAACGGTTTCATGCACGCTGTAGCGATAACATTTCCAATCTGTATTACTGCCTAGGGCATTCTCTGGCTCGGCAAAATCTCCTCCTGACCATTTAAATTTTTGCCCATCTTTCGAGGCATTACACTGTCCAGTGCGATCAGGTTTTTCTGCATAAGCGGAGCGCACTAACACGGCGTAACGGATTGCAATAAGCTGCTTCCATGTTTTATTGTCCGTTGGCGTTGTATTGGTCCACTTTTGCACCGTATTCGCTATATGATCGGCACCGGGGCCTGTATCTAAGCCATATTGTGCTTTCAGTTGAATAATGTTTTCCGTGGTGGTTTTCCATTTCCCATCTAGGGCAGTTTTCCCATCTAAGGCATCTTGGCTAATTAGGCTGCCATCACTCAGATCAGTTGCCCCATTGCATGCATTGGGATTGCCAGATTGATATACGCAATAGCTTCTGCGCACCATAGAGCCAAAATTCATTAAGCGCGTGGTACTTAAAGGTAGGGATTCCGGAAATGGCGCATTTTGATTGCGGCTATTCCATGCATTATCACTATGCCCTAAGGCAAAATCCTTGGTAGAAATGGGCTGATTACCAGCAGGGCAATTGCCGTTGGTGCAAGTCACTTGAAACAAGGGGCAATTTGCCGCAGCGCCAGAGCCTGAATCCGGCCAAATCACCACTAAATCATTGGTTTTATACTGCCCAGCCAGTAATATATTGGCAAACTGATCATCACCATAACTATGATTGGTTGCCTCACCAAATAAAGCAGGCATTCCTCCCGCATTAGAATTGCTATATAGAATCGTCAAGCGATCTGAACGCGCACCGCTCTCAATCAACACCGGCACAAGTGGAAAATTGCTGAATTGAGCATTATTTGAAACTACATTGCAATTAAGTGCCGTATTTACGCTAATGCCATAGCCTGCACGCTCTAAATTTTTTTGGATTTGAATTACAGCAATCCCACCACTACTTTGGGCATTGCCATTGCCTAATGTGGAGCGGCGAAATCCCTCGCTGCTATTAAATGTTTGATAAATAGCCACCGAGGCAAGTAAAGCGATGACCATAGAAACCATCATCTCAATCAGGCCAAAACCAGATTCGCGCTGCATCTTAGCTACCACACAATAAGTGGGTTGTTTCATAAGGATTATTGTTTTCACTAATGGTTTTAATGTCGGCAATACTGATTGCTTGGTTTGATCCGGCAAGCTCGCCTTCCTTAACCCCAGTATTGGCCCCGCGCGCCACAGGCCATGCAATTGAGATGGTTGCCCGTCTTGAGCAAGGGGTACTGCCCGCAGTATTGGCCTGAATTTCTACCTTACACTGAGCGCCGCTAAGGCTGACCCGTACGGCCTCTGCCCATGATGCTGCTGGCCCTGCTTTGGCCCCGCTGCAGCTGGTCATTTGAAAATCATCCAGATTATCCATATTGACCCGCATCTCCCCATCCAAACGCTGAATCAACTGTGTGGCGGTAGTGCGGGTGCTACTGCTACTGGCATGGCGCATTGCATTGCCTTGTAAGGCCATTAAGGCCAATACACCAAATGAAAAAATACTGATGCCAATTAGACACTCAAGCAGCATGGAGCCGCGTTGCTGATAACGACTAATCATCGCTTAACTCCTTACACAAGTAGCAGGATTGCTTTTAGGCGCATCTGGCATGCACAGGCGAGCATTGCCGCCCTCATCAACACGCAAACAAATACGGGCAGGATTTTTTACCGTGCTATTGTCAGCAGGCGTGCTATTGCAATCAGCCAGCGCCGCTCTTTGGGCGGTATCCGCCACAATCAGGGTGAGCGGTGAATGCGCCCGCCCTAAGGCATCAAAGCGCAGCAGCGTTTGATCCGCTTGCAAATTAAAGCGAGCCGAATTGCCTTCAGCCACGTTTTTCCCTTCAATATAAGGATAGCGGGGGTCTTTATTGGTAGGCTCTGTATTGATATTGACGCAATCTGGGCAGGCCCGAATCAACCACGCGCTACCGTTACTACTTTGTGTCACCGCATTGGCTTGGCGATTATTGGCCCCTACCGGATCATTGGTGAGCAGCAGCTCAACATAGCCATTACGTTTAATCGCTTCGGATCGGGCTTGCTGTACAGCACTTTGAAATGACTCTGCATAGGTGCGCAGCTCAGTGCCTTTTATCCAGCCTTGGAATGAGACTCCCGCCAGCGCAATGAGGATGCCAAAAATCAGGAGCGTAATCATCAGCTCAATCAGCGTGAAGCCTTGCTCTTGGTAGAGCTTATTTTGGTGTGATTTATTGATCAGCATCATCAGCAACCTGATTTCTTGCTGATCCAGCAGCTACTGCTAGTCGCCCAGCCGCTGGGTGCGGCAGGTGTGGCCTTGATGCCCTGGTCATCATAGCTCAGAGTAAAACCGTTCATTCTCCCTATACCCTTAGCAGTAAGGGTGTATTGATTGGCTTGTAAATTACTGCAATCAAGATTAAAGCTTTCTGAGCCCACCGCATCTTGTTTACATTGAAAACCAAGATAAGTACGGTTATTCATAAAGAATTGCTCAAGCTGCACACGGCGCTCGCTCAGCTTACTTTGTGGCTCAATCAGCCTGCTGCGCGTGACATAATCTTGATAGCTGGGCACGGCAATACTTGCCAAAATCCCAATAATTGCTACGGTAATCATGACTTCAATCAGGGTAAAACCACGGGTATGCTGCATAAATGCCCCTTTTAAAAAACCAAGGCAATCATGCCGTCATACCTTACAAGGTTCTACTGTCGGTATTTAGGTATTGATTTATATAAGCGGCATTAATATTCTGACGAACGGCAAGACAGCCCAATTAAAATGACAAGCAATTTAATTTAATACTTATTTACGCATCGTTTTAGCAGGTATATGCAATTGGCTTATGCGTAATGAATTGGTAATTATTACAAAATAGGTTAATTATTATATTTGTTGCATGATTAACACAGCATTAATACACGCAATTAAATTGAATATTATTTTGTCATATATATTTAGAATAAAAGGCTATTACTGATTATACCAATTAATCAATAATAGCCTTGTAGGGAGTAATTATATTGCATAAAACCAGCTGCACATTTTATGCAATTATTCTAAAGCGCGCTCAAAGGTTGGGCATTGGCCCCTTTATATCGCAAAGCAAAAGCAATACCTACTAAACACACATTTAACAGCGCCCCTTGCGCGGTAAATAGCGTAGCCAGTCTGCTTTGATTTGCGCTTCTTGAGCCATACCAGACGCCACCTTTGGCGCTTCATGCGTTGCAAGCAGACGCAAACACCAGCCTGCCCCAGCCTGATCTTTCATCCGCATTTTGCTTAAAAATGGCTGGTTTTCATTGCCTTGCACTAACAACGCCTTGCCATCTTTAAAACCCAATCGCCAGCCATCTTGCACGGTGGTCCCTGCGTAGCCGCCCGCAATCAACTCCAGCCAAGGCTGATCACCATTTAGTAATCGCAAGCGGCTCACCGGCCCAGCGGGGTGTGGCGCGCGCTCTGCAAGCAGCAGCGTACCTTTAGGTAAGACACGCCAAGCCAGTGGCCAAGGCGCAACCACCGCCTCGCCTTCCGCCAGCGTAAAGTAAGCCGCCCCTGCTTCTAGCCTTGCCGATTGCACCTCACCCGAAAGGGGTTTCATCGTACTCGCGCCACTAATCTGCAACGCCGCACCCTGAGCAAGCCCACTCGAAAAAAGGGCAAGAAACAGCCACTTAGTGCACACGACGCACCGCCGACATGAAGCTTACTGATGGTGCTTTTTCTACTGACCAACACTGTTTATCGTTCAATATCGGATTTACTGCAGCCACGTTAATACTCCCTTTCATCGATGCCCCGCTATTACCACTGGCAACACGCGCAAAAGCTAAAGTCAGATTAGCCCAATCATTGTAATCATATAAAACCGTTTTGCTACCATCGTCATTTAAATCTAAAGCATAGCTACTTCGATTTAATTGCTGATCTACATTCCAATCGGCAAAAGCCCCGTATGAGCCTCGGCCGATCATGGCTGATTCGCTCAAATTATTTTCATCCAACTTTGCTCCAGAACCATCAGAATAATCCATCCTAAAATCTCTGCTGCACGGGCCAGCCTCTAATTTACATACAGAATTCCAATCGAAGCCATTGGTATTTTTCGCCAAGAAATATCGCTCAACTGCAGACGTGGTTTTTGGATCACTTCCCAAACCCATTAATTGATAAAGGTAATTCATCACACTATAATAATTAGGCTTATAATTCAATGAATCATTCCCGCCATGATCCAACCCTAAATTATGGCCTAGCTCATGCATTATTGTTGCTGCTTGGAAATTAATTAATTTATTCTTTTCATTATCGCTATGAGTCGTCAATCCCCAACCACCTAAGGTAACAATAAAATCATTGCCTATCTTTTCCGCATTTCCAGACGAGCTTACTGTCCCATTTATATTTTGTGAATTAGCCATCAAAAGATAATGAAAAACAGACTTACGTCGAATATCCATATTTTGATCTTTATACGTATAAACTGAAGCACAACTAATTCCATCACTTATCTGGCTAACACCCAAGCATGCATGATAAGCCACTTCATTATTTCTACTTGTCCGCCCACCACCCAAATTAAAGTTAGCGAGGCTAAATTCATTACTATATAAACTGCCCGAATCGAAATGTACCGAAATATTACGGGCTTTAAACACATCGACTACTTTTTGTAGCGCATCTTTAACAGGCAGTACTCCTGGATCATTAGATTTCATATGATCAATTTGAATAAAAATATCCGGCTGCGCTACTCTTGCACCCATTCCATAATAATCAATTCCTGCAAATGTTCCACCCGGCACCTCCGCGCTATCTGGGATTCCATCATTATCTGCGTCTGTCGCCGTTGCAAGCACATCATTAACCCCACCCGGCGTAGCAAAAGAAACCAGCACCCACTGCCCCGCCTGCTTGGCTAAAGACTGCCCGTAAGAAGGCTTAACAATAATATTATCTCCATGCCCAAGCCCAGCGCTTTGAGGAATCACCTTGCTGCTTCCGAAGCGAACAAAATCCTGCGTCACGCCTTCCTTGAGCAACTCAAGAACACCATTGCTACCTAATAAAGCCAAATTAGAGAAATGATCAAGATATGCAATCTGATCGGTATTAGGCTGCGCATCATTACCTTTTTCCGCAAGCAATAAATACCCACCTGCTTTAATCTGCAAATCTCGAGGTAAATTATATTGAATAAGCGAATCGTCTAAACCGGAAACGCGTACACTAAAACCATTCAAAGAAACATTAACATTGCTGCTATTATAAAGTTCAATCCATACACCTGAACCGTCAGCATCACTGGATGAAATCTCAGAAATATATACAGCGCTAGGCTGAGGCAAGCCAGCGGCAACAGAAGTAGGAGGGGAGGCCGGCATGCTGGATGAAGGCGAATCACCACCACCCCCGCATGCAGACAAAATCAAACATAGATATACAAAAATATAAGAACAATACCGCAAATAAAGATTTCTCATTTTTGATCCTAAAATCACGAAACCCGCAATACAACAAACTCATTCAACGCAGCGGCAGATCGGATCTTACAATAAAAACCTTTCAATCTTTGAACAGCAAAACAATTATCAATGTATCCCAACCCACTCCTATTTATCATCGATCACCATTTCAATTAAGAAATCATAAATATCACAACTTTCAAACCAACAACACTCACCCTGCCTGCATCGCATGCAAACGAGCGTAATAACCATCCGGCTTTTGCATCAACTCCTGATGTGGCCCTTCCTCCACAATCTGTCCTCTGTCCATCGCCACAATCCGATGTGCATCCCTGACTGACGATAAACGATGGGCAATAATCAGTACCGTGCGCCCCTGGCAGATGGCTTTCATATTGTTCTGAATAATCCGCTCTGATTCATAATCCAGCGCACTGGTTGCTTCATCAAAAATCAAGATCCGAGGATTGCTGACCAAAGCTCGGGCAATGGCGACGCGTTGTTTTTGCCCGCCAGATAAGCCACTGCCATGCTCTCCAACCACGGTGTCGTAGCCCTCTGGCAACTCAACGATAAAATCGTGCGCACCAGCAAGCTTGGCGGCATGGATCACTCTATCCATGCCCATACCCGGATCAACCAAGGCGATATTGTCGCGAATGCTGCGGTTAAACAGCAGATTTTCTTGTAAGACCACGCCAATCTGGCGGCGTAGCCATGCCGGATCGGTCAGGCCTAAATCAATACCATCAATCAGCACCCGACCACGTTCTGGCACATACAGCCTTTGCAAAAGTTTGGTCAGCGTACTTTTGCCAGAGCCAGAACGCCCAACAATGCCAATTACTTCACCGGCTTTAATACTTAAATTAATGCCACGCAAGATTTCCGGGCCATCTGCACGGTAACGAAAGTGCACTTGATCGAATTCAATCTGACCAATAATGGCGGGCAATTGCGCCCGACTTTGATTAATTTCACTGCGGGTATTTAAGATATCCCCCAAGCGCTGCATCGAGATGCCCACCTGCTGAAAATCCTGCCACAGCTGCGCCAAACGCATCACTGGGCTCGCCACCCGGCCTGCCAGCATATTGAAAGCAATGAGCTGCCCAACCGTCAACTTCCCTTCAATCACCAGCTTCGCCCCCATCCACATGGTGGCCACCGTAACAATTTTTTGAATGAGGTTGACACCTTGACTGCCGATATTGGCGAGGTTGGCGACTTTAAAACCTGCAGCCACATAAGCCGCCAACTGCTGATCCCAGCGGCGAGTGACTTGCGGCTCGACGGCCATTGATTTGACTGTTTCAATCCCGCTAACCATTTCTACAAGGAAGGATTGATTTTCCGCACCACGGGCAAATTTCTCATCTAAGCGGGCTTTTAATACCGGGGTAATCAATACCGATAGGCCGATATAGCAGGGCAAAGACACCAGCACAATTAAGGTGAGCCACCAGCTGTAGTAAGCCATCACCGCCAGAAACACCACAGAGAAGAACAGATCCAGCACCGAAGTCAGCGCTTGGCCAGTCAAAAAGTTGCGGATGTTTTCCAGCTCGCGTACCCGCGCTACCGAATCTCCTACCCGCCGCGCCTGAAAGTAAGCCAAAGGCAAGGCCAGCAGATGGCGAAACAGCTTAGCGCCCAGCTCCACATCAATCCGATTGGTGGTGTGGCTAAAGACATAGGTACGCAGCCCGGTCATTCCCACTTCAAACAAAGAAATCACCAATAGGCCGATGGCAATCACATCCAAGGTTGTCACACCATGGTGCACCAGCACCTTATCCATCACCACCTGAAAAAACAGCGGCGTAGCCAAAGCCAATAGCTGTAGAAAAAACGATACCAACAACACTTCGCCGAGCAATTTTCGGTACTTCACCACGGCAGGGATAAACCATGAGAAATCAAAACGGGCCAAGTCCCCTGCTAAGCTGGCGCGGGAAGTAAACAAAATCAGCCGACCTGACCATAAAGCCTGCCACTCTTCTTTAGAGCAAGACTCGGGCCGCCCGCTTTGTGGATCATGGAATAACACGGCAGGATCGCTCTTGGCATCGACCTTGGCCAAAATCACCCAGCGGCCATCCAAGCGCTGCGCCATCGCAGGCAAAGGGGTGCGATCCAAGCGATCGAAGCGCGTATCAACCGCCTTGGCTTTTAATCCGGATTGTTTCGCCGCTCGCAATACATCGGATTCACTTAACAGGCCCGATTCACCCGCAAACTGATGCTTAATTTGTTCAGGCTCAATCGCCACCTGATGAAAACGCGCCAGCATAATCAGGCACGCCAAAGCAGAATCAAAAGCAGGTGCATCTGCAGGAGATTCAGGTGATTCTAAGAGTTTCATTGCTTTTCTACTTCAGAAAAAAAGAAGAAACCCAACCTCTTTCGAGGCTGGGCCTTTTGATTACATCAAGACATTAATGCCAGTTGGCCGCCAGCACAGGCTGCAGGGCATCCTGTTGCTGCTGATTTAATGTCATCTGGCCTGCGGCAGGCGGATTAAAGGCCGCCATGGCTGAAACCAAGGCATTGACCTGTGTATCCAGCAGCACCTTGCCATCCGACGTTTTAAATTGCTCCACGTGGTAAGCATTGCCTTTATACCAATCCTGCATCGTCAGCTTATCACCAGTACCAATGACGCTGACTTCCAGATTATTACTAACCTTACGGAACCAGAGCTGATTGCTGGCAATACCCGCCTGAAACTGTGCAACGTCGGTGTTTTTAGCCGTAGCATCATTCTCAATAATGGTATCGCCACCATCTCCACGCCCTAAAATATACGTGTCGTTGCCTGCACCACCGCTCAAGATATCCACACCTGCACCACCACTTAAGGTGTCGTTACCTTCTGCACCATTCAGTGTATTTGCACCTGCATTACCCATTAAGACGTTATTCAGTGCATTACCTGTGCCGTTGATTGCAGCAGAGCCTGTCAGCGTGAGGTTTTCCAGATTAGTACCCAGCGTCCATGCCAGCGTTGCCTGCACAGTATCAATACCTTCATTGGCATTTTCTGTAATAACATCACCACTCACATCCACTACATAGCGATCGTCACCCAGACCACCCTGCAACTTATCAGCCCCCGCACCACCATCCAGCGTGTCGTTGCCTGCCGCGCCAGTGAGCGTATTGGCGGCTGCATTACCCATCAATACATTCGCCAACTCATTCCCTGTGCCGTTAATTGCGGTAGTGCCAACTAGGGTGAGATTTTCCAGATTGCTGCCAAGAACCCAGTTCAGGCTGCTTTGTACCGTGTCTGTTCCCTCGCCTGCCAGCTCCGTGACTACATCGCCCGCGTTATCAACGATGTAAGTATCGTTGCCTAATCCCCCCACAAGGGTATCTGCAGCAGCCCCCCCATTCAGCACATCATCACCGGCCAGCCCTGTTAAGGTGTCCTTGCCAGCATCGCCCACTAAAGTATCGTTACCTTCAGTCCCAACTAATTTCAGGCCAGCAGCGGCAACCGCAGCATTAATAGCTGCAGTGGTTAAATACGGCACGCCACCACCTGGCTGCACATAATCAATAGCCCAATCACCACCAAGGAAATGATTCAGCACACGCACACTCTGCTGAGCATTGCCACCTACGGTAATCAATAAATCATCGCCCGAGCGTGAGAAACCCAGCTGATCTTTAGTGACCGTGCCGCTAAAGAACACCCCATCGAACCCGCCACCGGTGTTATCAATCACATCCTGTGATTTGCCATCAAAGACGTATTTATCATCGCCAACGCCGCCTTCAAGCCGGTCGTTACCATCCTCGCCCGAAAGCTGATCATTGCCCGCGCCACCGATCAGCACATCATCGCCCGTATTGGCCACATTGCCGTAGCCACCGGCCAGGTAATCATCGCCATCGCCGCCTTCTAAACGATCATTTCCTAAACCACCGAACAACTGATCATTGCCAGCAAAACCACGCAACAGATCCTTAGCAGCAGTGCCGGACAACTTATTATTGCCCGCATCCCCATCCACCAGCGCTTCATACCCGCCAGGAATGGATTGCGCTCCAATCATCTGAGCAATTTTCTGTGCAGAAATCATATTGCCGCCACTTGGCTGCACATAGCTAATTGCCAAATCTCCGCCAAGGAAATGCTTAAGAACGCGCACAGAAGTCGCTGCGCTTTTATCCACCATCAGCAATAAATCATCACCATCGCGGCTAAAGCTAATTCGGTCTGCACCAATACCATCGGCAAGGAAAATGCCATCGCGGCCCCCGCCAGTGTTATCAATTACATCTTGTGAAGTGCCATCGAAAACATAACTATCGTTGCCTGCACCGCCCTCCAGGCGATCATTACCATCTTCGCCATTCAAAGTATCGTTGCCAGCACCGCCCATCAACAGATCATCGCCACTATTGCCGCTGCCAAAACCACCAGAGAGGTAATCATCTCCATCGCCCCCTTCCAAGCGATCATTCCCCTCGCCGCCAAATAGCTGATCATTACCTGCCATTCCCCGGATTAAATCTTTGCCGGAATCACCCTGAAGCTGATTATTAGCGGCATCGCCATCAATAACCTGATCAAAATCAGCCGTATTTGCATTGCCACTTCCACCGTTATTACCACCGGTATTTGGTAAGAGCTTAGCAATATCTGCCGCCGACAAAGCATTCCCAGATTTAGGCTGCAGATACGCAATCGCAGCATCACCCCCATTAAAGTGATTCAGCACTCGCACACTACGGCCAGCATCGCCCACTACGCCAATCAATAAATCTTTACCATCTTGCTTAAAGCTCAGCTGATTGCGCTCTAATTCAGAAAAGAACAACCAATCAGAACCGCCACCGATGTTATCAATCACATCGTTACCCCAATTACCGGTAAAGACGTATTTATCATCGCCAGCACCAGCAATTAAGCGATCATCGCCTTCACCACCAGCCAGCTGATCCTTGCCTATGCCGCCTTCAAGCCGGTCATTGCCAAGGCCACCATCCAGATAATCATCGCCTTCATCACCGCGCAGCGTGTCATTACCCGCTAGGCCAAACAAAGAATCATTACCCGCAGCACCCGTGATTAAATCGACTTGAGCTGTGCCAGATAAATTGTCATTGCCACCCGTGCCATTCAGAGTATTAGTACTACCGCCACCGCCGCCCCAGAGCTTGGCAATATCCACCGCAGACAAAGCGTAACCAGACTTAGGCTGTACATAAGCAATGGCCGCATCACCACCATTAAAGTGATTCAATACCCGCACACTGCGGCTGGCATCCCCTATTACGCCAATCAACAGATCTTTACCATCTTGCTTAAAGCTCAGCTGGTTGCGCTCTAATTCAGAAAAGAACAACCAATCAGAGCCGCCACCGGCGTTATCAAGAACGTCATTTCCCCAGTTGCCGGTAAAGACGTATTTATCATCGCCAGCACCAGCCAGCAATAAATCATCGCCTTCACCGCCACTGAGCTGATCTTTACCAATGCCCCCTTCTAATTTATCGTTACCTGCGCCACCATCCAGATAATCATCGCCTTCGCCACCTTGCAGTAGGTCATTTCCTGCAAAAGCAAATAATTGATCATTACCAGCAAAACCACGCATCAATTCATTGGCCTCGCTGCCAATTAATTTATTAGTTTCTTCATCGCCTTCAATTAGATCATCGAACCCAAGCAGTGCGTTAACTTTGTTATTAATTACAGGGACATCCCATATTGAACCATCTGCGAACTTTATTTGCTCAATAGGAAATGAAGCCGTATTTTCAAAATAATTCATTACCTTCAAAGAGGCAGCAAAGCCTTTAATAGATAAAATAAGTGTATTACCATCCCGCTTCAAAGTAATATCACTGGTAAGAACTCCTTCGCCCAACCGTATAATATCAACCCCTTCGGTAAGGTCTAAAACATTAATTGTGTCATTACCAGAATACTGATCAAATAGGTATGTATCATCACCACGACCACCATTCAAAACATCATTACCGCTACCGCCATCGAGAACATCATCACCATCGCCCCCAACCAGCAGATCATTGTCCTCATTTCCATATAAACTATCGTTACCATTATCCCCATATAAAAGATCATCACCCCCGCCTCCAAAAAGAATATCAAGCCCATCCCCACCATAAAGCGTATCTGTCCCCTCGCCCCCGCTCAGCCGATCATTGCCTTCCCCCCCCAAAAGAAGGTCCTGACCATTATCACCCTCAAGGGTATCTTGCCCCACACCCCCATCTAAGACGTCATTTCCTTCATAGCCACCCAGCATGTCATCGCCATCCAAACCCAATAATTTGTCAGCCAAAGCAGTGCCGTACAGCACATCATTGCCATTACTTCCAAGCATTACCTTGGATTGAATCACCGATGTATCCCACACTAAACCATCAGCAAATATAATTTGCGTCGACTTATTGTAAAAATAGTCTTTTATAAGCAAGCTATCTGTCGTATCAATCACCGAGAGTAATAATGAATAGCCAACACGCTTTAATACTATATCGCTGTTTAATAAATCTTCTGCTAGTTTAATAGCAGCAGTAGATCCAATATGACTTCCCTTAACATTAATCGTATCGTTGCCAGCCCCTCTTCCAAAAAGATACGTATCAAAACCCACACCTCCATCAAGGGCATCATTTCCCGCCCCCCCATCTAAAACATCATTACCAGCGCCCCCTTCTAAATCATCGTTCCCTATACCTCCGCTTAAAACATCATTACCATAACCTCCGATAAGAATATCATTGCCAATCCCGCCATTAATAATATTATCAACATACGAAGATGATTTATCTATTTTAACATCAGGAGAGGGGATAGGAATTCTTCCATCAACCTCAACAAAACCCCATATTGTTCCATTATAAAATTCAATATTAGCAATGCCAACGTTCATGCCATTCTTTACTTTAAAATAATCATTAACAATTAATGAATCGTCACTACCATCAAATGAAATATATAAATTCCCATATTCTTTTTTAAAAACAACATCCTCAGGAACAATGCCAATACCAAAAACAATTCGATCAGCTTTGCTGCCTATTGCATCATTATCTTCATTCTGTATGACGTCACGCCCAAATCCTTTCGCAAACAGATAGGTATCAGCGCCGTCCCCCCCATCCATAAGATCCACACTGTATGCATTATTATTTCCACCATCCAATACATCATCACCACCATCACCATAAAGTCGATCATGCCCGTCACCACCCTCTAGATAATCATCTCCCATTCCACCATGAAGCAAGTCATCATCTTCACCACCATAAAGACGATCACTCCCCTCACCCCCCTCTAGCTGATCATCCCCCGTCCCACCATCAAGTAGGTCATCACCATCCTCCCCATACAAACGATCTAAGCCATTCCCCCCCAAAAGTACATCATTTCCACCAGCCCCATATATATCATCACGTCCATCACCACCATTAATCAAATCATTAGCTGCATCAAGAAGTAAAAAGTCATCCTCACTAGAAGGTAAACGCACTTTGGCAGCAACAATACTAAGATCTAATACATCACCATCAGCAAACTGTATAAAGCATGGAGTCACATCCGAGGTGCCATCTGTATAAAAATATTTTTCGATAACTAGTACATCATCGGAAGCATTTATTTTCAACTGAAGGTCATTCCAGTTGCGACGGAATGTGACATCTTCTTTCTTAATTCCCTCCCCAAATAAAACAACATCCCCATTACGTTCATGAACTTCATTCCTAATATCAGAAGCACCGATACGATCCTGCCCCGCTCCTCTACCAAATAAATAGATATCCTTACCAGCCCCCCCAAATAGCCGATCATTGCCTGCACCACCATCTAAAGTATCATTACCCTCTCCACCAACTAAATAATCATTTCCTTCCCCTCCATTTAGTGTGTCATCTCCTGCATCAGCAGATATATCATCATCTCCTTCGCCACCAGAGAGGTAATCATCTCCCTCATTCCCCCTTAAAGAATCCTTCCCATCACCACCATTTAAAATATCATTCCCATCACCACCATTTAAAATATCATCCCCATCACCACCATCTAAAATATCATCGCCTCCCACCCCAGCAATAAGATCATCCCCTCCCTGACCATTTATAGTGTCGTTTGAATCATATCCAATTAGGACATCACGCTCGGCAGTCCCCAATAAAGCTTGGGCTTTAATGTACTCACCATCCAACTCTATTCCATCAGCAAGCTTAAAAACCATTTTGCTATAATCATATCGGAACAAGTCAAAATAGCCGTTGATACATAACTGATCGTTAGTCCCTTTTAAGTTCAGAATAAGATCTGAATTTATTCGACTTATAATCAAATCCGAAGTAATAATTCCGGCGCCAAATTGAATAGTATTATCGTTACCTGAACTATCTGAACCATCATATGAATCTAAAACAGAGTCGACCCCATAGCCCCTACCAAAAAAATAAACATCATTTCCAGCACCCCCAGCTAATTTATCATTGCCAGCACCACCATCCAGAATATCATTACCACCATTTCCACTTAAAGAATCATTTCCATCACCGCCATAAATTAAATCATCACTGGAATAACCAATTAAAATATCGCCTTCAATTGTAGGCTCGATTGCCTTCTCATTAATAGCGGACATATTCCAATATGTACCATTCGAAAATTTAATTGACCTCATTGCATGATCTGTAGTGTGATTATTGCTAAACGCCCAATCTATCACCAACTGATCATCAGTGCCTTTAATATAAATTATCAATGATTGATTAAATTCACCATAGCGTCTCAAAATTAAGTCAGAGCCAACAATGCCCTCGCCTAGTTGTATACTATCAACTGCCCCCATATCCATACTATTGGACGACATAGTAATGATGTCTTTCCCACTTCCTCTACCAAAAAAATAGATATCTGCACCAGAACCACCATTCAGTGAATCATTTCCACTACCACCACTTAAAACATCATCCCCATCACCCCCATATAACTCATCGTTCCCTGCGCCACCCACTATAAAATCATCCCCCTCTTTACCAAATAACTGATCACTATCATTACCGCCAAAAACAAAATCCGACCTACTACTACCTTGCCAAACCCCATCAACTTTATGCATTCCTGATAATGAAATTACTTCCGTTACTACAGAGCTATACTCAGGGCTGTTTAGATAAGAATCTAATAAATGTAAACCATCAAACCCTGTAAACATGAGTGTTTTTGATGCATATTTATTTATCTCGATCAAATTTATTAAGGCTTGTTTTGGGCTTTCCTTCATTTGTTTCTCAAATAAACTATATATTCCTGAGCAATCAAAGTTAATAGTGCCTAGCTCGCTGTTAGTTTTCACAGCAATGAGATCAAGATAAGGCTTTAAATTTGTTTGAAGGGCCAGCACTGAATAAACGGAATCTTTGAGATCAGAATAAGACTGATTCAAAAGATTTATTTGCTCTTGGCTATAATTAACAATCAAGGTAGGGATTTGTGGAGCGCTAGCCGCACTACTTCCGCCGCCACCGCCACCGCCACCGCCAGATAATGCAGCTCCACTTGGTATAATAGGATCAGTAGTTTTTCTTTCATTAGGAAAAGTCATAAAATAGCGGCCATTAAATGCCTCTAAAATATGCATCTTCTGATTCCAATACTGAATTGTTTCAGAAAAACGTAATGAATCTTGAGCGCTAGTAGAGCCCACAGGTTTTTTAATATCACCAAATGCTTGATAATCAAAATAATAGCTACTCTTCGGTAATGCAAATGCTTGAGAATCAGAACTATAGCTAATCTTCGCTCTTTCCTCTAATGATTTAGCCATTCCAGAGGTATCAGCCCAAGCTGCAAGCATTTTATCGATCAGAGTGAAGCGATCTTCACCTGTATTTGTACTGCTATATTGTGAAAGCAATGATTTTAATAAATCAGACTGACTAGCCGCCTCCCTCAAATCACGGACCTTTCCTGATCCAGCCATTTCTGGCAGTGCTTTAATTTCATCAGAAATAGTAAGATGATCAGTAAATTCACGATGAAACGTGTCTTCTGCTAAATCAATATCTGCCATATCGCCAACCTCACCCAATACCGCAGTTTGGCCATCCGTGCGTGTATAGCTACCTAGATCTGCAAGGCGATTCCCATTTTCTAATATCAAACTATGGCTTTTTTCCTTGGTATTAAAGCTAGCAATACCCACTTGCTCCAGCGTAAGCAGCTCACCACTATCCGTGAGGCCATTGCCATTGATATCGCGCCACACTCTGAGCGATGCAAATGCGGCATCATTGATATCCACCTTGCCATCTTTATTACTATCCAAATCTGCCAGCGCATCAAAGCCATTTTTTGCCAAACTACCATCTTGCTTGTGCGTCGCATCCCCGAATAATTCGCTGCCATTATCAATGACATTATTGCCATTTAAATCACGCACCAAAAAGCCATCATCGGGTTTCACCCAGCCCGATTGCGTTTTTAAGCCGTCACCATCATGGTCAAACAGTACTCCGTCCTTTGTTCCTACCGTTTCCAAACCATCTCGATCTAGATCAAGCGTCAGCGGATCACGGCGCGGCTGCCAGCGCATTGCACCCGTAAATCCTCCAGAAACAGATGGATCAACACCACCACCGAAGGGGCCACCAGAACCAGGCGGCGGCGGGGAAGACGAAGGGCCATCCTCCTCAGCAATTAACGTAAGCCCTAAAACATTCAAGCTTCCATCCTTACCAATTTGCGAGCTATCTTTAATGGTTATGGTGCCTGCGGCCCCACGTACTAAAAAAGTATCTGGGGCAGTGCGCACCCATGTAAATGCGCCATCAGCGCTACGCCACACATCTTTTACCCCAGGAACCGGCAGCCCACCAACCAAGCGTGTTTTTTGGGCACCAAGATAGATCTCACTGTCTTTGCCGGTTTCAATAATCGTATCGCCAGCCCCTGCGTAATAAATATCTTTGCCACTACCGCCAATTAAAGTGTCTTTTCCATAGCCACCATCTAGCATATCACTGCCATCATTCCCTTCTATGTAATCATCGCCTTTTCCTCCAATAAGATTATCGTTGCCACCTAGACCATATAGATGGTCATTATTTGATCCACCCGTTATTTTGTCGCCCTGCTGATCATCATGGCCAAAAATGGCTAATGGATTAATTACCCCAGGTGCTAATAATTGCTGCCCAGTTGCTAGATCAGTAAAGGAGAATGTTTTAGAAATAGGTGCATTTTGTTTGTGCAATGCATTAAAAATAATGCCTTCCAACATTACTGAACGATCTGCAATATACTGTTCAGTATATTTACCTTCATTCGTATTGGATTGATACAGCGATAAATCACGACCATCATAATTAGGCAAATCCAAACTAAATGCACTCAGGTTAACCAAAGCATTCAAATATTTTTTATCACTACTCGCTAAAGCAGCTAATTGATTAGCTTTTTTATCACCCAACCACTCAATTCCAAGACTACGTTGTTTTTCTCCCGTGATATTAGCGTAGCTAAAAAATTGCTTTAAATTACTTTGATAGTTTTTTTCATCAATAGGCGTTTTTAATGTTTCACCACTATAAGTTTGCTTTAGCATAGTCAAAGCCACTGGCAACCCTAGATCCATTAAAACACGAACAATCGGCCCCAATGGAGTGGCATTCATTATATTTTGGATAAAGGGCAAATAAACACCACTACTAGATGCAATTTGATACTGTGAACGTAGATCTGCCGGTACTTTCACAAATGGAGCAAACAGTGGATTAGACAATTTTGCTAAAAACTCAACAAAAGAACCTGCTCCCGTCATTGTTGATGATTTAAGTGCTTTGTCATATGAATCAATAGCAAATAATATATTTTTAAAATCATCAAGTGTATTAAAACTTTCTTGATCCTTTGAATCACCCGCACCAACCAAGCGCCATGTTTCATAAGGAGAGCTGCCCCCCAATAAGGTAAAGCCAATCGTACCGGACCACGCACTATTGTGAGATACCGCAGTATCTTTTTTTCCTAAGCTTGAGAATAGATTTTCACCAATTGATGAGGCATCTGCTGATGCAATCGAATCAATACTCGGGCAGTACCAAGGAAATGTTGGTTCATTTTTAAGATTGTGAATCAAATTAAATGCCACACCATTGGATGCCAATTGCATTTTGCTATCATCAATTGGCACGCCTCGTAACTCGCCCTGCCGCTTGGTATAATCTCGAATAAATGTCGATTGCGCCCCATTTCCGCCATTGGCCAAAATAGCAACATTAGTCCACAATGCCGCACTGGCTAAATCTTTACTTTCTTCAGTGGTTAAAGAACGCCCATCTTCCGTCGCTCCCGTTTTTAATCGTCCTTCAAGTGTATCTGCCAATGCCGTATAAAATGGCACATAATTCCCAGCACTCGAAGCTTTTTTAGGGGAAGCTTGATCGGCAGAAGAGGCCGCAATCGCCGCCAGCAACCGTGATTGCTCTGCAGTTGAAAAGCGATAATGATAAGACATAATTAATTTCCTTTAATTTTGATACGCGTTTCGCAAAAGTATTGCTAATTGCTTAAACATTTCAACATCCACATCAATATGCGGCTTCCCTTCGTTACGTATGGAAAGAAAGTTAATAGAGATATCAGGGTAAAACAATCCTCTTCCATAGCAACGATCACCTGGACCTACTAAATTAAACTTCTCAAGTTGTGCAATCGTAGTTAAATCACCACCTTCTTCTTTTGATGGAACATTGCAATAATAATTTACGAAGTATTTTTTCTCACTTACATCTGTAATATAAAACTGAAGCACTTCGTACTCAAAGCTCAGCTTGCAATCATCATCACTAAAATAAGCCACTCCTTTTTCTGGAATTAACAAACGCGGCTTACATTTTATTTCTTTTTTTTCAAAATCAATTAACTTTGGCACGTTTTGCATAAAACGTACCAACATTACTGCACTCGGAGAAGAATTAACTAAACCTCCTCCAATCTCTTTTATAGGGTCATCAATTTTATACCATGGCGATAACTCCCCATTAATCAAAGAAATATTCATTTCCACTTCTTCCACCTTACAATCCGCCGTAAAACGCAGCTTATGGATATACGCAGTCGGTAACGCCATTTTTCTTTCGTTATCTGTAGTAAATTTACTTAAATTATTTCTATCATTCATTACCTCGCTATAACAATTCCTAGTTGCTTTATTTTCGTTTATATTCGTCTCCCTTTTCTGACAAGCGACACTTAACAATAAAACACTAATAGAAAAAATAACTATCATTATTTTTAATAAAGAATTGACCATAGAAAATACACCATTATGCTTTTAATTATTTAACAACCCACTAATAGGCTATGTTAATGGGCCCCCATTAAATTTACCTCTCCCGTGCACTTTCTGAAACATGTGCGATAAGCGGCGATAAGAAATACTCAATTACCCTACGTTGCCATTTTTTAAACACGACAATGATAAGACATAATTAATTTCCTTTAATTTTGATACGCGTTTCGCAAAAGTATTGCTAATTGTTTAAACATTTCAACATCCACATCAATATGTGGCTTTCCTTTATTTCTAATTATAAGAAAATTAATAGATATATCAGGGTAAAACAATCCTCTTCCATAACAACCATTATCTGCACCTACTAAATTAAATTTCTCAAGTTGTGCAATAGTCGTTAACTCTCCCCCCTCTTTATCAGATGGGGTATCACAGTAAAAACTTACATAGTAATTATTGCCATCTAAAACGGAAATCTGTGGAAGTGCATTACTATAATTTTTACAATCATTTCGGCTAAAATACGCTATTCCTTTTTCTGGGATTAATATACGTGGCTCACATTTTATTGATACTTTTTCAAGCGCAACTGACCAAGGTAAATCCTCCATAAAACGTACCAACATCGTTGCATTTGGAGAGGATTCAACTACCCCCCTCCAATCTCTTTTATAGGGTCATCAATTTTATACCATGGCGATAACTCCCCATTAATCAAAGCAATATTCATTTCTATCTCTTCCACTGTACAGTCTGCTGTAAAATACATCCTCTGAATATACGCAGTAGGCAGTGCAATTTTTCTTCCATTAACAGTGACAAATTTACTTAAATTATTTCTATCATTCATTACCTCGCTATAACAATCCCTAATTGGTTTTTTTTCGTTTATATTCGTCTCTCTTTTCTGACAAGCGACACTTAACAATAAAATATTAATAGAAAGAATAACTATCATTATTTTCAATAAAAAATTGTTCATAGAAAATACACCTTATGATTTTAATTATTAAACAACCCACTAATAGGCTATGTTAATGGGCCCCCATTAAATTTACCTCTCCCGTGTACTTTCCGAAACATGCGCCATTAGTGGCGATAAGAAATACTCAATAATTCTGCGCTGCCCCGTTTTAATTTCTACCGTTACCGCCATCCCCGGTGCTAGCTTTAGCCATTTACCGTCGATATTCATTTTATTTTTGTGTAATTTAATTCTGGCCTGATAAATCAATCCTAATTTTTCATCAGGCACGGCATCAAAAGAGACGTTTCTCACTAATCCTTCAATTAGGCCGTATTTGGTGTAATTAAAGGTTTCAATTTTAATAGCGGCGGCCTGCCCGGCATTGACAAAGCCAATGTCTTTGTTTTCCAGTACCACTTCGGCCTCTACGGCTTCATCTTTTGGCACGATCACCAACAGGGCTTGCGCGGGGGTGACTACGCCGCCTACGGTGTGTACGGCCAGTTGCTGCACGATTCCGGCGACGGGCGCGGTTAGGCGGGTTTGTTTTTGTAATTGCCCAGTTTTAACCACGTCTTGGGTAAACGAGCGGGCTTGCTCGCTGGCTTGGGTGAGCAGATCGTGTTGGGTGCGGCGAAACTCTGCCTGAATGGCGATTCTTTGCTGGGCATTGCCGCGAATAGCCGCGTCTAGCTCTGATTTTTTATGCTGCTGGTTGGCTAAATCTTGCTCGGCCTCTATTCTGGCCTGCTGTTTCTCTAGCACGCCGTGTTTGGAAACAAAATTTTGCAGGGCTAAATCCTGAAAATCTTTTTCGCGCTGCTTAATAATCGGTAAGGTTTGCTCAAACTTAGCGATCTGATCTTGCACCCCAGCCCGCTCGGCCTGCTTGCGTGAAGTATCACTATCTAGGGTAGATAGCTTGGCTTGCAATTCCTGCCACTGACTAAGGGCTAAACGGCTGGCTTGCAAAGATTGCAGCTCCTTACCCGCCGCCACATGATTAACAACAGGCAATTGCCCGCTATCTAAAGCGGCGAGCAAGGCTTTGGCGCGCAGCGCGTTTAATTCTGCATCGTGCAGATTGGTTTGCTGCTTGGTGTTTTCTGCGCCAGAAACGGTGGCATCCAGCTCGATCAACAGCTGCCCCGCCTGCACGGTTTGCCCGTCTTGCACATGAATCGATTTCACCACCCCAGCCTCTAAGGGCTGAATGGTCTTGCTGCGATCAGACACAATCAATCTGCCAGGTGCCACGGCCACAATATCAATCTTGCCAAGGCAGGCCCATGCAAGCGCAATCAGAATGAAAGCGAGCAAAGCCCAAAGGGTGATGCGGGCGGCGGGGTGAGGGGGATTTTCTTGCAGCTCTAGTGCGGCGGGTAAAAAGGCAAGCTCGTCAGCGCTTTTAGGGGGTAGATCTTGCTGCTTGCGGATTTGCCACGCTGCAGCAAAAATTTGTCGGTACTTCGTAAGTAATTCGCCGACAACTTGATATTTCATCTTTACTTCACTACATGCATTTCAAAAGCATATAGTAAGTATTTAAAATAAAATGGTCAATTTAAAACAAACAAAAACAAAGACTAAAATCAATAAATTTGAAAACAAAACAAGTAATTTGAAAGTAATAGGTAATTATAAGTAATGCAATACCCAAACAAAACAATACCTGATTATGTCTCTTGCTCAGTTAATCTCCCACGCGGGCAAGGCTTAGCTATGAGTAATGCATGTAGCATTCGTGGAATTAGGGCGCACAAATCAAAACGCCGATTAAATCGATACTGCATTTCTGCCAAATAGCGAC